>NZ_CAAKON010000040.1 GCF_901212655.1 Olsenella uli | reverse complement strand
GCTGCGGCGCGCCGGCCGGCTGCTGGGCAGGCGCGACGTGCGAGGCGACCACCGGCTGCGGGGCGGCCTGAGAGGCGCTCGCGGCTGCCGGCTCCGTCATGGCTGCCGGCTGCGCCTCGGGGGCGACGCCCTGCGGCGTAGCCGGCGCGAGCTGCGTGGCCCCCGCCTCCTCCTCATCGGCGGACTTGGGCAGCTGCGCCTCGATCTGCTCGAGCAGCGTGAGCTTGCGGGCGGGTTTGGGTGCCTCCGCCGTGGGGGCGCTCGCCTGGCCGGCGGCGTCAGCCGGCGAAGCCTCTGCCTGCGCGGCCCCCTCCGTCTGCGGCGTGGGCTCTGAGACGGAGGCCTCGTCCCGGGCGGGCTGCTCGGCAGGTGCGGCGCCTGCCGGCGGCACCTGCCGGTCTGTCTGAGCCCCTGCCTGCGCGGTTCCGTCTGCGGCGACCTCCATCGGCGCGGCATCCGCAGCAGCAGGCTCGGCCACCGCCTCGGACTCGGCGGGCTTCGCAACCTGGATCGTGCGCGGGCGCACCGGCTTGAGGGCGCCCTTCTTGCGCTTCCAGGGCTTGCCCTTGCCGCCGGTGGGCCTCTTGGAGTTCTCGGCCGCCGCAAGTGCCGCGTCCCACGCCTCGTTGCGTTGCACCGTCACGTAGAAGCGGCCGCCCTTGAAGGCGGTGAGCTGACAGACGTCGGCGAGCTTCTCGAAGAGCGCTCTGCCATCCTCGTAGCCGAGTTTCTCGGGCGTGAGGTCCGACGCCTCGAGCGCCTCGAGCGCGCGGGGCAGGAATGCCTGTCGCCCGACGCCCAGGGCCTCGCCCAGCAGCTTGTAGAAATAGAGCTTGTTTGCCTCGGTGAGGGCGACGGGGCCCTCGGCCATGCGTTGCTTTGCCATGTTCTGCTCCTAGGTTTCGGCGGGGGACGAGCCGCGCCCGCCGCGAGTTAGCACTCTCTAGAGTAGGCCATTTGGGAACCTCGCCGCCTCGAATCATGCCGACGCCCCGTTCACATTCGGTGTTGGCCTGCGCCGCTTGCGTCCGCTCTGGCGCCGGTGCCGCCCCGTCCGCCTCGGCGCTCGAGGCGCTGCTGCTCCAAGCCTCCCGCGTGACCGTACGCCGATGGGCCGTTTCTCGATGCCGGCGGGGCATCTAGACTGAGCTATTGGCAAGTTGTGCCAACAAGCAGGCCAGTCGTCGGCCGTGGGGACGCGCCGGCGGCGGAGGAGAGGGATATGGAAGTCCAGAACGAGGGCGCGGGGCAGGGCGCCGCCCGCGAGCGCGCCGTTCGCGTCATCGAGGTCAGGCAGAGCGTGTTTGCGAGCAACGACCGGGCGGCAGACAAGTTGCGCTCCGAGCTCCAGGAGCGCGGCACCTTCCTGCTCAACCTCATGAGCAGCCCGGGCTCGGGCAAGACCACCACGCTGCGCCGCACCGTAGAGGCCCTGGCGCCCTCGCTCTCGATGGGCGTCATGGAGGCAGACATCGACTCCGACGTCGATGCGCGCGCCATGGCCGAGGCGGGCGTCCCGGCGGTGCAGCTCCACACGGGCGGCATGTGCCACCTGGACGCCGCCATGTGCCACCAGGGCCTCGCCGAGCTCGACGCCGCCGTGCGCGATGCCGGCCGCGACCACCTCGACCTCGCCATTCTTGAGAACGTGGGCAACCTCGTGTGCCCAGCCGAGTTCGACACGGGCGCGAGCGTCAACGTCGCGATTCTCTCCGTGCCCGAGGGCGACGACAAGCCGCTCAAGTACCCCCTCATGTTCGAGGTGTGCGACCTGGTGCTTGTGAACAAGATGGACGTGGCGCCCTACTTCGACTTCAGCCTCGCGCGCTGCGAGGAGAATGTGCGCCTGCGCAACCCCGAGGCGCGCGTGCTACCCATCTCGGCCAAGACCGGCGAGGGCGTCGAGGCCTGGGCCGCCTGGCTTGCCGACGCCGTCGCGCGCTGGCAGGCGGGTACCTTCTCCAAGGCCGCTCCCGCCAACACCGCCGCCGCCCACTATCCCGTTGCCTAAAGGAGCCCCATGGCCTCACTTGATAGCAAGACCCCAGATGCCAGTCGCGTCAAAACCAACTCCGCGGGCCTCCCGCTCCAGACCGTCGAGAAGACCGATGGCACGCTCGTGCTCAACGGCCCCGGTGTCTCCTTCACCGAGCCCGACATCGGCGCCGAGTTCGTGCCCGAGCTTCCGGAGAACCCGCGCCCGGCCATCGTTGCCCTGGCCAAGCACTGCACGAACCGCCTGCTCGGCCGCGACCAGCTGCTCCCATACGAGTACTGGAGCTTCGCTGCCGCCGCCACCGACGAGCAGGCCGAGGTGCTCTGCCGCCTCAAGATGCGCCACCCCTACACGCTCGAGGACGCCGTCCGCGCCACCGGCATCGCGCCGGAGCCGCTCGAGAAGATGCTCGACGACCTCTCCTACACGGGACTGCTCGAGTACAACTGGGAAAACCCCACCCGCACCAAGCAGTGGGTGCTGCCCATGCTCGTGCCGGGCTCTGCCGAGTTCCTCAACATGCGCTGGGGCCAGCTGCAGGAGAACCCGGTCTACGCCAAGTTCTTCGAGTCCGCGAGCAAGGGGCCGCTCTCCAAGGCCACGCCGATGGTGCCGCCCGGAGGTGCGGGCATCGGCATGCACGTGATTCCGGTGGAGCGCGCCATCGAGCGCGAGAACCGGTCCGTGTCCGTGGAGCACATCAAGCACTGGCTCGACAAGTACGACGGCAAGTACGCGGCGAGCGCGTGCAGCTGCCGCATGAGCCGACAGCGGATGGGCGAGGGCTGCGGCGACGACTTCAACGACTGGTGCATCGCCGTGGGCGACATGGCCGACTACGTGGTGGAGACCGATCGCGGGCGCTACGTTTCGCGCGAGGAGGTCTACGAGATCCTCCAGCGCGCCGAGGACAACGGCTTCGTGCACCAGATCACCAACATCGACGGCGAGAGCAAGATCTTCGCCATCTGCAACTGCAACGTGAACGTGTGCTACGCGCTTCGTACCAGCCAGTTGTTCAACACGCCCAACCTCTCCCGCTCAGCCTACGTGGCCCATACCGACGCGAGCAGCTGCGTGGCGTGCGGCCGCTGCGTGGAGGTGTGCCCCGCCGGCGCGGTGAAGCTTGGCCAGAAGCTTTGCGACGCGCGGACGCACGGGGTGCCGGAGTACCCCAAGCAGGAGCTGCCGGACGAGGTGAAGTGGGGTCCCGAGAAGTGGAGTCCCAGCTATCGCGACAAGAACCGCATCGAGACGTACGACACGGGCACGGCCCCCTGCAAGACGGCCTGCCCGGCGCATATCGCGGTTCAGGGCTATCTCAAGCTCGCCGCGCAGGGCCGCTACACCGACGCCCTCGCCCTCATCAAGCGTGAGAACCCGCTGCCGGCCGTGTGCGGCCGTATCTGCAACCGTCGCTGCGAGGACGCTTGCACGCGCGGGCGCGTGGATGCTGCCGTGGCCATCGACGAGGTCAAGAAGTTCGTGGCCCAGCGAGACCTGGATGCCGAGACGCGCTACATCCCGCCGCAGGTGAGGCCAAAGGTCGAGGGCGACTTCACGGAGAAGGTGGCCGTCGTGGGCGCCGGTCCGGCTGGCCTCTCGTGCGCCTTCTACCTGGCCGAGAAGGGCTACAGGCCGGTGGTGTTCGAGAAGAGCGCGCGCCCGGGCGGCATGCTCACGTACGGAATCCCCAGCTACAAGCTGGGGAAGGACGTGATTGCCGCCGAGGTTGCCGTGATCGAGGCCATGGGTGCCGAGTTCCGCTATGGCGTGGAGGTTGGCCGCGACGTGACGCTCGACGAGCTGCGCGGACAGGGTTTCAAGGCCTTCTACCTGGCGGTTGGCTGCCAGGGTGGCAGGCGTGCGGGCATTGCTGGCGAGGGCGCCGAGGGCGTGAGCGTGGCGGTGGACTTCCTGCGCGAGGTCTCGCGCGCGCAGGCGGGCGAGGATGGCGCCACCGAGGCGGCCCGCGCCTTGGGTTTTGGCGTTGCCGAGGACGGGTCGCTCTCGCTTGCTGGTACCACGGTGGTTGTGGGTGGCGGCAATGTGGCCATCGACGTGGCGCGCACGGCCGCGCGTCTGGGCTCGGAGCGCGTGGAGATGCTCTGCCTCGAGGGCGAGGCTGAGATGCCGGCGAGCGAGGAGGAGCGTCACGAGGCCGTGGAGGACGGCGTTGCCATTACCTGCGGATGGGGCCCCGCGGAGGTGCTCCACGACGAGGATGGGCGCGTGCGTGCCATCACGTTCAAGCGCTGCGTGCGCGTGTTCGACGACGAGGGACGGTTTGCCCCGGTCTACGACGAGGGAGACACGCGCACGTACGAGTGCGACCGCGTGGTGCTGTCCATCGGCCAGTCCGTGGAGTGGGGAGACCTGCTCGCCGGCTCTGCCGTGAAGTTGGGGCGCGGGCGGGGTGCCGTGGCCGACCCCGTTACCTACCAGACCAACGAGCCCGACATCTTCGTGGGCGGAGACGTCTACACCGGGCCGAGCTTTGCGATCAACGCCATCGCCGCGGGTCATGAGGCTGCCGTGTCCATCCACCGCTTCGTGCAGGGCGGCACGCTTACCATCGGGCGCAACCCGAGGCGCTATCGCGAGCTGGACAAGGATCACGCCGAGTTTGGCTCCTATGACACCGCGAGCCGTCAGGCGCCGCGCGTGGACCACGAGGCCGAGCGCAAGCGGCGGTTCCGCGAGTACGTGCGCACGTTTAGCGAGGAGCAGGTTAAGGCGGAGACGGCCCGCTGCCTGGGGTGTGGCGCGAGCGTGGTGGACGCGAACAAGTGCATCGGCTGCGGACTCTGCACCACCAAGTGCGAGTTCGACGCGATTCACCTTGATCGCGACCGCCCCGAGTGCTCTACGATGGTGAAGTACGAGAAGAAGATCCCGAGTCTGGCCAAGTACGCCCTCAAGCGCGAGCTCAAGATCCGGTTCAAGAAGAAGTAGGCGGACGGACGGTGGCCGTGGCGGCCGTGGCAGCGCGGTGCCCGTTGCCAGCCACGCCGCGCCTGTCTGCAATAAAGGAGTCCCATGCACGAGCTCGGAATCGTCTTCTACATCATCGACGACGTGAAGGAGGTGGCGGCGGAGAACGCCGTCACCTCCGTCTCGCGCGTGACGCTCGAGCTGGGCGAGGTCTCCGGCGTGGTGCCCGGGCTGCTTGAGAACGCCTGGCGCTGGGCTTGCAAGCGCGAGTCCCTCATGGACGGCTGCGAGCTTGCGTGCGAGACGATTCCCGCCGTGACCCTTTGCGAGGACTGCGGCGCCGAATATGGCACCGTGGCGCACGGCCGCACGTGCCCCGCGTGCGGCAGCCCCCGCACGCACCTGCTTCGCGGCAACGAGGTCCTCATCAAGGAGATCGAGGTGGAGTAGGGGCCGGGGCGGGCGTCATTCGGGCCGTCTACGCGGTTCGCGTCGACTACCGATGGCTGGGCCGGGTCATAACCTCCAGCTGAAGTCGAGAATGGCCTCCCGGCTCGAGGTTGTGACCGCGCCGGTCCGCATCGCTGCGTGTCGTTTGGTCGTGCTACCCCTCGCGAATCGCGGCCCCAAGCTCTGCCGGGGTGGCAACGATTCGGGTTGCGCCCGCCTCGTGGAGCTGTGGCACGCTGCGAAATCCCCAGCTCACGGAGATGCAGGGCATCTTGGCGCTGCGGGCGGTGGCGATGTCCACCTCGGAATCTCCCACGTAGGCTGCCCGTCCCTCACGCGCGTCGGCCACGGCCTCGGGTCCCATCTTCTCGAGCGCAAGGTCGACCATGTCGCGTGCGGGCTTTCGCGCGATGCCCTCGCGCACGCCGGCGACGGCATCGAAGACGCCTGGGAAGTAGATGTCGACGAGGTCCTGCACCGCGTAGTCGCTCTTGTTGGAGACCACCGCCACGCGGCGGCCCTCGCTACGGAGGGAGTCGACGAGCTCGATGATGCCGTCGTAGGCCTTGGTGTGGTCGTTGCAGTGCTGGGCGTACCAGCGGTTGAACTCGGCAAAGACGGCGTCGGTGGCCTCGGGGCTCGTGCTCCCGGGCACTGCGCGCTCGACGAGCCTGCGGATGCCGTTTCCCACGAATGCCTGTGCCTCGGCAAAGGTGCGCGGCGGCAGGCCCCCCGACTCGAGCGCGTGGTTGAGCGTGAGGTGCAGGTCCTCGATGGTGTCGAGCAGCGTGCCGTCCAGATCAAAGACGACGGTGGTGTAACCGGTCATGCGGGCTCCCTTCGAGATGGTTCGCGAGCATCCTACCGCGAGCGGGGAGGGCGCGCCCGGACACTGGCCTGTCTACGAATGCGGGCGGTTGCGAAGGCGGGGCGGGACGCGGGCATCAGGTCGGCTGCCGGGGTGCATTAAGCCGCTTGCTTGTCCATGAATGCATGCGGTTGCGATACCGGGGTGGGGCGAGGGCGTCGGGTCGGGCTGCCGGGGCACGGATGGTTGCCAGTTTGTCCACGAATGCGGGCGGTTGCGAAGGAGGGACGAGGCGTGGGCGCCGGGTCGAATCGCCGGGGCATGTTTTGCTACCAGTTTGTCCACGAATGCGGGCGGTTGCGAAGACGGGGCAGGTCCCGCGTGCCAGCAGAAGTCCGCTATAGCTGGAGCACGGCTGACCACAGAGATGCATCTCTGCAAAACTGCTGGTAGATGTTTTGTTCTTTGAGAAGATAACGATGAGCGTCGGTTGGCGCATCCCTCATCTTTCGAATTATCCTGCGCCGGCGCGAGTGCAGGCCCCTGAAATCACGCAATCGCCTGGATTCCTGGACAAAAGAGGGGTGTGCCGTGCCCCTCCATTGCAAACGCCCGCATTCGTGGACGGGCGGGTAGGTAGGTATGGTGTGCGGACGGGCGGTTGGACGTGGTGTGCGGACGGGCGGGGTGCGCGGACAGTCGGGGTGCGCGGACAGGCGGTTGGGCCCGCTGGATTCGTCCGTCAATCTCGTAGGGGCAGGTAGGCATGGCACGTGGAGGGGCAGGTAGGTATGGTGCGCGGACGGACGTGGCGTGCGGGTAGGCAGAGTGCGCGCGGGGCGGGCAGGCGGTTGGGCTGAGGGGCGTCTGCGTGGATGGGCGGGCAGGCGGGTGGTTGGGCTGCGGGCGCGGTGGACGCGGCGAACGAAGTGGGCGCGACGAACAAGGCAGGTGTACGAACAAGGTGGAGACGGGCTCGCCCGAAGCAAGCGCGACGAGCCTAGACGCCCATCAGCTGGCTCACGAGGTTCACGAGCAGAAGCACCAGCACCACGACGAGCATCGGCTGGATGAGGCGCGCCCCGCGCTTGAGAGCCATGCCGGCGCCGAGGACGTGGCCGGCGATGCAGAACACGGCCGCGGGCAGCGCAATCGCGAAGTCCACCTTGCCGGCGGCGAGCATCACCACGAGCGAGGCGTAGTTGCTCGCGAGGTTCATGACCTTCGCGTTGCCGCCCGCTGTCTTGAGGTCGAACCGCATGAGCAGGTTGAACGCGATGATCGCAAACGTTCCGGTGCCGGGTCCCACAAGCCCGTCGTAGCCGCCGATGACAAAGCCGATGAGCACCGCGAGCACGATGCGACGGGCGCGCGGCAGCTCGGCGGAGTGGTTCTCCGCAAGCGCGTCGCTCCTGCGGGTGAGGATGATGGCGGCGGCCACGGGCAGCACACAGACGACAAGGATGCGGAAGGCGTCGTCGCTCACGAGCAGCAGCAGGTTGCTCGCGAGCGCGCTGCCGGCGAACGCGCCCAGCGCCGCCACGCCCGCCACGAGGAAGTCCATCGCCCCATGGCGGAAGTAGCGCAGCGTGGAGAACGTGGTGCCGATGGCGCTCGCGCACTTGTTGCAGCCAAATGCGAGGTGCGAGGGGATGCCGGTGGCGAGAAACGCCGGCAGCGAGATGAGCCCGCCGCCGCCTGCCGCGGCGTCCACGAACCCGGCGAGGAACACCATCGCGCACAGGAAGGCCATGGCGAGCGGTGGCAGCGGCAGCAAAGAGAGCAAGTCCATGGCGAGCCTTTCTGTGGTGATTCTCGGTGTGCCGACAGGCTGCAGCGTGTGGCAAGTTGCAGCCTGCCGGCGGGTTGCAACGTGCCAGCAGGCAGCGAAGAGCCGGCGATGCTCCAACCTCCCGTGCCTGTGCCGCAATGAGTCCGCGAGCGTCCTCGCCGACCGACCGATCGTCCGTGCAAGCGTGCCAGCAGGCAGCGAAGAGCTGGCGATGCGCCAACCTCCCGCGCCTGTGCCGCAATGAGTCCGCGAGCGTCCTCGCCGACCGGCCGATCGTCCGTGCGAAGGTGCCAGTGAGCGGGGTCCGGGGTGCCGGCGGGCGAGGGCCGGGGTGCCGGCGAGCAGGGAAGACCGTCTCGCTGCGCTTACAGATTGCAAGGGTACGCTCGCCCGATGTGGTCTTGCGTACGCCGGCTGCTTACGTTACGCACTCGTTACAGCTGTACCTCAGCTGTTTTTCGCTGCTATGATGAGTGCCGTTTTGCCAAGATGGCGAGTCTCGGCTCCGCACAAAGCGCCCCGTCGGCACCCGCCTTCGTTCGAGCCAGAAGGAGGAACCTTGCCAGCAGAGTCAAGCTTTGAGGCAAACCGTTCCGAGCACGAGGCCGTCCATGCCGCCGTGCGCACCGCGCTCAGGGCCTCCCAGCGGGAGTCCCTGAGCCGTGCCGAGGCCAAGGCCGCTGCCGCGAAGACCTTCGCGGGGGTGAAGCTTCCCGAGAGCCTGCGCAACAACATGGAGCTTTTCCTTCGTCTGTTGCGCGAGGTCCTCACGGAGTACTCGCCTGAGCTGCGTCGCGACTTCGACGAGCTCCTCGCCGACCTCATCGCCGCCGACGAGCGCGGTGTGACGAGCGCCACCGGCGCGAGCGAGGAGGACGAGAGCTTCCGGAACGCCTACGAGCTCACCAAGGGCCTCACGGCCGAGGAACAGACGATGGTGACGCGCGCCCTCACGGCGTACTTCCACCTCGCCAATCTCTCCGAGGAGAACTACCGCGTCGAGACCCTGCACGACCGCGAGCGCGCCGCCTCCCCCGAGGCCGACGTCGACGAGTCCAACGCGCTTGCCGTGGCCTACCACCGCCTCATCGAGGAGGCTGGTCCCGAGAAGGCCGCCGAGCTGCTCGGCCGCCTCGAGTTCCACCCCGTCTTCACCGCGCACCCCACCGAGGCCCGTCGCAAGGCCGTCGAGGGCAAGATCCGCCGCATCGGCAAGCTGCTCGAGGAGCGCCCGCGCCTCGGCGGCTCTGACCTTGCGGAGAACGAGCGCCACATGCTGCAGGAGATCGATGCCCTGCTGCGCACGAGCCCCATCGCGCTCAAGAAGCCGACCCCCGTCGAGGAGGCCGATACCATCATCGACATCTTCGACAACACGCTGTTCGACATGGTGCCGCAGGTCTACCGCCGCTTCGACGACTGGGTGCTGGGCGACGACGCCGGCAAGGTGGAGCCCGTGTGCCCGGCGTTCTTCCACCCCGGCTCCTGGATTGGCTCCGACCGTGACGGCAATCCCAACGTCACCGCCAAGGTGAGTCGCGAGGTGGCCGCCAAGTTCTTCAACCACATGGTGCGCACCTTGGCCGAGAAGTGCTTCCGCGTGGGCCGCAACCTCACGCTCGACGCCACGCGTACCAAGCCTTCCGACGAGCTCGTGAACCTGTGGAACCACCAGGTGGAGATGAGCGAGAAGCTCACCGGCCGCGCCGAGCTCATCAGCGAGTCCGAACCGCACCGCGCCGTCATGCTCGTCATGGCAGATCGCCTGAAGGCCACGGTCAAGCGCAACTCCGACACGATGTACCACTCCTGCGAGGAGTTCCTCGCAGACCTGCGCGTCGTGCAACGCTCCCTCGTGGAGGCCGGTGCCACCCGCGCTGCCTACGGCCCCGTCCAGACGCTCATCTGGCAGGCCGAGAGCTTTGGCTTCCACATGGTGGAGATGGAGTTCCGTCAGCACTCGGTGGTGCACTCGCGTGCGCTTGCCGACATCCGCGAGCACGGGCGTAACGGCGAGCGTGGCCCGCTCGCCCCGATGACGCGCGAGGTGCTGGACACCTTCCGCGCGCTCGGTGCCATCCAGAAGCGCTACGGCAGGAAGATGGCGCGCCGCTACATCATCTCCTTCACCAAGAGTGCCCAGAACGTGGCCGACGTCTACGAGCTCTCCCGCCTTGCCTTCGCGCACCCCGAGGACGTGCCCACCATCGACGTCATCCCGCTGTTCGAGCAGCTCGAGGACCTGGAGGGCTGCGTTGGCGTGCTGGACGAGATGCTCCAGCTGCCCGACGTCCAGCGCCGCCTGGCCCAGACCGGCCGCAAGATGGAGGTCATGCTCGGCTACTCCGACTCCTCCAAGGACGCCGGCCCCACCACGGCCACGCTCGCGCTGCACGCCGCGCAGGAGCGCATCGCCAACTGGGCCAAGAAGAACAACATCGACCTCGTGCTCATGCACGGCCGCGGCGGTGCCGTGGGCCGTGGCGGCGGCCCGGCCAACCGCGCCGTGCTCGCCCAGCCCAAGGGCTCGGTCAACTGCTTCTTCAAGGTCACCGAGCAGGGCGAGGTCATTTTTGCCCGCTACGGCAACCCGGTGCTGGCCCAGCGCCACGTGGAGTCTGTCGCCGGCGCCACGCTGCTGCAGAGCGCGCCCTCCGTGGAGCGCACCAACACCGAGATGACCGAGAAGTACGCCGATCTGGCCAAGGCGCTCTACGACGCCAGCCACGAGCGCTTCATCGACCTCATCCACACGCCGGACTTTGCCCCCTGGTTCTCCACGGTGACCCCGCTCACCGAGGTTGGCCTGCTGCCGATCGGCTCCCGTCCGGCAAAGCGCGGCCTGGGCGCCAAGTCGCTCGACGACCTGCGCACCATCCCCTGGGTCTTCAGCTGGAGCCAGGCCCGCATCAACCTCGCCGCGTGGTACGGCCTGGGCACGGCCTGCGAGAAGTACGGCAACCTGGAGGGGCTCCAGGCCGCCTACAGGGAGTGGCCACTGTTCAGCACGTTCATCGACAACATCGAGATGAGCATCGCCAAGACCGACGCCCGCATCGCGAGGCACTACCTCGCGCTGGGCGACCGCGACGACCTCGCCAAGAAGGTCCTGGACGAGATGGCGCTCACCCGCAAGTGGACGCTCGCCATCGTGGGTGACGAGTGGCCGCTGCAGCACCGGCACGTGCTTGGCCAGGCCGTGCGCGTGAGGAATCCCTACGTGGACGCCCTCTCCATCTCGCAGGTGCGTGCCCTCACAGCGCTGCGCGAGCATGAGGCCGAGCTCACGGCCGAGGAGCGCGAGCTGTACATCAAGCTCATCCTCTCCACCGTTGCCGGCGTCTCCGCGGGCCTGCAGAACACGGGGTGATCTTGGGTCACGAGACTCCCGTAGCGGATCTGCCCGATCGGCTCAGGTAACGTCCCCGGCGCCAAGTGCTTGCGCAATGCGAGCGCTTGGCGCCTTTGTTTTGAGTCGCCGCCCCTGGGTCGGCGGCCGCTTTCGTTACAAGACTGCGACAAATGGACGCGCGCCCCCGGGCCGCGCGCGGCCGCTCGGTAGACTTCTGTCTGCTTGCCGGCCGGGGGATTGCTGTCCCGTTTGTCCACCCAAAGTGGCCATATGGTCGGTGAGCGGCAGTATTCCTTCGGAGAAGGACTAAGACATGGAGTCTCACCAGCCAGTCCGTGTGACCTCGGCCGAGGCCGGCGTGGCCTCGAGCGTGACCGCAGGTGCGCCGACCGCGGCGGACATCGCACGCGTCGCCGCCGATTCGGCCGCACGCGGCCTCTACCGACCCAGCTACGAGCACGATGCCTGCGGCATTGGCGCCATTGCCCACCTCAAGGGCGTCCGCAGCCACCAGACGCTCGACGATGCCCTGTCCGTGCTCGTGAACCTCGAGCACCGTGGTGGCAAGGGCCTCGAGCACAACACCGGCGACGGCGCGGGCGTGCTCTTCCAGATTCCGCACCGCTTCTTCCGCAAGGAGGCGCAGAAGGAGGGCCAGCTGCTCCCCGACGAGGGCGACTACGGCGTGGCCATGCTCTTCTTCCCGCACAGCGACGAGACGGGCGAGACCGACGGCGTGGCCGATTCGCATGGCGTTGCCTCGGCCATTCGCGTGTTCGAGGAGGGCTGCGCCAAGTGCGGCGTGCCTCTGATGTTCTGGCGCCGCGTGCCGGTTGACCCGCATGACCTGGGCGACACCGCCAAGGCGTGCATGCCCACCATTCTCCAGGCCTTCCTGCGCCGCCCCGAGGGCGTCGCCGCTGGCCAGGACTTCGAGCGCAAGCTCTATGTGACGAGGCGCACCATCGAGCGCGCGGCCGACAAGAACCCGGCGCTCAAGGACAAGATCTTCTATGTGTGCTCCATGTCCAGCCGCACCATCGTCTACAAGGGCATGCTCGTCGCCACGCAGATGCGCCGCTTCTTCATCGACCTCAACGACGCCGCGGTCGAGACGAGCCTCGCCCTCGTGCACTCGCGCTACTCCACCAACACCACGCCCAGCTGGGAGCGCGCGCACCCCAACCGCTACATCATCCACAACGGCGAGATCAACACGCTGCGCGGCAACGTGAGCTGGATTCGCGCTCGCGAGCCGAACCTGTACTCGCCGATTCTCCAGCACGACCTGGAGCAGGTGCTGCCCATCATCAATCGCGAGGGTTCCGACTCCGCGATCCTCGACAACGTGCTCGAGTTCCTCACGATGAACGGCAGGCCCCTGGACCGCGCCGTGACGCTCATGCTCCCCGAGCCGTGGGACCACAACCCCAACCTGTCCGAGAAGCGCCGCGCCTATGATGCCTACCAGTCCATGCTCATGGAGCCATGGGACGGTCCGGCCGCCATCGTGTTCACCGACGGCAAGCTGCTGGGCGCCGTGCTGGACCGCAACGGCCTGCGCCCCGCGCGCTTCTACGTCACGCGCGACGACCGTCTCATCCTCTCGTCCGAGGTGGGCACCATCGACGTCGAGCCCGAGAACATCCTGCGCACCGGCTGCCTTGGCCCGGGCGAGATGCTTGAGGTCGACCCCGAGCAGGGCCGCGTGATCTGGAACGACGAGATTCGCGACAAGTACGCCAACGAAAAGCCGTACCGTGACTGGCTGGGCGACGAGACCCTCGACATCCACGACCTCAAGAAGCCCGCGTTTGACGAGCTGCCCGACGACGCCGACGCCGACGTGCCCCTCACGGAGCGCATGGCCAAGCTCGGCTACCACTATGACGATGTTGACGAAGTCGTGCGCCCGATGGCCATCCAGGCCAAGGTGCCCTTGGCCTCCATGGGCATCGACTCGCCGCTGGCCGTGCTCTCCAAGAAGAGCCGCTCGTTCTACGACTACTTCCACCAGCTGTTTGCCCAGGTGACGAACCCGCCCATCGACGCGCTGCGCGAGAGCCTCGTCACGAGCTCGGTACTCTACCTCGGCAACCACGGCAACCTGCTGGAGGACTGCCGCGACACCTGCCGCCTCGTGCGCCTGCGGGGACCGATGCTCACCCATGACGCGTTCCGCCGCATCTGCGCCATCGACCGCGCGGGCTTCAAGACCCAGGTCTTCCACGCCGTCTATCGCCGCGACGCGGGGGAGGGCGCGCTCGAGGCCGCCCTCGACCAACTCGATCGCGACATCGAGGCCGCCGTGCGCGAGGGCACGACCATCGTCGTGATCTCCGACCGCGCCGCCGCCGACGAGGTACCCATCCCGAGCCTGCTGGCCCTGGGCAGCGTCCACAACCACCTGATTCGCACGGGCACCCGCATGCTCGCCGACATCGTGGTGGAGACCGGCGACGCCCTGGCCTCGCACGACTTCGCCTGCCTCGTGGGCTACTCCGCGAGCGGCATCTACCCCTACATGGCCCACGAGTGCATCCGCGACCTGTGCGCCAAGGGCGCCATCGCGCTCGAGCCCGAGGACGCCATCGCCAACTACGACAAGGCCGTGACGGCGGGCATCACCTCGATCATGTCCAAGATGGGCATCTCTACCTTCCAGGGCTACCACTCCGCGCAGATATTCGAGATCATCGGCCTCAACGAGGGCGTCGTGGACCGCTGCTTCACCAGCACCACCACGAGCGTGGGCGGCCTTGGCCTGGACGGTATCCAGCGCGAGGAGGACGAGCGCTACGACAAGGCCCTCGCCATCCGCAAGAGTCCCGCACCCAACCAGCTGCCGTCTCTCGGCCTCACCAAGTGGCGTCCGCTCACGGGCGAGGAGCACCTCATCGAGCCCAAGGCGATCTACCTCTTGCAGCGGGCCTGTGACGAGGGCGACATGGAGCTCTTCCGCGAGTACGGCCGCCTGGTGCACCGTCCCGGCCGCGCCGTGACCCTGCGCGACCTCATGGACTTCGACGCCGCCGGCCGCACGCCCGTGCCGCTGGACGAGGTCGAGCCCGTCGACGAGATCGTCAAGCGCTTCAACACCGGCGCCATGAGCTTCGGCTCCATCTCCAAGGAGGCCCACGAGACCCTCGCCATCGCCATGAACCGCCTGCACGGTCGCTCCAACACCGGCGAGGGCGGCGAGGACCCGGCGCGCGAGGTGCCTCTGCCCAACGGCGACTCCAAGAACTCCGCCATCAAGCAGGTTGCCTCGGGCCGCTTCGGCGTCACGAGCCGCTACCTCTCTAGCGCCATCGAGATCCAGATCAAGATGGCCCAGGGTGCCAAGCCCGGCGAGGGTGGTCACCTGCCCGGCAAGAAGGTCTACCCGTGGGTGGCCGAGGTGCGTCAGTCCACGCCCGGCGTGGGCCTGATCTCGCCTCCGCCGCACCACGACATCTACTCCATCGAGGACCTGGCAGAGCTCATCTTCGACCTCAAGAACGCCAACCCCGGTGCCCGCATCTCCGTGAAGCTCTGCGCGCTCGCCGGCGTGGGTACCATCGCCACCGGCGTTGCCAAGGGCGGCGCTGACAAGATCACCATCTCCGGCCACAACGGCGGCACTGGCGCGGCCCCGCGCGACTCCATCTACCACGCGGGCATCCCATTTGAGATTGGCCTTGCTGAGACCCAGCAGACGCTGCTGCTCAACGGCCTGCGCTCTCGTGTGGTCGTGGAGACGGACGGCAAGCTCATGGACGGCCGCGACGTGGCCATGGCGTGCCTGCTCGGCGCCGAGGAGTTTGGCTTCGCCACCATGCCGCTCGTGGCCATGGGCTGCCTCATGCAGCGCGACTGCCAGCAGGACACCTGCCCGGCCGGCATCGCCACGCAGAACTGCACCCTGCGCGGCCGCTTTGCCGGCAAGCCGGAGCAGGTCGAGAACTTCATGCGCTTCACGGCGGCAGAGCTCCGCGAGATCATGGCGAGCCTGGGCTTCCGCACCGTCGACGAGATGGTCGGTCACCCCGAGTGCCTGCGCCAGGTCGAGGTCGAGGGCAACTGGAAGGCCAACACCGTCGATCTCTCCCGCGTGCTCGCCAACGGCACCAACGAGTACGGCAAGTCCATCCCGGGCGCCGAGGCTCACCACTTCCTGCCCTCCATGGCCCCGGACTTGGAGCTCGACCGCGCTCTGGACTCCACGCTCTTCATCCCATACACGGCAGACGCGCGCGCCCACCTCGAGCCGATTCGCTTCCATGCCGACATCGCCAACGTCAACCGCTGCGTGGGCACCATGCTTGGCTCCGAGGTGACCAAGGCCCATCCCGAGGGCCTGCCCGAGGGATCCATCACCATCGACTGCGAGGGTTCCGGCGGCCAGAGCTTCGGTGCCTTCCTGCCGGCAGGCATCACGCTCAACATCGAGGGTGACGCCAACGACTACTTCGGCAAGGGCCTTTCCGGCGGTGTGGTCTCGGTGCGTCCGCCCGAGCGCTCCAACTACAAGTTCGACGAGAACATGGCAATTGGCAACGTGGCCTTCTACGGCGCCACGAGCGGTCGCGGCTTCGTGAACGGCCTTGCCGGCCAGCGCTTCGCCGTCCGCAACTCCGGCGCCACGGTGGTCTGCGAGGGCGTGGGCAACCACGGCTGCGAGTACATGACCGGTGGCGTGGCCCTCATCCTCGGCGAGGTTGGCATGAACTTCGCCGCGGGCATGAGCGGTGGCGTGGCCTATGTCTTCGATGAGTTCGGCACGCTTAAGGACAACTGCAACCTCGACATGGTTGAGTTGGAGCATCCGAGCGAGGAGGAGCTCGAGCAGATTCGCGACCTCATCGAGGAGCACGTCCGCCGTACGGCCAGCCCGCGCGGCATCAAGATGCTGTATCGCTTCCGCGCCTACGAGCGGAAGTTCGTGAAGGTGATCCCGCGCGACTACAAGCGCGTGCTCGAGGCCGTTGCCAAGGCCGAGGGCGAGGGCAAGTCGCACGAGGAGGCCCTGCAGGTGGCCTTCGACAAGATCACGGGGAGGAACTAGCATGGGCAAGCCCGGAGCATTTCTCGAGCACGGTCGCCGTGCTCACGGCCTGCGCCCGGTAGCCGAGCGCACGGCCGACTACAAGGAGCTCTACACGCTGCTCACGCCTGAGGAGCAGCGCGTGCAGGCGAGCCGCTGCATGATGTGCGGCGTCGCGTTCTGCCAGACGGGCATTGGGTTTGGCAAGGCGCGCCCGAGCGGCTGCCCGCTGCACAACCTCATTCCCGAGTGGAACGACCTTGTGTACCGTGGCCTTTGGGCCGAGGCGGCCGAGCGCCTGTCGCTCACCTCGCCGATGCCCGAGTTCACGAGTCGCGTGTGCCCCGCGCTCTGCGAGGCGGCCTGCAACCTTGGCCGCGCCGACGAGCCCGAGACCATCCACGACAACGAGCGCGCCATCTCCGACTGGCAGTGGGCCCACGGCGGCCCGGCCAAGTTTGCGGCTGCCCGTCCGGATGCGCCGAGCGTGGCCGTGGTGGGCTCTGGCCCGGCCGGCCTCGTGGCTGCCTGGGAGCTCGCCTGCCGCGGCGCACGCGTGACGGTGGTGGAGCGTCACGACCGTGCCGGCGGCCTGCTCATGTATGGCATCCCCAACATGAAGCTCGAAAAGGACGTCGTGACGCGCCGCACGGAGTTCATGGAGTCCCTCGGCATCGAGTTCCGCCTCAACACGGATGCGGCAGACCCCAAGGTGGCCTCTGCGCTCGCCAAGGAGTTCGACGCGGTGGTCGTGGCGGCCGGCGCCTGCGCGCCGCGCGGCCTGGGTGCGAAGGGCTATGACGAGGGCCTTGCCTCGGGCGGCGTGGTCTATGCCGTGGACTACCTCACGAGCGCCACGCGCTCCGTGCTCGACGGCGGCACGCCCGCCATCGACGCGCACGGCAAGGACGTCATCGTCATTGGCGGCGGCGACACGGGCAACGACTGCCTCGGCACCGCCGTGCGCCAGGGCGCCCGCTCCGTGCGCCAGTACGAGTTCCTGAGCTGCCCGCCCGAGAAGCCGGCTCCCACGAACCAGTGGCCGGAGTGGCCCAACGTCAAGAAGACCGACTACGGCCAGCAGGAGGCCATCGCGCTCACCGGTGGCGAGATGCGCGAGTGGGGGGTCGACACCCTCGAGGTGCTCTTCGACGAGGCGGGATCTGTGCGTGGCCTTCGCGTGGTGGACCTCGATTGGAGCGCCGGCAAGCCCGAGCGCAAGGCCGAGACCGAGCGCGAGGTTCCGGCCCAGCTCGTGCTCATCGCCTGCGGCTTCACGGGCCCCGAGCACGGCGTGCTCGACGCCTTTGGCGTCAAGATGGCCGAGAAGGGCCGACCCCTGCCAGTCATGGTCGAGCGCTCCTCGCACCGTGCGCAGCTGGTGGCGGAAGGCGCCTGCGCCAAGGTGTTCGCCGCGGGCGATGCGCGCAACGGCTCGACGCTCGTAGTGACCTCCATGGCAGATGCTCTTGCCTGCGCCGGCGAGGTTGCCGAGGCCCTCGGCCTCTAACTCTGCCGGGTACTGGGTCGGCCTGCCAAATGAGTCAGTCTGCCGTCTACTTTGACTCATTTATCTGACAGGCCGGCCCATTGACGGGCTGCTGGTCCTTGTTTGAAAAATGAGTCAGAGTAGACGGCAGACGAGGGACAGGGTGACTCATCGAGAGAGACGGGTTGTGCGCGGCGAGAGGCCACGTACAACCCGTTTCTTATATTTAGTCAAAAATTCTCAGTATTTATGTATCTTATCGTGCTAATATGCATTGCGCTGTGAATCTCAATGCAAGGGGACCAACTCGCAATGAAGCGTCGCAACAACAGGCAGGATGCCATCCGAGACATCGTGCGCAACAAGTCTATTAAGACCCAGCGCGCCCTCGTGGAGGAGCTCGAGGCACTCGGGTACACCTGCACGCAGGCCACCATCTCGCGCGACATCGCCGATATGGGCCTTCGCAAGCTGCCCGAGGGGGTCTACGTCCTCTCCGAGGACCTCCACCTCCAGCGCATGGTGTCCGAGCTCGTCACGGGCGTCGTGAGGGCCAACAACATCGTGGTCATTCGCAGCCAGGCGGGCACGGCGCAGGGCGTCGCCGCCGCCATCGACGACGCGCAACTGCCCGACGTCGCCGGCTCTATCGCGGGCGACGACACCATCATGGTCGTCTGCCTCACGGACGAGGAGGCTGCCTCGCTCGAAGCACTCGTCAACAAGCTCAGGAACGTCAAGAAGTAGCAAACCTGCCGGCGGTTTCAGCCGTCGACCCCAGATACCAACAGCTAGCAACAAAGGGAGTCTCACATGTCCGAAAAGGGTAAGGTCGTTCTCGCGTATTCCGGTGGCCTCGACACCTCCTGCCTGCTCAAGTACCTGCAGGATGATGGCTATGACGTTGTGTCCTGCATCGCCAGCCTCGGCCAGCCCTCCGAGGAGCGCTCCGACATCGAGGCCGTGAACGCCAAGGCCAAGTCCCTCGGTGCCGTCGCCGCATACGACGTGGACATCCGCGACGAGTTCGCCGAGGACTTCATCGCCAAGGCCATCTTTGCCAACGGCATGTACGAGAACAAGTACCCGCTGCTGTCTGCCCTCTCCCGCCCGGCCATCTGCCGTCACCTCGTGAAGGTGGCCCAGACCGAGGGCGCCGTCGCCATCGCCCACGGCTGCACCGGCAAGGGCAACGACCAGGTGCGCTTCGAGCTCGAGTGCAAGGCCCTCGACCCCACGCTCGAGATCCTCGGCCCGGTGCGCAGCTGGGAGCTCACCACCCGTACGAGCGAGATCGAGTACGCCCAGGCCAAGGGCATCCCCGTGGACGCAACGAAGGAGAACCCGTACTCCATCGACGAGAACGTTTGGGGTCGCGCCATCGAGTGCGGCGTACTGGAGAATCCGTGGAACGAGGCCCCCAAGGGTGCCTGGTCCATCACGGTTGACCCGGAGGAGGCCCCGGACGAGGCCCGCGACGTCGTGCTTGGCTTCGAGGCCGGTCTGCCCGTCTCAATCGACGGCCAGCGCATGAAGCTCTACGACCTCATCGCCGCCCTCAACAAGATCGTTGGCAGCCACGGCTTTGGCCGTATCGACATGATCGAGGACCGTCTCGTGGGCCTCAAGAGCCGCGAGTGCTACGAGCAGCCGGGCGCCCTGGCCATCATCATGGCCCACAAGCAGCTCGAGAGCCTCTGCCTGCCGGGCGACGTGCTCCACACCAAGCTCTCCCTCGAGCACGACTGGAGCCGCCAGGTCTACAACGGCCTCTGGTACTCGCCGCTCAAGGACGCTCTGGACGCCTTCTTCGCCAGCACGCAGAAGACCGTCACCGGCGAGGTTCGCCTGCACCTGTACAAGGGCAGCTGCACCGTCACCGGCAGCCGCGCCGACAGCTCCATGTACGACTTCGGCCTGGCCACCTACGACAAGGGCGACACCTTCGACCGCACGGCCGCCAAGGGCTTCATGGACCTCTTTGGCCTGCCCAACCGCGTCTGGGCCGAGCGTCGCGTCGAGCGCGAGAAGGCCGCCGGCCTGCTGGGAGCCGCGCAGATCCAGGCCATGGGCCAGAAGGAGGCCGAGGCGGCCGGCAAGGGCGAGGCAAGCGCCGAGGGCAGCGCTTCTGCCGGCAAGTAGACGCCGCGGCTAGCGATCCAAAACGAGTGCGCTCGTGGGCGGGCGTCGGAGTGGGGGCTCCGGCGTCCGCCCCTTGCTGTCCTGGCGCGCAGGCCGGTAGGAACAAGTTGCAAATCCGATACGCATTCATGCGTGTGCGCCCGGGGAAGGGCGAGTACCATGGATGCCCTACGGCAAGCTGACAACAAGGGGAGCGGGTAGATGGCGGATTCCAAGGCCAAAGAGGTCACGGCAACCAACGGGGCGCAGGCAGCGGGGGAGGGCACAGAGCCCAAGCCGTTGTGGGGAGGCCGTTTCTCGGCCGCGCCCACCGGCGAGCTCGAGCGCTTTGGCGCGTCGCTTCCGTTCGACAAGCGCATGTGGCGCCAGGACATCCGTGGCTCCAAGGCGCATGCCGCCATGCTTGCCCACCAGGGCGTGATTTCGGCCGAGGACGAGAGGCTCATCCGCGAGGGCCTCGACGAGATTGCCGGCGAGATCGAACGTGGCGAGTTCTCGTTCGACGTCGACCGCGACGAGGACATCCACATGGCCATCGAGCGCGTGCTCACCGAGCGCGTCGGACCCGCGGGCGGCCGTCTCCACACGGGTCGCTCCCGCAACGACCAGACCGCGGTGGACACGCACATGATCGCGCGCGACCTTGCCGATGAGGTGCTCGAGGCCATCGCCAAGATGCAGGCCGTGGTGCTCGAGCGCGCCGAGGGCGAGTTTGGCGTGGTCATGCCGGGTTACACCCACATGCAGCCGGCGCAGCCCGTGCTGCTCTCGCACCACCTGCTTGCGTACTTCTGGATGCTCGACCGCGATTTCCGCCGCTTCCAGGCCGCCCGTGCCGCCGCGAACCGCTGCCCCCTGGGCTCAGCCGCGCTCGCCGGCACCACCTATCCGCTCGACCGTCAGATGACGAGCGCCGCCCTCGGCTTTGACGCGGCCACGAACAACTCGATGGACTCCGTGTCCGACCGTGACTACCTGCTGGACTTTATCTATGCGGCCAGCGTCTGCCAGGTTCACCTCTCCCGTCTGTGCGAGGAGCTGGTCATCTGGAGCACGGCCGAGTTCGCGTTCGTGGAGATGGACGACGCCCACTCCACTGGCTCCTCGATCATGCCGCAGAAGAAGAACCCAGACTTCGCCGAGCTCGTGCGCGGCAAGAGCGGCCGCGTGGCCGGCGACCTCATGGGCCTGCTCATGACCGTCAAGGGAACGCCGCTCACCTACGACAAGGACCTCCAGGAGGACAAGGAGCCGCTGTTCGACGCGGCCGACACCGTCCTGGGCTCCCTCATGGCTTGCACCGGCATGCTCGCCACCTGTGCCTTCAAGGACGAGCGCCTGCGCGAGGCCTCGCACGAGGGCTACATGGCGGCCACAGACCTCGCGGACTACCTGGTGGGCAAGGGCCTGCCCTTCCGTCAGGCGCACGCCGTGGTGGGCCGCATCGTGGGCGACTGCGTGCGTGAGGGCGTGACGCTCCAGCAGCTCACGACCGACGAGCTCCGCAGCTACTCCGAACTGTTCGAGGGCGATGCCCACGCGGCGCTCGACATCGACAATATCGTGCGTCGCCGCACCACGTACGGCGGAACCGGCCACGACGCGGTGAAGGTGCAGCTGGAGGAGGCCAAGGCCGCCTACGGGCGCAACGAGGCGGCTCTTGCGCGCTAGGACTTTGGCCACAAGGGCTTGACTTTGGCGCTCCCGCTCCATGGGCGGGGGCGCCTTTCTTGTGTGATGAGCCTGATTGGCGTGTGTTGTGCGAGGTTCTGAATGTATCCAGGCGCGGTGCGGGGTCGAGCGACGCGTTGAGCCCGCCCGGGAGAATGATGGGGCAAGAGGCGCGTCGACAGCGGCGCGCGCGGACAGTCTCTTGCCTTGTTGCCGGGAGTTACGAATTCACGTCATGAAAAGGGCGCCCGACCGAAATCGATTCGGCCGGGCGCCCGTTCGTTGCCGATGGTGATGCGGCCTTGCCGTGGCCTACTGGGATGGCGTGGGTGTCGGCTGGGGTGTGGTCGTACCCCGGGAGCCCTCGTTGCCGCCGCCGGTGCCGCCACTCGAGCC
>NZ_CAAKON010000039.1:24-3012 GCF_901212655.1 Olsenella uli | reverse complement strand
ATCCGGCGTTATCCGGCGGACAAGTCCCACCTCACGAAAACCTACCCCGCTTGGTGGCGGCTCAACGAGATACAAGAAGTTCGAGGACCTTTTCTATTTCGGGCGGCTGCCTCCGTTGTCTTCCGGCGTTGTCGAGTCCCAGGGCAATCGAAGCGTTGCCGATGTTGGCGAACTGCCCGCATCCTCGCCGGCCTGGCTTGAGCGGCGGGACGACCGAGGGGGATGGGCTTCATGCCCGCTTCTCCCTCTTGCGTAGAGTGCGCCTCCTGCGATTGCGAGCGCTGCGGCGATGGCGAGCGTGATGGCGGCGAGGATCCAGTTCCCCTCGGCGGCGAAGCCGGCGGCAAGGGTGGACGAGGCCACCGAGGGGATGCGCCCTATCGTGGTGATCGCGACGGTCTTCCACCAGGGGCAGCTCGTGAGCGCCGCGGCGTAGGTGAGGACGTCTTTGGGCGTCCCGGGGATAAGGAACACGGCGAACATGACCGCTTCGAGCCGTGTCGGATCTTTGAGCCATGGGACGGACCCCATCTGCTCGCGGGTGAAGAACAGCCCGACGAGCCTCGTGCCCAGGGTCTTCACGAGCGCTACGACGGCGAGCGTTCCAGCGAGCGCGCCCGCAAGGCAAAGGGCGGTCCCCTCCCAGAATCCGAACAGGTAGCCAGCCGCGAGCTCGACCGGCTCTCCTGGCAGGACGGCGACGATGATCTGGGCGGCGACCGTCGCGACCATCGCGAGCGGGGCGAGCGCGCCTTGTGCCTCTATGCAGGCGCGCACCGCGTCTATGTCCGAAAAGAAGGCCCAGGCCCGCGGCCCGAGCACCACGCATGCCGCAACGACCAAGGCACCCGCAACGCACGACGCCCGCCCGACCATGGCCCGCTTGGACGCCAGGGCCTCGTCCTCGATCCACTGTTTTTTCTCGGCTTTCGAGCAGCGCATCTTCGCCGCCTTCCCTTCGCCTGCATCTCGATCCTAGGAGGCGAAGGTCAAGAAACCCTCAACAGACGAGAGATTCCGCGGCGGCGCTCCGTCAGGAAGAGACATCGAAAGACGCGACGACGATGCCGCCTCCCTCGGGCGCATCCGACACGGACACCGAGCCCCCGTGCTTGGCGCAGAGGACCGAGCAGATGTAGAGGCCCAGGCCCATGTGGCCGTCGGATCCGCCCGCAGATCCCGTGCGCTCTTCGGCTCCTCGCCAGAACGGCTCGAGCGCGCGAGGCGCGAAGGGCTTCCTTGCGCAGCGGCGCGTCCTCCAAAGAGTCGACCCCGCTCATGGAGTCGGCGAACGCGGCGAGGCGCCCGGCCTGGCGCCGGATGACCGCTGCGGCTTCTTTCACCTTTCCGTCTGCGGTCATCTCGATGAGCTCCGCGCGCCCGCGCACGACGGTGAGGGGAGTTCGCAGGTCGTGGGCGAAGGCGGCGTTCACGCGTCGGCGGTTCTCCGCCGCGCGCCACATTTCGCTCTTCGACCGGGCGAGTTCGGCACGCATGTCCTCGAAGCGGGCGCACAGCCGCCCGAGCTCGTCGTTTCGCTGCGGTTCCATGTTGAAGTCGAGGTCTCCGTCGGAGATCTTGGCCGCCGCTTCCTCCATGGCGGCGACGGGGCGGGCGATGCGGTCTCGATAGAAGAGCCTGCCCGCCACGACGAGGCAGGCGACGAAGACGGCGGGCACCGAGGCGATGTAGCCCCAGGCTACCGCGCGGTAGGCGGGCGAGTCGTCCGGGTAGGGAACGTAGTAGGCGACGTTCGAGACGATGGGCTTTTCGCCGCCCGCGTTGTCGGGCAGCCGTTCGGCGAGGGCGAGGGCGGCGTCGAAACCGGGCCGCGCGGGACGCTCCGCCGCATCGTAGGCGGCGATTTCGGAGAACGAAAGGGGATCGTCGTGGACGTCGGACGCACTTGCCGTCCACGAGGCGTCGAGGATCGTGCCGTCGGGCACCGTGGCGGGCAGGTTGCCGAGGGGGATGGGCTTTGAGTCGGCGCGGGGGCTTCCTTCGACGTAGAGGCTGACGGCACCTGTCCCGGCGCTCTCGCCCTTCGGGGCCTCCGTCCCGTCTTGCCCATAAAGGGACTCGAAGGCGGGGGCCTCGTACCACGACAGCGTCTCGGCGGGAACGAGGGAGTTCGAAGCTTCATCGAAGACGAAGGTCCCCGAGTACGCGTCGGAGTCATCCCCTACCGTGCTCTCCGCGACGTGGGAGGCTACGACGGAGAAGGCGGCCGTCAGCGCGATGGCCGCAATGATCGCTATGGCGGCGTAGAACGCGAACGCCGCCTTGACCGAGCAGTTGGCGATGCGGGCGCGCAGGTCCCCGACCGCCTTCTTCACGCGCGCCACGAGTAGCCCACTCCCCATTGCGTGGCGATTGGGTCCGTCTCGCAACCGGCCTGCGCGAAGGCTCGCCGGATGCGGCGGATGTGCTCCGTGACGACGGAGGGGTCTCCCGGTTCGTCACATGCCAGGTCGTGCACCATGGCGCGGTCGAAGACCTGGCCGGGCCGCTTGGCGAGAAGGGCGACGATGCCGAAGTCCTTCCGGGCGAGCTCTACCGGACGCCCGTTCACGCGTGCCTCGCGGGCGCCGAAATCGATCGAGGTCCCGCACGAGAAGCCGACGACGGCGCGCTCGGACGAGCGCTCGCTTCTGGCGAGGTGCGCCCTCACGCGCGCGCCGAGGACCTCGAGGGAGAACGGCTTCGTGACGTAGTCGTCTCCGCCCGCGGCGAATCCCGCGATGGCGTCGGCGTCCTCCACCCGCGCGGTGAGGAAAGCGATGGGGCATGCGACGCTCTCCCGCACTTTGCGGCACACTTCGAATCCGTCTCCGTCCGGCAGGTTCACGTCGAGAAGGATGACGTCCGGTCCGCGCCGGCACGTCGGTTGACGGCTCGGCCTACAGCTCGCGCCTTCCGTACAGCCCGAGAGAGACGACCGCGGAGGCGGCCAGCATCAGAAGCGAGGCCGCGAGCAGCGCCGCCATA
>NZ_CAAKON010000038.1 GCF_901212655.1 Olsenella uli | reverse complement strand
GGCGACCACGAACAGGCCGACGGTGACGGTTGGCAGAAGCTGGGTCGCCTTGGTCTGGCCGAACTTGAAGTACACCGGCGTCACGACGGACGCGACGGCGGAGCCGATCAGGACGCAGACTGCGGTGGCGAAGGCCATGCCGGCGACCCTCTCCCCGCTGAACGCGAGGAGCTCGGAGAGGCCTCCCGGCAGCTCCACGGCGGACGCGAGCCCCATGACCGCAAGCGATGCGGCGAAGCCGACCGCCGAGCCGATGAGGCCAAGCGTCGCGATGGCGGCATAGCGGCTCAGGACGACGTCGCGCTTCGAGACGGGAAGGGTGAGGCGATAAGAGCCCCATCCGTTCAAGTCGTCGTAGACGGAGGAGCCGATCGCACCCATCATGAAGCACATGCTGGTGAGGACGGCGGGGGCAACGATGGCGGTCTTCATTCCCACGCCCACGAGGACGGTGACGAGAAAGCCGGTCGCCAGGAGGGAGGTCGCGTAGCCGCGCAGGACGTTCATTTCCATAAGGTATGCCCGCTTCATTATCGGACGCCTCCTTTCAGGACAAGGGCGAGGTAGTCGTCGATTGTCATCCGATCGCAGGGAATCTCGGGCATGGCCCGGGAGAACGCATAGCGATCCGGAACGAGGACGTCGATGCCGTAGTCGTGCATCAGGTATCTGAACTCGTCGTTCGGGATGAGGCTCGAGGAGACGATGCGCTCGAAATCGGACTTTCGGCAGCGGGCGACGCCCATGGCGTCGGTGATGGCGTCCTTCGGCAGGTCGAACAGAACCCTGCCGCCGTCGATGCACACGATGCGGTCTGCTATGCGCTCGAGGTCGGAGGTGATGTGGCTCGACATGAGGATTCCGCGGCCCGGCTCGGCGACGAAGCCCCTCAGGATGTCGAGGACCTCTTCGCGCGCCATGGGGTCGAGCCCTGCGGTCGCCTCGTCGAGAACGAGCAGCTGCGCTCTGTGCGAGAGCGCGCATGCCAGGCTGAGCTTCATGCCCATGCCGCGGGAGAGGTCCTTGACCTGCTTTCTAGCGTCGAGCCCGAATTCGTCCGCGTACTTCCCGAACAGCGACCCGTCCCACCCATCGTAGGCATGGGACAGCATCCTGCCGACATCCGCGACCCTGAGGTGCTCGGGGAGCGAAACGGTATCGAAGACGACACCCACCTGCTCCTTGACGCTCGCCCCGCACGGCTGCGCGAGCTTCTCGCTCGGGACCCCGAGGAGCGACGACGAGCCTCCGTCGACGGGGATCAGCCCCAGAAGGGCCTTGATGGTTGTCGACTTCCCTGCACCGTTCGCGCCGACGAAGCCGACTATCTCCCCTGCATCCACCGTAAGGTTCACGCCCTGGAGCGAGAACCCGGGATACCGCTTGACCAGTCCCTTCGCCTCAACGAGGCGAAGGGCTCCGCTTGATGATGCCATGTTCAGTCCTTTCAAAAGAGCGCAGGGCGCCCTGTGTCGTTATTCGAGACCGAGCGAGAACATCTCGGTGAGCTCTTCGCTCGTGAGCCCCATATCGCGGCCGCGCTCGATTGCCCGAACCATGAGGCCCTCCACCTCGCGAAGCCGCTCCTCTCTGATGAGCTCGGCGTTGCCGCCCGCCACGAAGCTCCCTTTCCCCTGCACGGTCTCGATGAAGCCGGCGGCTTCAAGGTCCGTGTAGGCGCGCTTGGTCGTGATCGCGCTAACTCTCAGGCTGTTCGCGAGCCCCCTGATCGAGGGGAGCTGCTCTCCTTCGGAAAGCTCCCCGGAGAGTATCGCCGCCTTTATCTGGTCCTCGATCTGCTCATATATGGGCTTACCGCTCGAGTTGGATATGATGATGTCCACAGGCTCGTATCCTTTCGGTGCTTCCCGCCTCGGCGTCCCGGGGGTGGGTTGCCGCAGCCAGGCGTCCCCGGTTGCAGCGGAGGCAAGCGTCGGACGTCACGCGCCGCCTCTTGGGTTATAGAGTATATAACCTATATACACAGTATATACGCGCATATACAGATTGCAAGGGAATCCCGGGAGCTCGATGCGATTTCGCCCGCCTTTGCCCCGATGCCGCTTTCCGTTGCTTGCCGCAACGCCTCGTTGCGGGCAACAATCGGCTCGGCGAAGAGGGAGGGAGGAGCCCGTGCTGAACGAGAACATCCGCGCGGCCCGGAAATCGCGGGGCCTCTCACAGGAAGAGCTGGCCATAAAGCTGAACGTGGTGCGGCAGACGGTTTCGAAATGGGAGCGCGGGCTCTCTGTTCCCGACTCCGACATGCTCGTCTCGCTGTCGGATACGCTCGACGCGCCCGTTGCGACCCTGCTCGGGGAGGCCGTCTCGGAGCCGGGGGCGGACGGCCTGGGGGCGATCGCCGAGAGGCTCGAGGTCGTCAACCTCCAGCTCGCGCGCAGGCGGCAGCGGGAAAGGAAGGCCCTGTGCGGCGTCCTCGTCGCCACATGCGCGGCGATCGCGCTGGCGTTCGCATGCGTGGCCGCGCTGGGGAGCCCGTACCTGCAGTGGGACCTCGGCGATCCCGAGCTTGCCGTCGCGGGCACCCTCTGCCACGGGTTCGAATGGGTCTTCGTCAGGGTCGCGCCGGTGCTCTTCCTGGCCGCGGTCGCGGCCGCCCTTTTCGTGCGCAAGAGGATGCGCTGACGCCTTTTGGAGCGTTCCGGCGCCGGGCTCTGAAGGCGTTTCTAACGGTTAAGGCGACGGGTGCTTCTAGCACTCTCCTTCGATGACACCTTCCGCTAGCCGCTATGATGGCTTCAGTCAACAAAGAATGTGCCCGGGCGCCCGCCCGGGTCGACTTCATCAGCCTCATGAGGTTCGGCATGCCCTTGGAGGGCAGAGCCGCGAACTGCGGCGTCCCGCGCCCCGCGGCGTTCGAACGGAGACGTTGCGCGTTCGAGGCCGTCGACGGCCACCAAGGCAGCATCGTCCTGCGCGACCGCGCCTGGATCGACGAGACTTGCATCAACGACACGGACCTTTCCCATGGATACGGCGAGGACCGCAAGCGCGGCCTTTCGAAGCAAGGCTATGTTAACCCGCCGTTTGCACGTCCGGCTCCGGATGGAACTCGTACTGCGGCCCCATCGTCTTCTCCCAGGTCTTCCCGTAGCGCACGTCCCCGAGCTGCCCGCACATGAGCGACGTCCCGTCCCTGACACGTGCGGCCCCGTGCAGCCGCTTGAACCACATCAGGTGGTTGCGAAGCCTGCGGGCCGACACGCCCTTGAACCTCCTGAAGAAGTGGCCGGGCGAGCCGTGCGGCGCGTCCGCGCGGTTCAGGGGCGCGCACGGGGAGGAGGCGCGGAAGCGCCGGTGAACCGCCCCGACCGCGGGAACCGCCCTCGCATACCCGGGGAGCCTGTCGGCGCACGCGATCGCCCCGCGCGGCGCGCACCCGGACAGACGGGGATCGTATGCTCGTCCGGATGGGAAAGGGCTGGTGGACGCCATGTGCTTGGGCGGCGTGTCCGCGTTGCTGCCGTCCGATGGAGGCGGCCCGTCCCTGGCGAGCAAACTGCAGGGCGTGGTCGAGGCGCCGAAGACGGCAGACCCGACCATGGACGATGAGTCGGCCGCTGCCCTTGCCGGATCCGCTTGGGGCCCCTGGCGTGGGCTAGGGACTTGCAGCCCCTGCAGCAGACTGAGGTTGAAAGCGAAAAGGAAGGTTGGATGGACTGTGAAGGTGATGTGCAGCGCCGGGTGAACAAGCTGCTCGGGTGGGGTCGCTTGCGGTCGGGCCGCTAGCCGCTAGCCGACCGGCGGCACCCGGACGCCCTGTTGGCATCGCAGGGATGCAGCCGCGGCCCATGGCGCGAACGAGCCGGTGGAACGCCCGGAGCGGACGCGGGCTCGGGGCGGATGACCCACGCCTCCGCAGCGCTCGGGTGCGACAGCGCCCCGTACGGCGGCAGCCTAAAAAACTAGGGCGGAACCGCCATGCGGCCCCGCCCTTACAAAACCCGAGGGTTTTACATCTGAAGGCATTATGCCCGAATCGGGGCGAATATGTCAACGACGCGCCAGAGGAACGCGAAGTACGAGGCGAGGGCGTCGTTGCCCCGGTAGCAGCGTGAACGGGACTCGACGAAGGCGCGCAGGGCGGCGAGGCGCTCGGCGTGGCGCCGCCGCGTGGACTCCCTCCCACAGCGCCCACAGGGCGGACGTCATCTGGGAGAGCCGCAGGTTGCGGAGCTTGGAGCGCCTGCCGCGACCGTTCCTGTAGCCCGCCGCGGCGAGCGCCTGGCCGATGATGCCGTTGGGCGGGTACTCGGCCTCGCCGCCGGCGGCGCAGAAGCCGTTCGCTATGCAGCTGTTGTGCGAGCAGGCGTTGCGCAGGGCCTTCACGCTCTTGAGGACGTAGTGCTCCTGCCGCATCGCGCGGTCGCCCCAGCGCCCGGCGCAGAACAGGTACAGGTCGCAGAACCTGCCGAACTCGACCACCTCGAGGAACACCCACACTGGGTAGGAGTCGGCGTAGTGGGCGATGAGGTCGCCCGAGTAGGTATCGTGCAGGTCGCCCTCCGAGCCGCGGCGCTTGAGGCCGGAGAGGACCCGGCGCCGGTCGTCCGAGGGGAGCGACGCGAGGTAGTCCGCCACCACGGCGTACCCGTCCTCGCCTTCCTCCCCCGCGCGGTTGAGGAGCCTGAGGCGGGCGAAGTACTCGACGTCGATGGTGAGGTCGCGGAAGGCCTCCCGGAGCCTCCTGTCTATGGACGAGAGGTCCACGAGGTAGGCGAAGTCCAGGTTCGAGTACTCCCCGGCCCGCGGCCCCTCGAGGACGCGGTCGTAGAGCTTGCGGTACGAGGCCGTGCGGAGGTAGTTGTTCCCCCGTCGCAGGTAGTCCGTGGCATCGGCCTCCGGGCAAAGCTCGAAGCGCACGCCCCTCGCCCTGAGGTGGGCCACCTGCTGCTCCGGGGTGAGGAAGTGCTTGGGCGCCGCCCCGTCCGAATCGCTGGCCACCAATCCGTCTCCCCTCGTCGAGATCCCGCGCCGCCGGCAATGGGCCCACGGCCGCGTTATGAAAATGCGGCCGTGGGCGCAGGCGCCCGCGACCGCTGAAGACCCAGGGGCCTTTCACACAATGTCAACGGTACCGTGAGGCAGCCTGCCGCGCAAGGCACCGGCACCTACCACGGAGACGAGGCTCGCCATGGCGAGCAGGACGCCTGCAGGCACGGCCCACGGCGCGACTCGGCGGGCCGCCGAGCGGGAGACGGAGAGGCCGGTCGGCAGGGTGACCGCCGCGACGCCGAGCGCGAGCGCAATCAGTGGTTCCATGTCTTTCCTCGTTTCTGAAGGCGCGGCCGCAGGCGCGGCAGCAGGGCTGCCGCGTAGCCATCATCCCTCGTTTATACGGTGCCGCCGTGGCCGGGGGCGGGACTGCCATCTGGAGATGGCAACGCGCCCGCGCGGGACCCCGGGGCGCGCGGGCGGTGGTTCCATGGGTGGCGTCGAACGGACGAGTCGGCGGGCGCGGGGCGCCCGCCCGGAAGGGGGTGCCGCGCATGGCTGCGGCGGAGGTGAGGGCCGAGGGCGTCAAGCGCTGGGCCGACACGGGAGAGGAGCGCGTCCCGGTCCTCAGGGGCTGCTCGCTCGCGGCCGCGGGCGGGCTCACGGCGATCGTGGGGCCGTCGGGGGCGGGCAAGACGAGCCTCCTGTACTGCATGAGCGGGCTGGACGCTCCGGACGAGGGCCGCGTGCTGGTCGCGGGCCGCGACCTGTACGCCATGGGCGAGGGCGCCCGCACCCGCTTCCTGCGGCAGGCGGCGGCGTTCGTGTTCCAGAGCTACAACCTCGTCCCCTACCTCACGGTGGAGGAGAACGCGACCCTGCCGATCGCACTCGCTCGGGGAAGTGTCGACCGCGAGAGGCTCCGCGACCTGCTCGGACGGTTCGGCCTCGCCGACCGCGCGAAGGCGCCCGCGGGAGGGCTGTCCGGCGGCGAGCAGCAGCGCGCCGCCCTGGTGCGCGCCCTGCTCTCCCGCCCGGCGGTGCTCTTCGCCGACGAGCCGACGGGGGCCCTGGACACGAGGAACACCGCGCTCGTCCTGGGCGTCCTGCGTGAGATGGCAGACGCCGGCACGACCGTGGTCATGGTCACGCACGACGTGGACGCCGCGGCGACGGCCGACCGCGTGGCGTTCGTCCGCGACGGGCTGGTGACGCGCGTGGCCGGCCACTGCACGCCCGAGCAGGTGCTCGCCGGCACGCGGGAAGGGGCGATCGGCCGTGGGTAGGTACGCGCTCAGGATATTCCGCGAGGACCTCGCAAGCTGGGTCCCGATCGTGCTCGTGATCGCCGCGACCTCCGCCCTCGTGGGCGTGTGCGCGAACCAGTTCGCCTGGACGTCGTCGAAAGCCTTCGGCGCGGCCGCCGGCGCGGCGGGGCTCTCCGCCTTCGAGTTCCAGGCGGTCTCGGTCACCGTGTACGCCGAGGTGGCACTGCTTGCCCTCTTCTCGCTCTCGGCGGTGGGCGCCGCGACGGTGGAGCGCTGCCGCCCGACGTTCGCGCTCTGGCGGCTCATGGGCGCCACGCCGGGGCAGGCGGGGCGCGCCGCCCTGCTGCTCGTGGGCATCGCCTCGGCGGTCGGCTCGCTCGCGGGGAGCCTCGCGTCCATGCCGCTCTCCGCCCTGCTCGTCCCCGCGTTTGACGGCATGGCGGCGGAGAGCTTCAGCGGCGGCCTCGGCTCCTTCACGCCTCCGCCGTTCTCCGCCTCCCCGGCCGCGTGGGCCCTCTCCTTCGCACTCAGCGTCGCGACCTGCATGCTCGGCTCCGTCGCGGCCGCCGTGCGCGCCGCACGGGTGAGGCCCGTGGACTCGCTGCGGGGAGGCCGCGCAGGAAGGCGGGGGCGGGGCGGCCACCCCATCCTCGGGTGGGCGCTCGTCGCCTGCGCCCTCGCGACGCCCCTCGCCGGCCTCCCGGCGGCAGAATCAGCGGGCGGGCAGCTCTCCCAGGCCATGGCGAACCTCGTGGCCCTCGCCGGGCTCCTCTCGTTGCTGGCGATGGTGGCCTTCGGGGCGCGCGGCGTCCGTGCCGCCCTGCGTGTCGCCGGCGTGCTACCCGCCGCGGTGCGCTCGCCCGTCGGCCGGCTCGCGGCGCGGGCGGCGACCGAGCTCGCCTCGCGCAACGCCTCGGCCATGGTGCCGCTCGCCGCGGCGGTGGGCGGGGCAGGGGGCATCCTGCTCACGACCGCCCGCACCCTCGAGGCCGTCATGCGGCGCCTGGGGTTCTCGGGCTCGTTCGACATAACGGACACCTACGCGCTGATCGGCCTCGCCGCGGGGTTCGCGCTCGCCACCGCGGTCGCCGTGCTCGCCCTCTCGGCGAGGGACGAGGGAAGGCACCAAGCGCTGCTGCGCACGCTTGGCCTCACGCCCCGGGGCGTGGCGGCGGCGGTCGCATGGCAGTCGGCGCTCGTCGCCTTGGGCGCCGCGCTGCTCTCGCTCGTGCTCATCGCCTGCTCCTCCTTCGCCGCGCTCGCCCTCACCTGGATGTTCTGGGGAGCGCCCGCCGCGTACGCGCCGCTGCCGGAGGCGCTGGCCGCGGGTGTCGTGGTCTGGGTCGTGCTTCTCGCGGTGCGCTGGGCGCAGGTCCGCGGGGCCGTCCACTCCTCGCCTGCGGCGTGCCTGCGCTCGTAGGGTGCAGAGGCGCCGACGGAACGATTCATCGGGAAACGAGAAACGAACAAGGAGGACGGACGGAAACGATCAGCGAAGTGCGGGGCGGTGGCGCGCTTCCACCCGAGGACCCGGCGCAACCCGGCGCGAAGGCCGGGACGGCGCGCGGCGACGGACGGGACCCGAAACTCGGGCCGTTCCTGCTCGGCCTCTTCCTGTGCCTGCCGGGCGTGGCGATCGCGTGGCTCGCGACCCGGGAGGAAGGGGACTGGACGGGTCGCGTACAGGCGGCGGCGTGGCTTGGCTGCGTGCTGTCACCCGCTTGGTGGACGCTCGTCGTCATCGCCTGCGCGCTGCTCGTGGTGGCTGGGGTCGCGCCCCTCTCCCACCTCCTAACCGGAAGGTGGTAGGTCGCGGCCTGCTCTGACGGGTACAAGAACTGGATGCGCGAACGGAGAGACCGAGGGGGGTGCGGGAATGAGAATTGTCGACAAAGCCGGGCGGCGCCTCGCGCCGCCCCTCGTGCCCCGTCTGCTCGCGGCGCCCCTCGCGTGCCTGCTCTACGGGGAGGCGACCGTCATCATGACGTCAATCGCCCTGGCGATACCAGGCGACGTCGTGCAGCGGGCGGCGAGCCCGGCGGCCCTCGCGCTCGCCGTGGCGGCCGTGTCCGCAGCCCTGCTCTGGCGGACGGCCCTGCCCCTGGGGACACTCGCGCTCGAGTCGGCCGCCCTCGTCGCCGCAACGGCGACGGGCCTCGACAGCTACGCCGTGGTCCCCTTCCTCGTGGCGACGTTCGCGGCCGGGCGCCACGCGCCCTTCCCGCGCTCGCTCGCCGGGCTCGCGCTCGCCTTCGCGGCCATGGCGGCGAGCTCCCTCGTGGCCGCGGGCGGAGCGGGGCCGGCAGCGCTGGTGGCCGAGATCGCGGCACGCGAGCTCACCGCGGGCTCAGCCTTCCTCCTGGGCGGGGCCCTGCGCGGCGCGCACGACACCCGGGAGGCCAGGGCGCGCGCCATGGCCGCCGAGGCGCGCCGCGACCAAGCCGAACGGCAGGCCCGCATGGCCGCCTCGCTCCACGACTCGGTGGGCCAGCGGCTCACCGCCATCGTGACGCTCTGCGAGGGGCTGGGCGGCGGCACCGGAGACGAGCGGGTCGACGCGGCGGTCGCCGCCATCATCGCGGAGGCGCGCGAGGGGCTCGCGCAGACCCGCGAGACGGTGCGCGAGCTCGCCGGCCTCGTCGCCGACGCGGAGGAAAAGACGGGCGGCGGGCCGATCGACGCGGGCTGGGACCCGCGGGGGCAGACCCCCGATGATGACGGCGGAGGGAGCCCGGGATGATACGCGTGATGGTCGTCGATGACCAGGCCTCGGCGAGGATGGGCCTCTCCATGATGGTGGGGCGCGACCCGGGGCTCTCCGTGGTCGCCACCGCCGACGACGGAGGGGCGGCGCTCGCGGAGCTCGCGCGCCGGAAGGATGCCGGCGAGCCCCTGCCCGACGTCGTCGTCTCGGACGTGCGCATGCCCGGGACGGGCGGCGTGACGCTCGCCCGCGAGGTCGCCTCGCGCTTCCCCTCCGTGCGGACGCTTTTGCTCACGACCTACGACAGGGACGACTACGCGCTGGGCGGGCTCGCCGCCGGCGCGGCCGGGTTCCTGCTCAAGGACGCCACCGCCCGCGAGCTGTGCCGGGCCGTCCGCGAGCTCGCCGCCGGCGGCGCCGTGCTCACGCCCCGCGTGACGCGGGAGGTCGTCGCCCGCGCCGTCCCAGGTGCCGCCGAGGACCCCGAGCGGGTCCGCCTCCTGGAGGCGCTCTCCTCGCTATCGCCCCGCGAGCTCGAGACGGCGTCCCTCGTGGCCGAGGGGCTCTCGAACGAGGAGGTCGCCGCGCGCATGGTGATGGAGCCCGCGAGCGCCCGGAGGAACGTGAGCCGCGTGCTCGCCAAGCTCGGGCTGCGCGACCGCACTCAGCTCGCCGTGGCGTGGTGGAGGAGCGGGATGGGGTCGCGGGGGTCGCGCGAGGGGTAGGCGACGGTGACTCACTCGTGAAAACGCATATCAGGTGCCCGAGGACCAGCTCCAGGGCGGCGGGGAGGTGACGTTCTCGAGCTAGGAGCGACGGCTCGAACCCCGCTAAAGAGAGTCGTCCATGACGAGGGGCGCCCGCGGCGATTGCCGCGGGCGTTCTTTCACGCCTGCACCGCCTTTCGCTTTCAAGCGCCACCTAACAGCCCGGCCTGGTACCACTTGACGGCTATCTGGGTGCGGTCGCGCAGGCCCAGTTTGGCGAGGATACGCGTGACGGCGCGCTTGGCGCTCGCGGGCTGGACGGTGAGGCGCTCGGCGATCTCGGCGTTGGAGAGGCCGTCGGCGACGAGGGCGCAGACCTCGCGCTCGCGGTCGGTCAGCCGGCGGAACGCGCTGCGCAGCTCGGCCGCGCGCTTATCCTGACCGGAGGCGCGCACGCTCCGGGCGAGGACCTCGCGCGTGACGCGGGGCGTGAGCACGGCGTCGCCGTCGGCCACCGAGCGGACGGCGCGGCAGAGCTCGCCCGCGCGGACGTCCTTGAGGAGGAAGCCGGAGGCGCCCGCCTCGAGCCCGCCGAAGGCGTAGTCGTCCTCGTCGTAGGTGGTGAGCATGAGCACATAGACGTTCGGCCAGCGGCGGGTGATGGCGGCGGTGGCGTCGATGCAGTCGAGGACGGGCATGCGCACGTCCATGAGGACGACGCGAGGCAGGTCGCGCCCGAGCTCCTCGGCCCGCTCGATGCGGTCGATGGCCTGACGGCCGTCCTCCGCCTCGAGCACGATGGCGAGGCCCGGGTCGCGCCGCACCATGAGCGCGAGGCCCAGGCGGGTCTCGGGCTGGTCGTCGACGATCATGACGGGGATGCGCGCGGACGCGGCCGCTCCCGCGATGCCGCTATTCGTCGCCATCGGGCTCCCCCTCCCCTTCGCCGGCCCCCACCAATGACGGCAGATGCGCCTTGAGGCACCAGCCGCCCTCGCCGACCGGACCGGCGGAGAGGGTTCCGCCCGATTCCCCGACCTCTCTGCGCAGGCGGGAGAGGCCCATGCCGGTGCCCGGACCCCCGGCCCCCTCGCCAGGGGTTCCATCGTCGCGGATTGCGACGTCGGCAGAGCCATCCCCGCCGTGGTCCACCGAGACCGTGAGCCGCGAGAGCCCCGCGGCGTGGCGCAGCGCGTTCGTGACGCCCTCGCGGCAGACGCGGAAGGCGAGGCCGGCCTGGGAGGGGTCGTCCGGGCGCACGCCCGTCTCCGTGAGGGCGGCCGTGACGCCGGCGGCGCGGACGGACCCAAGAAGAGCGGCGATCTCGTCCCAGCGATGCGGCTCGGCCGGCTTCTCGGTGGGCGCGGAACCCGGCAGAGCGGATGGCACCGCCGTGCTCCTCGCCTCGCCCGCCAGCGCCCGCACGGCGCGGCGCGTGTCGGCGAGCCCCGAGCGCGCCAGCTCGTTGATGCTCGCGATGGCCCGGTCGAGCTGCTCGTCCCCGGTCGCGCCGGCGAGCCCCTCCGAGAGCGCGACGATGGCTGTGAGGTCGTGTCCCACGGAGTCGTGCAGCTCGGCGGCGATGCGGCTCTTGGCGAGCGCGCGGTCGCGCTCCGCCTCGGCGCGGGCGGCCGCCTCCGCCTCCCGGAGGCGCTGCAAGCGGAAGCGCGAGAGCAGCGCCGCCCCGAGCACCAGCATGAGCGGGTACCCGATGCCGGCGAGCGACATCGCAAGCGAGGGGGAGGGCGATGCGGAGGCACCCGCGAACCCGTCGACCACGGCGGAGAGCGCGACGGTCGCAACGGCGGCGACGCCGCCCGCGGCCGCCTCGCGCCGGGGCGCGCGGGCCACGCAGGCGTAGAGCGCGACGAGCGGGAGGAAGTACACGTACGCGAGCGCGCCCATCACCGAGGCCAGCAGGCCAACGACCGACTCGAAGAGCACGGAGACGACCGGAAGGCGGTAGCGCAGGAACAGCGCCGCGCAGCCGACGGCCATGAGGACGAACAGGGCGGCCTGGGACGAGGGCGCCGACAGCGAGGGGTCCGCCCCCGCGAACACCACGCGGGCGAACATCGCCGCCTCCCACGCCACGCAGAGCACGGGCGCGGCGAGCCGCAGAAGGGGCGCGTCGTCCCACGCGTCCAACGGCGCGGCGGCGCCGGAAAGGCCCGGCCCGCATGGCCTCACGTCCAATCCCATCACCTCACATCCCGACACCACATTGTACGAGCACGCCGGGCGCTACTTCGCCGCGACGACGTCGCGCGTGCGGAGCCAGGCCGAAGCGAAGGCGACCGAGCAGGCCACGTAGACGACGCTCAACACGGCGATCTGGGCGATGTGCGGCGCGTCGAGCACCACGAGGGCGTTGCTGTTCATCCCGGACTGCATGAGCGCGTACGGGAAGACGTAGCCAAGGCCGCCCATCGCCGCCATGATCCCCAAGATCCCGCCACCCAGCCCGACGCCCACCGGCACGGCGAAGTTGCGCACGAGCATGGAAACGACGAGCTGTATGCCGCAGATGGCGAGGCTCCCAATCCAGCCCAGCACCACCTGCTCGGCGAACGACGCCACCGGGAAGGCGCCGGGCACGCGCAGGACGATGCCGCTCGCGACGAAGAACGCCGTCATGGCCGCGAACGCGACGAGGTCCAGGAGGGCGAGGACCGCGAGCTTGGCGACGAACACGTCGCGCGCGGGCACCGGGGCGACCATGAGCTCGTTCCAGTTGGAGCCCATGTGCTCGAGCCGCCACAGGTAGCTCGCGCCCGCGCCGATGAGCGCCGGGAGGAAGAAGTAGCAGATGAACAGGGTGTGCTGGGTCCAGAGGTTCTCCCAGCCGGGCGTGAGGAGGTCAAGGTTGGCCACGTAGTTGGCGCTCCCGATGAGCGCCGAGACCGCCGGCAGCGCCGCGAAGACTGCCCAGACGGGCGCCCGGCGCATCTTGATGAACTCGGCGGATATGCAGGATGCAAGCATGGTCAAACCTCCCTACAGCTCGCGGGCGGCGAAGGCGCGCCTGGAGGCGATGAACGCGGCGATGGTCACAGCGACGCAGATGGCGAGCCCCGCGGCCGGGAACGGCGCCGCCCAGAACCTCATGTGCTGCGAGGCGTCGTAGGCCCCGTCGACGAGGCGACACACGAAGAAGTACGCGCTCGGCACGAACCAGCTGAACACCGGAGGCAGATAGGCGATGAAGAGCCCCAGAAAGCAGAGGCCCACGCCCACGATCATCGGGACGAACTGGTTCGCCGTGGCGAGGCAGACCGCCTGCACGATGGTGACGAGCATGGCGCACACAGCGAAGGTGCAGAGGGCATAGCGGGCGAGCAGGGCCGGCCCCGGCAGGTTCTGTTGGAACCCGATCCCGTACGCGACCGCCGCCACGCCCGCCATCTGGACGCCCACGACCACGGCGAGGATCAGGAGGCACGCCGCCCACTTGGCCACGACCACGCGCCGGGCGTCCTCCATGGTGAGCAACAGCTTCCACATGTTCGCGTGGTTCTCCACGTCGGTGACGGTGGAGGAGACGATGGCGCAGAGCAGCGGCAGCACGATGGCGTTCAGCTGCGGCAGCATGTAGAGGATGCCGTCGAAGTCCGGGTTGTGCCTCACGGTGTTGGAGGCGCCCGCGACGAGCCAGGCGAACTGGAACGCGAGCAAACCCAGGCTCGCCAGCCACAGGTGCTTGCGGCGAGCCTTGGCGAACTCGAGGGCGACGGACGCGGCGATGCCGGGCTGGCCGGCGCTGGTGGCGGTTCCCATCAGAGCGTCGCCTCCATCCCCGTGAGCTTGAGGAATATGTCCTCGAGGCTCTCGCTCCGCTCCTCCAGCCGCACGACGCCGATGCCGCGCCTGGCGAGCCCGAGCGTCACCTGCCCGGCGGTCGCGTCGTCCACGGCCCTGATGCGCAGCCACTCCCCGTCGGCCACCGCGCCCGGCAGCGCCCCCGCCGCCGCGGCGTTGTCCGTGGTGCGCAGCGCCAGCCATCGGCGCGCGCGGGCGTGCAGGTCGGCCATGCTCCCCTGCCAGACCATGCGGCCCCTGTTGATGATCCCGACGTGATCGGCCATCTGGTCGATCTCGGAGAGCAGGTGGCTGGAGACGATGACCGTGCAGCCGAAGCGCCCCGGCATCTCGCGCACGAGCTGGCGGATCTCGTGGATGCCGGAGGGGTCGAGGCCGTTGGTAGGCTCGTCCAGGAGCAGCAGCCTCGGGCGGCCCATGAGCGCGACGGCGATTCCCAGGCGCTGCCTCATGCCGAGGGAGAAGTGCCCGACGAGCTTCCCCTGGGTCTTCGCGTCGTCCAGGCGGACGACCGAGAGGGCCTCGTCGATGCAGCTCTCGGGCAGCCCGCGCAGCCGCCGCACGATCTCGAGGTTCTCGCGCGCCGTGAGGTGCGGATAGCAGCTGGGGGCCTCGATGAGCGAGCCCACTTCGCGCAGCACCTCGAGGCGGTTGGCCGGGGTCATCTCCCGCCCGAGCACGACGGCCTCGCCGCCTGATGCGTGCACGAGCCCGAGCAGCATCTTCATCGTGGTTGACTTGCCCGCCCCGTTGGGGCCGAGGAAGCCGTACACCGCGCCCTCGGGCACCTCGAGGTCCATGTCGTCCACGACCGTCGCGTCGCCGTAGCGCTTGGTGAGCCCGCGGGTGGATACGGCTAGGGACTCGCCCGCTGCCGCAGCGCGCCGTGCCATCGTTGTCGTCCATCCGGTCTCCCCCGCCGTGGCCATCGGACGTTCCAATGTCTGAGAAGCCATATCATGTTCCCTTCTCGTGAATCTCCGCAGCCGCGCCGTATCTCACGACGCGATGACATTCTTTCGCAGAAGAGACACGGAACCGGTGCCGCTGAGCCGGTTGACACCTTTGGGTGACAGCGGATATAAAAGGCAAGTCGCTTCACCCTGAAGCCAGCAAAACCCGCCCGAGAAGCGTGGAGGCCCTGGCGACCAGCAGCGTCGCCACAGCCTGGCTCATCATGAGTCGAAGCGTAGAGGACCCGGACGGGAGCCAGATGACGAACACTCAGTCCATGTGCGATGGCCCGGACTACGGGCAAATGCCACCCGTAGACCAGCTCCTAGGCGGCAGGGAGATGACATCCTCAGGCTAGACGCAAGAAAAACCCGCCCGGCCTCCACACCAGAGCGGGATCCTCTTCATCGCTCAGGCTATATAGCGTCTCCGTAAAACCCCTCATGGCTATACTCACGCCATTTAAGATACATCTCGCGAAAGTTCTTCTTTATGAACTTCTGAATGATGCCGATTTCGCGGTCAGTGAGCATACCGCGATGCTGTAGCTCAGTGTCTCCGTTCGCTCTAACGAAAAAATTCGCCGAGCCCGCTTCCGTCAGCCTGCTGTCACTTGCATGAACGTGCATGCACTCAACAATGCAAAACGAGGTGAAATATAGGTAGTATCCGGCAACCATGAATTGAAAGTACTTAGGCATAATTCGCCCCAAGGAACTCCCTGTTGTTGAGGAAATAGCCCTGCACAATGCCAAGCTCCATGTCGTCCATGCTCGTCTCGAGAACGTTGCCTTCGCTGTCGAAAACGGATGCCGTAGTGGGCGAGTTGAGATTGAGGGCCCGGATGCGTCCATCGTCCTCTCGGGTAAAGGCATAACCATTCACGATCATGTCGGATGTACTCGCGACCGTCTCGATGTCAGGCATGAGCCACCTCCACATTTTTAATGGGAAAGAGGAACGCATCCGGGTCTATATACAGGTCCTTAAGAATCGGCACGAGATCGATGTATTCTTCCTCGTCGCCCGCATTGTGCGCATACTTGGCGTCGGCAACGAGATAGCCCGCATCCCATCGCTTCACGCGGGTGTAGTGCTCAAGTGAATACGGAGCACGAAACCGAATGAGAGCGTCTCTAAATCGGAACTCCGTGAAGCCATTTGAATTGCCAAGGGTTGCCGTGTTCTGAACGTTCGTCCTCACCGCCATGGTCCCACCTCCAACTCAGCCTTTATCAATTCTACCCTTGCCATCGATAGGGCAGCCGATGCTCGGACAACATTGACAGGGCAGCACCCGCTCGTGGGATGACAAATGCGCCAGACAAATGTCAGGTTCGGTCCCGCTCATCCTCCCGCCAGGCGGCGATGATGTCGATGAGGGCCGCATCGAGCCGATGCGTGGCATCGAGGATGGCGCGGGCCTCGTCGGCCTGCTCGCCCTGGAGCCGCTCTTCCTCGAGATCTGCGGCAAGGAGCTCGGCGTTGCCCTGGATGAGGGTGAGCGGGGTCTTGAGCTCGTGGGCGAGCGTCTCCATGCGCTGGCGCCGGGTCTCCTCAGACGCCATCTGCTCCTCGAGGGACCGCTTCAGCGAGACGCGCATGCGCTCCATCGCGGCGAGCACGTCGTCGACCTCGGCCACGTCGCTCGTGCCGGCGGGCACGTCGAGGTCGTCGGCGGCAACGGCATTTGCCGCCGCCACGAGCGGCTCCATCTTGCGCGTGAGCACGCGGGCGGCGCGCAGGGCGACGAGAACGACCACGAGAACCGTGCCGATGATGGTCGAGGCGAGCCAGAGGTCCTGGGGGTTCGGCCAGGACGCGTCCCGCGCGCGGTCGGCCCAGTGGGGCATCATGTCCCAGGAGATTGCCGCCCAGGTACCATCGGCGAGCTTCACGGCCGCCACCCGCTCGTACGAGCCGGACGAGACGTCGGGGCCGGGGCGGGCGGACGTCTCACCGGCGGTGACTGCGGAAGAGACGGACGTCTGGGCGCTGGCGAGTGCCTCCTCCCCCATGTCCGAGAAGAGGACGCCGCCCGTGGCCGAAAGCCGCGCCCCGCGGTATGCGGTGGAGAGCGAGTCGGGATCAAGATGACCCGCCGAAGCGATGCCGCCGACAGTCTCGTCCGCATGGGTCGAGCCCCAGTCCGCCGGGAGCACCTCGCCGCGCGCCATCGCGCCGAGGAGCAGTGCCCAGGGCCCGCCCACGGTCAGCAGCGCCCCGAACAGGACGAGGACGAAGTAGCGACCGACTACGAGGGCAAGCGGGACGCGAATGCGGCCGTCCAAACCGCGAAGACGGCTCATCTCCCCGCCTCCCACTTATATCCGACACCCCACACGGTGGCGATGGGGTCGACGCCCGCAGCCCGGAGCTTGGCACGCGCCTTGCCCACGTGGACCGAGACGGCCGCGTCATCCGCCTCGCTCCCCCAGCCCCGCACCGCCTCGCGAATCTGCGACCGCCCGTAGGCGCGACCGGGATGCTTGGCGAGAAACTCGCAGATGCCATATTCGGTAGGCGTGAGGGGAACGGGCGCGCCGGTCGAGCCGTCGGGAGCTGTCACGCTGAGCTCGCGCGCCCCGAGGTCGAAGCGTGCACGTCCGAGGTCGAGCACGCTCCGGCGCACCCGGCGCTCGCGGCGGAGCGACGCCACCACCTTCGCGCGCAGCTCCGCCACGCCGAAGGGCTTGCGCACGTAGTCGTCGGCGCCGAGGCCGAGGCCCAGCACCGCGTCGTCCTCGGCGACCTTGGCGGTGAGGAACATGATGGGCCCGTCGAAGCGCCCCCGGACGAGGCGGACCAGTTCGAAGCCGTCGAGCCTGGGCATCATCACGTCCGTGAGGATAAGATCGTAACGAGAGAGGTCCATCGCGGGGACCGTCGTTGGGTCGTCGGCGCACTCGACCACGTGACCGTCGCGGGAGAGAGCCCGCTCGAGCAGCTGAAGTATGGAACGGTCATCGTCGACCGCAAGGATGCGGGCCATCACACTCCCCCTCAATAGCGGATTTGCTCGTTCCATCCTAGTTCATGTTACCCGTGCGAGATCGAGCGATGGCAGACGCGTGGCGAGCGGAACGGCAGGCACCCCCGCGAGCTCACTCGCCCTTCCTCCCCTCTTCGAAGAAGCCAATCCAGACGAGTAGGACGACAAGGCAAATCGCCGTGACCACCAAGGCAAGGACAGAGGTCACCTCGAGCTGCCTGATGACTGCACGCAGTGCCGCGCCCGTGGCCAGTCCAAGCTCCACGAGCAGCGACCCCAACCGCTCCGCCCAGGCGAACGGCACGTAGCCGAGCACGCCTGAAGAGGCCGCGGTGAGCTCGCCGGTGACAAGCCCGTGCGCGAGGCCACCCACGGCGAAGAGGGCGCAGGCGAGGCCCGCCGCGCCGACCCCGATGGCGGCGTTCCTGCCGAGGGCGAGCGCGAGCCAGACCGACGCGACGTAGAGCACGAGCGAGCCCGCCGCCATGCCCGCGGCAGCGCGGGCGTAGACGCCCGCCGAGAACCCATCGCGCCCGAAGGCCCCGAGCACCGCCGAGAACGAACCGAGCGCCACCGCCACGGCGATGAAGCCGAGCAGCCACAGCACGAGCACGCGCGCCGCAAGGGCAATGCGCCTCGACGGCACCGCGAGCAGGTTGGCAAGGCCGGACGCCTCGCGCTCACCGTCGACGTCAAGACCGCACACGACGGCGACCATGAGGGGCATGAGCGCACCAACGAGCTGGACGAACGCGTCCGAGCCGAGGCGCGGGTCCCACGGCGCCACACCGAAGTAGGCCCCGCAAGCGATGCCGGCGATAAGGCCGCACGCCAGGTGCAATGCAATCAGCGGCGAGCGCCTGAGCCGAACGCACTCCGAGAGCACGGCGCGCCAGAGCGACATCCGGGACACCCGACCGGCGCCCGCAGCAACATGCCTTCCGTTTCCCATCACAGTTCCTCCGATCCCCTGAACCAGACCGCGCCGACGACCGTAAGCATGAGGAACACCGCCGCGCAAACCGCGAGCGCCGCCGCCTGAACAGGCCCGAAGGACCCAATCGCAGCCGCGAGCTCGGGCGACGCCGAGAGCGGCTCGGCCGTGGGCAGCACAGGCAAGAAGGCGCTCGGCATGATGACGGAGGCCGCCGGCGGAAGCGCCCACCACAGGCCTCCCACCGCGGACCACGCGAAGCCCCCGCCGATCTGTACCGCAAGCGGACCCAGCACGCCGGCGAGCATGCCGACCCGGCAGACAAGGAAGAGCGTCACCGGAACCATCCACGAAGTCGAGATGACGCTCGTCACCGCAGCGGCCGCCATCGCGGAAACCGATGGCCCACCCGGGTTCACGACGGCGCCCACGAGGTACACGGCGAGTACGCAAGCGTTCGAGAGCGCCGAGAGCACGAGGCACCAGAGCGCCTTCGCCCACCAGGCCCGCCCGAGCGGAGCCGGGCTGGAGAGCGGCACGTGGCCGCGCAGCCGCGCATCGTAGTTGGCCACGCACGCGGAGATGAGCGTGAGCGCCACGGGCAAGAGAAGCACGTAGTAGTAGTTCCATGCCGAGAACGAGAGCTCGGCGCTCACGCCGAAGCGCCCTGAGAGCGGGCCGAAGAGCAACGGGAACGGCAACGCAAGCGCGATGGCGACCTTGACCGGAGCCCCGTGGGAGCTCTTCAGCGCCTCGGAGCGCAGGGCGCGGAAGAGGCCGGGACGGCGCGCTGATCCCGCCTGCGGCACCGTCCTCGCGACGCGCTCGGACACAGCAGCAGACCGGCTCATGCGGCCACCCCCGTCCGTCGGCACACGTCCATGAACAGGGCCTCGAGGTCCTGGCCCCTCTGAAGCGGCGCCTCATAGGCGAGCCGCCCGCCGACGATGATGCCGATGTCGTCGGCAGTCTGCTCCACCTCGCCCAGGATGTGGCTCGACAAGATGACCGTGATGCCGCGCGCCGGGAAGCTCCGGATGAGACCGCGCAGTTCCTCGATGCCGATGGGGTCGAGCCCGTTGGTGGGCTCGTCAAGGATGAGAAGCCGCGGGCTCGCGAGCAGCGCGATCGCGATGCCGAGCCGCTGCTTCATCCCCAGGCTGAAGCGCCCGGCGCGCTTGGACCCGGTGTCTTTAAGGTCGACCGTCTCGAGCACCTCGTCGATGCGACCCTCCGGGATGCCGAGCAACGTGGTGCGCACGAGCAGGTTCTCGCGCGCCGTGAGGTTGGGGTAGAGCGGCGGCTGCTCGATGAGCGAGCCGATGGCGTACAGGTCGTCGCGGCTCCACGGGTGCCCGTCGACCAGGATCTGCCCCGAGGTGGGGCGCAGCATCCCCGTCACCATCTTGAGCGTGGTGGACTTGCCCGCGCCGTTGGGGCCGAGCAGGCCGTACACGCGCCCCTCCCCCACGTGCAGGCTCACGCCGTCGACCGCCACCTGCGCGCGGCCGCCGCGGCCGAACCGCTTCGTGAGCCCGCGCGTCTCCAGAACATATGCCATAGGGGCCTCCGTCCGTAGGATTCCTTGTTTGCGATTCCAAGGATGGAGGCCAGTTCTAAAGAAGCGTTAAAGATAACAAAACAACCCGACCGGTTTGTCATCTAAAACCGTCGCGCTGCCTTCGCGACCAGCGGCAACAGGGCCGTTGTCAGCACGAACGTCACCGCCAGCACCCTGCCCGCAGGCCATGCGCCGTACGCCCAGCCGTACGCGATCTGCCCGAGGGGCTGCGCGCACATGCTCGCTGAGAGTGCGAGCGACATCACCTTGCCCGTCATGCTCTCCGGGCAGGACATCTGGATAGCCGGCACCGCGATCAGGTTCGAGAGCGTGATGGACACCATGGTTCCGCAGGTACACGCCGTGAGCACTGCGAGCCGCACTCCCGCGCTCGCCGGCAGCGCCATGGCGAGCGCCTGCGGCAAGATGGTGAGCGAGAAAGCGGCGACAGTCACCGGGAAACGCCGCATGGAGAGCGCCTTCGAAACTCGCCCGGCTACGACCGCGCCGAGCAGGCCCGACACGCCAACGAGGCCGTAGGCGAACCCGTACGCCTCGGAACCGAATCCCAGCACGGTCCGCACCATATAGGGGAACCCGATCTCCGCGTATCCCGTCACCAGGAAGTTAAGCGCCGCGCAGAGCAGCACCAGCTGGAGGGCATGGGGACGCCCGCGCGTGAGGAAGCGACCCGCCGCACGCAGGTCGTCCAGGGCAGAGGCCCGACCACCGTCCTCACGCTCGGGCGCGCCGAGGCGGATGAAGCATTCCACGACAGCCGCTACGCCGAAGCCCACGACCGTGATCCCCATCATGGGCATGGCACCCACCGCCGCGTAGAGCACGCCGCCGAGCACGGCCGGCACGAGCGCGCTCGTCTGGTTCACCACGTTCACCACCGCCATCGCGCGGCGCATCACGTCCTCGCCGTGCGAGCGGAACATCTGCGGCAGCGCCGCCTGCACCGTCGGGGTCTCCATGGCGTCGAGCACGGCTAGGACTACCTGCATTGTGGCAATCACCGCCAGGTTGAAGCCTGTCACCGCGAAGGCTGCGGCACAGGCTAGCACCGTTACGGCGGAAAGCGCGTCAAGCGCCACCATGACGGTTCGACGATTCGTGCGATCCGCCACCACTCCGCCCAAGGGCGAGAGCAAGACCGTCGGCAGGATGCTCGCCGTGAGAATGGAGGCGAACGCCGCCGCCGAGCCGGTCTCATCAAGCACCCACATCGACATGGAAAACCGCAGCATGAGGTTGGCGAAGAGCGATATGCCGAGACCCGCGATGAGCAGGGCAAAGTTGCTTGTGCGCAAGGGATTGGCAGCGCCGTCCGAGGACATCGAGACCCTGCATTGTTCAGTGGATTCCATAGTAGTTTCCCTTCATGATTTCGTCTGGATATCTATTCATACCAGCTGTTGGTATGTATATTGGTGAAATGAAACCGGGTGGCGGCACAAAAGACCCGCCACCCGGACGACGTACGTCAAACGGCCTACGCAGCTGAACCCTGCCCGTCCGGCACCAGAGCCATAAGCCCCTCGACCGCTCGCTGGATAAGCGCCTCGTCGAACAGCGGCACATCGATGGCGTCCAGCATCGCGTCCAAGGAGCGGATGCGCCGCTCCATATCGTCATGCGAGGCCGGATAGAAGCAGGGCATGAGCCAGTAGTTGCAGAGCAGCGCGAGCAGCTGCGCCGCCTCCTCGGGATACGCCGTGGGAATCGAACCATCCTGAACCCCCAGGTCAACGAAGGCGCGGAAGGACTTCGGCAGCTCCGTCGACCAAAAGCGCATGTTGGAGGTGAAGAACGCGGGGTCCTCGAGCAAAGCCAGCTGGGAACGGACGAGTCCGAGATGGTCCTTGTCCTCGACGACGGAGAAGATGAGCGCCCGCAGCTTCTCGAGCGCGGTCAGGTCGCGCCGACACAGCAGCTCGTCCCGCAGACGCACGGTAACGGCCCACTCGTCGTTGTTCAGCCGGTCGAGGATCGCTTCCTTCGACTTGAAATGGTGGTAGATGGCGCCCTTGGAGAGGTCGCCGAGGTCGTTCAGGATGTCTTGGATGGACGTCTTCTCGTAGCCCTTCTCGGCAAACAGCCTCCGGGCAGAATCGAGGATGCGATGCTCGGTCTCCTCGGGATGTGCGTTACGTGCCATATGTCCTCCAATCGCCTGGAGACCAGTATACATACCAACGGTCGGTTTGTAAACTAGGGCAGCTGACAAACCGACCCGACCGTTTTGTCATCACCAAAGCCTTTGCTCCAAGCACCTCCGCAGCAAAAACGCACGGAAATGCGGAATTGTCAGCACGTTGTTGCTCTCCCCACGTTTCCTCCGCGAATCTTAACCCCACCAGCTGATATCCGGGTATTTGTCAGACGAGATCAAGGTGCGCATGGACTTCGCGGTGCCGTTTTTCGCCTTCACCTCAATGGGCACCAGGTATGAACCCGACCTCACAAAGAAATCCTCTTCAAGCGTGGAGTTCTCCCGCTTGTAGTAGAACAGGTCGTACCCCTGCTTGACCAGCGCCTCCGCAACGATGTTCTCGTAGAGCCCGCCCTTGTACACGTCGAGGTTCCTGTTTGATCGCAGGTCATCGCTCGACTCGTCATCCAGCATGGACACGAGAAGGCCGCTGTCGCTGAAGTACAGCTTGTACTTCGCCTGGTCATAGTTGCCTTTGATTGGCAGCTCCGGATCGAGCAGGCAGTGGCACATGTTCACCACGCCCGCGCTCGCCAGCCACTCGATGCAGCCCCAGTAGTCCTTGAACCTGGCGCCGCTCGCCACCTTAGAGATCTGGAACTTCTTGTTTTCCTTGGCAAGCTGCACCGGCATGTGCTTGAACACGTTGAGCACGCGCATCTGCTCGATACCCGAAACATACTTGCGTATGTCCTCTTGATAATCCAAGACCAGCTGACGCTGCATGGCGAGCGTTCCCTCGAATGTCCCTCGCTCCACAAAAGAGCTCAAGACGGCAAGCATACCTCCCAGAACGCAGTATTCAAGAAACGCTCAAGAATAGACAGACTCTTCCGTCATGGAAAAAGGGCGCGCCTCGACAATGTGCCCGAGCATCGAGTTGACGACATCCTCGCCGCAGCCCTAAGTCCAGAGATACTCCTCAAAATCGAGTGACCTCATATCATAGTCAGTCTTTTAGCCGACGCTGTTGCTCTCGATGGTCTTGTAGTCAATCCCCAGCATCAATCCCGAACAGATGGCATCGAAGCGACCATCAATCTTGAAGAACATGAGCGAGGCGGCAACGTCAGGAAGCTCCTGAATCTCATCGAAGATGATGAGCGTTTCTCCAGGTACAAATCGCTTGCTCGGGTCAAGCAACGAAATGTTCCGAACGATGTCGGAGGCGATTTCATGAAAGATGCTCCCAGCCATGCAATCTGAACTAGAGCGTTCTTCATGGCCCTTACCTCAGCTTTTCCCAGCCGCCAAGGGCTCAAGCCGTTTTCGTCTTCTCGGCAAGCCAATCCCCAAGCACGACGGCATGGTTGCAAGAGGCGTCCTTCGCGGCATAGAGCAGCGTCACGTTCCGGCCTTGCACGAGTTGATCTCGGCACCTGCTCGCAAGTTCTTCCGCAGCGGATGAGGACGAGAGCTCGTCGCGATACCGAGCAGAAAACTCCGCGAAACGGTCGGGGTCGTGCCCAAACCATTTCCTCAGCTCCGTCGACGGGGCAACGTCCTTGTCCCACGCAGTGAGCCGGGCGCGGTCCTTCGAGATGCCACGGGGCCACAGCCGGTCGACGAGGATGCGCTCCCCGTCCGCATCGCCTGGCTCGTCGTAGATTCGTTTCGTCGTTATGGTCCCCATAGTTTCGCCCCCGATTTCGACGGAATTGTTATACCCGGCACGCGGAGCCGGGAATCCGGGCGAGGTGCGCGACGCGCATGCGCCCCGCACTTGAGCACGTAGTTCTTCGCGAGGATGGACAGGCCAAGAGTCACGAGCACCAAGGTAACGAGCACACCTTGGTACTTCGCGATCTTCCCCTTGACGAGCGGCTGACTTCAACACCCTCTCGAGCATGAACTGCCCCACCCAATACGAGTGGCATAGATATGGCAATGAACACGCGAAGGCGCCGGTTTCAATTTGACATCTACGAACACTCGAGAAGGGCGTTATTGGCGTCAATGAAGGCCTGAACAGAGACGGCGGGCTCAAGCGGATAGAGCAGCGCACACGCCGCCTCGCGCGGCTCCGCGAGCTACACGGTGACGAGCCCCGGATGAAGGCCCGACCAGGCTCCTGATGTCACGAGCACGCCGGCCTTCTCCGCGCACTCGTTGAAGAGTCCAAGGTCATAGCGGTCGACATCAATCACCTCGAGGCCCAAGGCGCGCATGGCGCAGAACCTCGACATCTGGGATTGGCGACTCTCCGACGAGGAGATGGCACGGATCGCCGCGCTCGACGAGGACGAGGGCCTCTTCAACTACGGCACCGCCGCGGGAGCCCGCGCGCGCCGCGCGTTCAAGGCGACGACTAGGCAGCCTTCGCAACCCTTCGCAGCACTTCGCAACCCCTCGGCCCTTCAATCCTTCGACCAGAGAGGATTCACGTGAGCACGATTTCCCTCACCCGATCACCCGAAAGACCCGCGATGGCCACCGGCGGGCAGCCGCGCTCCACGGCGAGCAGCCGGCCCGGCGCGCCAGCATAATCCCCTGCGCCGCTGCCACCCTCGCCATGTTCCTCATCGGCATGGACACGTTCATCGTGAACGTCGCGCTGCCCACCATCGGCACGGAGCTCCATGCGAACATGGCCGCGCAGCAATGGATCGTCGATGGCTTCACGCTGGCGTTCGCCGCACTGCTCCTGCTCGCCGGCAACCTCTCGGACCGCTTCGGGGCGAAGCGCGCCTTCATGGCGGGCACCGCGGGCTTCGCCGTGAGCTCGCTCATCTGCGCCCTGGCCGTGGGCGCCGGCATGCTCGTGCTGGGCCGCACGCTGCTCGGCGTATCCGCGGCGCCCGTGCTACCCTCGTCGATGTCCGTCATCCGCGAGGCGTATCCGCGCGAGGCCGACCGCTCGCGGGCGCTCGCCATCTGGGGCATCGGCGGGTCCTTGGCAGCAGCCGTGGGCCCCATCCTCGGCGGCGCGCTCGCGCCCATCCACTGGAGCCTCATCTTCTCAATCAACATTCCCTTCTGCCTGGCGATAGTTACGCTCTGCCTGCGCCTGGCGCCGTCGCCCGCGAGCGCACCCCTTCGACGTGCCCGGGCAGGTGCTCGCCGCCGCGGGCCTCACCGGCCTCATCGGTGGCATCATCGAGGGCGGCTCCCGCGGCTTCACGGCACCCGTGCCGGCTGCGCTCATCGCTTGCGGCGCCATCGCGCTGGTGGCCTTCGCCTTCTCGCAGAGGCGGGTCCGCTATCCCATGGTGCCGCCCGCACTCTTCCGCAAGCTCGGCATGCGGGCGGCGGTGTTCGGGGGCTTCGCGATGATTCTCTCGTGGAACGGCGCGATCTTCCTGTCCACGCTCATCCTGCAGCAGAGCGCCGGCCTCGACCCGCTGGCAAGCGGTCTGGTCTTCCAGCCTTCGGCCATCACGTGCTCCATCACCAACATGCTGAGCGACCGGCTCTCCGGCGTCTGGTCCACGCGGCGGATCCTCGTGGTGGGCATCGCGATCCTCTCCGCGGGCTATGCGGTGTTCCCTGCTCTCGGCGGGCAGCTGAGCGCGGGCGGGGTCGCCGTGGCGATCGCCGTCGCAGGCTCGGGTGGCGGGCTCATGACGCCCACGTTCGCGGGGATGGTGCTCAGGTACAGCGAGCCCTCGCAAGCCGGCATCGCGAGCGCCGTGTTCAACACCCTTCGCCAGGTGGGCGGTGCCGTGGGCATGGCACTCTTCGGCGCGCTCGCGAGGTCGATGGAGAGCACGGCGGCGGGCGTCATGACCTCCTTCTCCGTCTCCCTCACGCTGATGGCCCTGCTGCTCGTCATGATTGCATGGCTTCGGGAGTAAAAGGCGGCGCTCATCCCAGTCAAATCGAAACCGCCGCTCCGTCAGACCCACCCTCACCCCGAGGAGTCGCCATGCCTCACAGATACCGCGAGACCAGCTTGCAGTGCTCGCGGACCACATCCACCGAGCTCCTGCATGCGACCCTCGCCGGGCTTGGGCCTTGGGCCCGCAGCCACAATCACGATGTCAGTACAGCGACAGTCATCCCAGTCACCGGCGCGAATCGTCGTGAACCCGCCGAGGTACTCGATGCCGTCCGCCAGGTCCATGGGGAGGCCCTCGGTCTTTTGGTGGTTGTGGTTGATGAGCACGAGCTCGTTGCACAGGCCCTGCTGCACGATGGGGCTCGCCACGGCAAACCCAACGCTCCCACACCCCACCACGACCACGCGGCTTCTGTTCGATGAGACCACGACTGACAACCTCTCTGGCTCACGGGCACGGACCACACAAGCTACATTTCTGGTCCGAGACCTTGGCCTATCCGTGGCGCCGCAGGACCGGGAACTTCTGGCTCCTTAGGGGATCGCGCGTGATATATGCCCGCCCGGAACGTGTCTTATAACCCGCATGCACACACCTCAATACGGATTCCCAGCATTCGGCGCCTTCGTCGTCACCTCAATATGGCTCGGATTGACGGCATTCCAACATATGCACTCATAATTCAATTTATCTGCAGTGTTGGCTTATTCTATGCATAAAGAAAACTGAAGGAGAGACCAAACTCAAAATGAGGTGCAGACGAAGAGCGCATACCCAGCAAATGGGGCAGCGAGGTGCAGATGAGGACCATTTTATACGTAGCAATGTGGCTGGCACCACATGAGACGGCAGTGAGATGCGAAAAACGAGTTGGCACACACTGCAGACTCTCAACCGTATGGTTCAGCACCGATTGTGGTCATCGCCCTATCCTTCTTTCGGAAAGCGGCCGAGCGACTCGAACCAATAGGATCAGTCGGTCCCTATCCGTACAGCCCGAACCACGAGTGCCACAAGGACGAGGGGGCCGGCGACCCATTTGGGGAACTGCAGCGCGTTAAGGGCGAGCGCGATCGCGAGTATCAGCGTGTATGCAAGGAGTTCCCACCACATCAGGGCTGGGCGGCGGTAGGGTGCTTCCGGCCTCTCCCCGTACTCTCTCATGGGAACCTCCTCTCGTCAGGCCTGCATGCGACCCAGCAGGGCCAGGCGCCGGTCTGCGAGGGACTCGTCGCGCCAAGGGGATTCATCCCCCAAGAGCAGGCAAGCGAGCCGGGTGGTGTTATCTCCCTGCTGCTCGCCCGCAATGACCTCGAGCTGGTTATGGGCGGCAGCTTCCTCTTCGAGCTCGAGCAGCCTCGCGGCCGCCGTGACACGCAGGCTCGGGACGGGGTCGGCATCCGCGAGCGCCCAACCGAGGGCGGAGCGAGCCTCCTCGCCCCGCTCCGCGAGGCGGGCGATCTCCTCAGCGTCGTCGGCCAGGTTGACCATGCGCATGACCTCGACGAGGACCGCCGCTGCGCCCTCCTCGCCCGCGGCCCTGGCGGTAGTCGCCCACCCGGCGTAGAGCCCGGCAACGGCGACCAGCAGGTTCCAACTCGACCCGTGGTCGCGCAGCTCCCACTCGCAGCGGGCGACGGCGGCGTCGCGGTCAGTCGCGGAGAGCCCCGTGGCCTCCCGAACGATGGCGGCGGCGATGCTCTCGGCGATACTCGTGCTTCTCATGGCTCCTCCTTGCTGGAAGTGGCAGGAGGACCGGTCCTGAGACAGGTAAAGGGCAAGGTACGGTTGACGCAATGGAGCGGTGGTTGACCTTTCCGGGGCTTAGTCAACCGGAGGACGACGAGGCTCGCCATTCAACGCGCAGCCACTCACAGCTCCCCCGCCCGCCGCCTGCGCGCGAGCTCGACGGCTTCCTTACCCGTCATGGTCTCGATGTCGAGAACCAGCACGAAGGTGTGGTCGAAGGCAGGCGCAATCTCCTCGCGGGCCTTCTCCTCGTGACCGGGCCAGAAGCGCTCGGCCATGAAGAGAAGCTCCTCCAAACGCTCATCGGGATCCGTGAGCTGGCGCAGGCGCCCCGTGCAGACCACGCTGCGAAAGTACGAGGTGTATTGCTCGGGGATAATATCATCCTGGCCAATGACCGTGAACGAGGCACGAGCATCGGCTTTGAGCAGGTCGATCTTATGGCCGGTCATAGCCCCGTGGAAGGTAAGCCTGCCATCGCGGTAGCCATAGTTGAGCGGCACCTGGTACGGCGCGCCAAGCTCGAGATCATTGAGCGCGAGCACGCCGGACGTGCCGCGCTCGAGCACCTCGATGCAGGCTTCCTCGCTAAGGGCCTGACGCTTTCTGCGCATGGGAATGAGGTCAATCATGGTCGTCCCTCCAAAGCCGGTCTCAAACTGGAAGCCATCTTAGCCCTCGGCATGCGCGCCGTGCGACGCGGCAACAGTCAGTGCGCTAGAGACACGACGGCCTCAGTCCTGCCGCCCTACCCCTCCGACGACCCACCTCAAGCCTGGCCGCGAGTTCCTCGAGGCACTCGCCCGTACGCCGCAGCTCAGTTGCAACGTCAACGCCAGCGTAAGTGTAGTGCCAGGGCTCGAAGTCCACGCCCGTAAGGGCAGACTTGCCCGGAGGATACCGACAGATGAACCCAAACCGCCACGAATTCTCGAACAGCCAGTCCTGGATCCCCTCGAGACCTCCCGGGCTACCGTCTCCGCAGCTGATGTCGAGCGCGACGCCCAAGGCGTGCTCGCTCCGACCCGGAAGCGCCACGTAGCGGCACGTGGCTCGCCAAGCTTTACAAGGCGAGAGACCCCGCAGCATGTTTGCGCCAACCCTGCAGGCGAGAATCCACGTCTGCCTGACCGGGCTACGATAGGCAGACGTGACCACCGGGTCGAGGCCGGTGGCTCGGCAGGCTTGGAGCAGGGCCTCCGCAGGACCGGCTACGCGAGCGTCAACGAGGCGCCCTCCCTCGATGGGCACAAGATTGGGGATTCCGTGGGAGAAGAAGACTGGCCTTGGCATCGCGATCACCTCGTCCTCGCTAGGGTCTGCGTTCTCCCCCATTGTGCAGCGGGGACACGCGCGACCGATGAGCCGAGGCTTACGGGGCGGTGACGGTTTCCTCACGCGTGGCGCCATGATTGGCGGACGCCTGTGGCGCACGCGTCAGCGAAGGGGCGACGGGCGGCATCACCCCTGGAAACATGGCCTGACAGCAAGCAGTTCGCTGCGAAAGACCTGCTCGGCCGCCGCCCTGTAGTCTTCGACGCGGCGCGCCTTCCGCACCGCTCGATGCACCGCGACGGGGTCCGCGAAGGCGTACCGGGCGTAGGACCACCACTCCTTGAGGCGATAGACAGCATTGCCGCCAATCTCGGCCTCGTAGGCATCGAACAGCCTGTCATGAAACGCATGGAGCTCCTCGGGCGTCATGGGACCACCACCTCGCAGCTGCCGCGGCAACGCGGGGTTGGTGAGGACGCCGCGTCCCACCATCACATGCCGCGTCGCCAGATATGCAGAGAGCAGCGCCTCCAGGTCCTCCGGCGCAAAGATGTCCCCGTTGTAGGCCACTGGGAAGGGCGCCCGGGCAAGGGCCTCGCCATAGGGCTCCCAGCGCGGCGCGCCCTTGTAGAAGTCCTCGCGCACGCGCGGGTGAACGATGAGCCCGGCGAGCGGGTGGCGGCAATACAGGTCAAGCACCGCGCCGAACTCGCCATCATCCGAGACACCGAGCCTCGTCTTGACCGACACGGGAATGGGAGACCGGTCGCAGATATCGCCGAGAAACGCATCGAGTTCGTCGAGGTTGCGCAGGAACCCCGAGCCCTTACCCTTATTGAATACCGTACCAGAGGGGCACCCAAGGTTCAGGTTCACCTCGCAATACCCCATGTCGGCCAAGAGCTGCGCCGCCCACACGAACTCGTCGGCGTTCTTGCCAAGCAGCTGGGGGATGACCTCAAGGCCAGCATTGCGCGCCGGCTCGAGCTCCTTCAGGGCCTTCTTGCCAAAATCGTCGCCGACGCGTGGGGGCGCCACGAACGGCGTGTAATAACGGTCGAGCGCACCGAAGCACTCCGCGTGCACCCGGCGAAACGCGCTGCCCGTAATCCCCTCCATAGGGGCAAGCGACAAAATCATGCAACGAAACCTTTGCCGTACGAAGATAGACCGCCAGATGCGTAACGAGGCCAGGATAACACCGGCGTCGTCCGCGATGCGGCCGAGCAGCCAGACATATGAAGCGTCAAACGCCACGGAAGCGAATGATCAAACGCCAGGCGCGCGGCGCCGAATCGCCCGACCACCAGCGCCGGCACCACGACGCCAGATTACTCGGCGTCCTGCGCCTGGCGCTCGGAGTCCCAACGCCACCAGAGATATATGACGAGCACAACGCCGCAGGTCACAAAGATGTCGGCAACGTTGAAGACCGGAAAGTCGGCGAACGTCGTCGCAAAGAAGTCCGTAACCTCGCCTGCCACCACGCGGTCGATGAGATTGCCTACGCCACCGCCGGCAACGGCGCCGAGCGAGCACACAAGCCCCATGGGCATCTCGCACTCGCGCACCACCCACACCGTGCAGGCGGCAACAATGCCGATGGCCAACAGCGCAAACACCCACGTGGCCCCGGAGCCAATCGAGAAGGCGGCCCCGGTGTTCTTGACGAGCGCGAGGTCAAGGTATCCAGGCACAACCGTGACGGGGCCGCCCGCCAGCGCCGTGCGGGCCCAGGCCTTGGTGACCTGGTCAAGCACGACGCCGCAGACGGCGACCCCAGCAAATCCGGCTATGCGCACGCGCAGCGACAAGGCACTACTCCTCACAGCCACAGGCCGCTACGGCCTCGTGGCAGCGCGGGCAGAGGCCATCGGCGCCAAGGCCGCGCCAATACCAGCAGCGCGGGCACTTCTCGCCCTCGGCCGGCAGCACCTCGGCCGCAAGCTCGTCACCCTCGCGAACCTCGACGGCGGAGCACACGAGCGCCTCGGCAAGCAGGTCGGCGTCGTTGGCGAGCAGCTCGTAGGCGTCGCTCGGCAACGTCAGGACGCAACGGGCGGCCTGCGTGGTCTTCTCGCTGATTGTCTCGGTGCCAAGCGCCTCCTCGTAAGCCTTCGTAAACGCGCCGCGCGCCTCGAGCATGGCGTTGTAGGTCGGCAGGAGCTTCGCCACCTGGTCCTTGGCAAGCGGGCTCTTCCACCAGTCGAGCAGCGCAGCGAAGGTCTGGCCGTCGCGGGCGCTCTCGGGCAGGTGTGCCATGACCTCGTCCGTGGTGAAGGACAGGATCGGCTGGAGGTCGCGGAGCAGCATCTCGAGCAGGTAGTACCAGCAGGTCTGGGCGCTCTTGCGGGCCTTGGAGTCCTTGGCCTCGCAGTACATGCGATCCTTGGTGGCGTTGAGGTAGCCGTTGGAGAGCTCCGTCACCACGAAGTCATAGAGCGCACGATAGACCTGGTAGAAGCGGTAGCCGGCGTAGGCCTCGGACACCTTGTCGTGCATGTCGCAGGCGCGCGCGAGCACGAGCAGGTCGTACGGCTCCATCTCCGCAACCGGCACGAGGTCGCGCTCGGGGTCGAACTGGTCCTCGAGCTCGCCCAGCAGGAAGCGGAAGGTGTTGCGGAAGCGTCGGTAGGCGTCAGAGGTGCGTGCGAGGATCTCGTGGTCGATGGCCACGTCGTTGGACGTGTCCGTGGAAGCCACCCAGAGGCGCAGGATGTCGGCCCCCATCTCGTCGCAGACCTTGTTCGGGTCGATGACGTTGCCGAGCGACTTGGACATCTTGCGGCCCTGGCCGTCGAGCGTGAAGCCCTGGGAGACGACCGCCTTGTAGGGCGGGATGTCGTTGGCGCCAACGGAGGTCAGAAGCGAGCTCTGGAACCAGCCGCGGTGCTGGTCGGATCCCTCGAGGTACATGTCGGCCGGGTAGTGGAGCTCGTCGCGGAACTCGCAGACGGCCTTCCAGGAGACGCCGGAGTCCCACCACACGTCGAGGATGTCCTTGTCGGCCTTGAGGTGATGGCCACCGCACTTGGGGCACACGCAGGCGTCGCCCAGGTAATCCTCGGGCTTGTCGGTGAACCAGGCGTCGGAGCCCTTCTCGTGGAAGAGCTTGATGACGGCGTCGAGCGTGGCGTCGTTCATGACCGTCTCGCCGCAGTCCTCGCAGGTGTAACTCGGAATGGGCACGCCCCAGTTGCGCTGGCGGGAGATGCACCAGTCAGGACGCCCCTCCACCATGGCGTGGATGCGCTTGCTCGCACGCTCGGGGTACCAGGCGACCTTGTGCTCGATGGCGTCGAGCGCCTCGCCGCGCAGGTTCGTCTTGTCCATGGAGACAAACCACTGGTTGGTGGCACGGAACAGGACCGGCTGGTGGCAGCGCCAGCAGTGCGGGTAGCTGTGCGTGATCTTGACCTCGGCCACAAGGGTGCCCTTATCGCGGAGGAACTGGATGATCTTGGGGTTGGCCTCGTCGGTGTCCATGCCGGAGAACGGGCCGCCCTTGCCAAACTCGTCGCCAACGTAGAACTTACCGTCGTCGTCGACCGGCATGCAGATGTCCATGCCCTCGGCGGCGCAGACGTAGTAGTCGTCGACGCCGTGGCCGGGCGAGTTGTGGACGATACCGGTACCGTCCTCTGTGCCAACGTAGTCGGCGAGCAGGGCCACACCCTCGACGCCGTCAAAGATCGGCTGCTTGTAGTGCAGGTGGTCGAAGGTCTCGGCCTTCACCACGTAGGGCTTACCGTCAACCATGACCGGCGTGTAGTCCCACCCCGCGATCTCGCAGACCTTGGGCGCAAGGTGCTCGAGCATGATCTCGGCACGGCCGTCGTGCTCCACGGCCACGTAGTCGGCCTCGGGCTTGAGCGAGACAGCCTGGTCGGACGGCATGGTCCAGGGCGTGGTGGTCCAGATCACGAAGTCCACCGGACCGTCGAAGGACTCGAGGCCGGCCGGCTTGCTCGTGAGCTCGAAGCGCACGTAGATGGACGGGCTCGTCTCGTCGCCGTACTCGATCTCGGCCTCGGCGAGGGCGGTATGGCAGTGCTTGCACCAGTGCACGGGCTTACGGCCGCGATACACCATGCCCTTATCGAACATCTTCTTGAAGACCTCGATGTCGGCGGCGTCGTGCTGATGATAGAGCGTGAGATAAGGGTGGTCCCAGTCACCAAGCACGCCGAGCCTGCGGAAGCCCGCCTTCTGCAGCTCGATGTTCTCGACGGCGAACTTGTTGCACATCTCGCGGATCTCGGCCGTGGGCATCTCGTTGAACTTCTTGGTGCCCACCTTCTCCTCGACCTTGTGCTCGATGGGCTGGCCGTGGCAGTCCCAGCCGGGCACGTACGGGACATCTCTGCCCTGCATCATCCAGTAGCGGTTGATGATGTCCTTGGAGATCTTGTTCATGGCGTGGCCCACGTGGATGGGGCCGTTCGCATACGGGGGACCGTCGTGCAGGACGAACTTGTCGTGGCCCTCGTTCTTCTTGCGCGCCAGCTCATAGACGTTGTTCTCGCGCCAGACCTTGAGGCGCTCGGGTTCCCTGGTGGCGAGGCTTGCCCGCATGGGGAAGCTCGTCTTGGGGAGGTTCATCGTCTTCTTGTACTCGTTAGCCATTGGCTCCGTGCCGCTCCTTTCGCGAGCCTGCGCCCGCATCCTCGTGCCGAGCGCCTTCGCGCGGAGCGTCCGCGCACGAAAAAAGCGCCCGTCCCCACAGCTGGGACGAAGCGCCTGAAAGCAGCCGTGCGTGACACGGTCGCAAGACATCCTCGTTCAACCACCCAGCGAGCGGAGATCCGCCTTACTCGGCTGGCCCGTCACGGCGACCAATCCCGGTGGCGCCTACTGGCGGCTGGCGGTTTTCGCGAGACGTGGCTCGCAAGCACCCCAGCCCTGTTCGGGCCACGGCTCCGGGGTGATGTTCGCCTGGGTGCGGCCGTGGGCTTCCACCATCCCCACATCGCTCTTGCCGCAGTGACCGAGCTACTCGTCCCCATCACAGCTTTCCTGGGCATGGTAGCACGAACGCCGCCAAACTGCGACGCAAACGCCCGCAATTGCGCAACACGTAACACTCGGAAGACGGCCGTAGATGACTATCAACCCATGGTCAATCTGTGACCACGCAACGCACGCAGCTAACTTGGCCCTCTCGGGTCTAGGATTTTCTCACAAGCCGCACGCGGCGGCATGGTCGCAGGGGGCGGCCAAAAGAAGAGCTGGCGAGACGCATGCCCTTGAGACATGCGAAGACAGCTGTCCGCATACTCACAGGGAGGCCAACGTGTCGAGCGTCTTCAGAAACGAGCAGCAGACCAAGTATCTCGAGCTGCTGTCAGAGAAGTTCCCGACCTGCCAGGCCGTCTACACCGAGGTTATCAACCTTGAGGCGATTCTCAACCTCCCCAAGGCAACCGAGCACTTCATCTCCGATGTTCACGGAGACTCGCAGCAGTTCGACCACATCATCAACAACTGCTCCGGCGTCATCCGCGAGCGCGTCAAGGCGGTCTTCCGTCACAAGCTCACCGCCGGCGAGCAGGCCGAGCTCTGCACCCTCATCTACTATCCGGACGAGAAGCTCAAGCGCGTGAAGTCCAACCACCAGGACACGCCCACCTGGTACCGCACCTCGCTCATGCAGCTCATCGAACTCGCCCGCTTCCTCTCGGACGCCTACACGCGCTCGAAGGTGCGCAAGGCCATGCCCGTGGCCTACGCCTACATCATCGACGAGCTCCTCCACGCAAGCGGCGGTGCCCAGACGGACCGGCACGTCTACCATGAGCGCATCGTGGAGTCCATCCTCGAGACCGGCAGCGTCTGTGACTTCATCCGCTCGCTCTCGGCGCTCATCAAGCGCCTCGCCGTGGACCACCTGCACGTGGTGGGCGACATCTATGACCGCGGCCCCCACGGGGACGCCATCATGGACCGCCTGATGGCATACCACTCCCTCGACATCCAGTGGGGCAACCACGACATCTGCTGGATGGGCGCCGCCGCCGGCTCAGAGGCTTGCATCGCCACGGTGGTGCGCAACGCCATCCACTACGACACCCTCAACATCCTCGAGGGCTCCTACGGAATCACCCTGCGCGAGCTGGCACTCTTTGCCGAGGAGACGTACAAGAAGGGCGACGTGCTCTCGCCGGCCGAGAAGGCCATCTCCGTCATCATGTTCAAGCTCCACGGCCGGCTCATCATGCGCCACCCCGAGTTCGACATGGCGAATCGCCTTCTGCTCGAGCGCATAGACCTCAGCCACGGCGAGCACGGCAAGGTCAACATCAACGGCAAGGACTACGACCTGACGACCAAGGACCTCCCCACGCTCGACCACGACCATCCCTACGAGCTCACGCCCGCCGAGCGCCACGTCATGGACAGCCTCGTGGACAGCTTCACCAACAGCCGCCGCCTGCAGCGCCATGTGACCTTCCTCTACGAGCAGGGATCGATGTACCTCGCCTACAACGGCAATCTGCTGTTCCACGGATGCATACCCATGCGCGAGGACGGCAGCTTCCGCCCGGTGCGCATGGGCGAGAACCGGCATCTGGCCGGACGCGCCTACCTGGACGCCTGCGACCGCCTGGCCCGCCGCGCCTGGCACGAGCGCTCCGAGGGCCTGCTGGACTGGATGTGGTACCTGTGGTGCGGCCTGAGCTCTCCCCTCTCCGGCCGCAACATCAAGACCTTCGAGCGCACGTTCGTTGCCGACAAGAGCACCTGGGTCGAAGAGCAGGACCCCTACTTCGATCTCACGAACCGCCCCGAGGTCTGCGACCACGTGCTTGCGGAGTTTGGGCTCTACGGTCCCGGCTGCCACATCATCAACGGGCACACGCCGGTGGCGAGCAGCAACGGCGAGAGCCCCATCCGCGGCGGCGGCAAGCGCCTCGTGATTGACGGCGGGTTCTGCCGCGCCTACCACTCCAAGACGGGCATCGCGGGCTACACCCTCATCGTTGACGCGCACGGCATGCGCATCAAGGCCCACCGCCCCTACGACGCCATCGGCGACGTGGTGGCAGACCGCGGCGACATCTACTCCGACGACGACCAGCTCGAGGTGAACCCGCGTCCCTACATGGTTGCCGACACCGACACCGGTGCCCACATCCGCAAGCAGATCGACGAGCTCACGGCGCTTCTCGACGCGTACCGGTCCGGCGAGCTCCCCGAGCGCGGAAAGACGGCGTAGACGCACAACGGCCTGACATAATCCCAGCAACTTGGGTATCTACGTTCAAGCACTTGCTGCAAGCACTGATACCCGACGCAAGGAAACGGCATGGACAACAAGAAGAAGCGACAATCGATGATCATGTACGCGATCATCGCGATCGCGGCCATCGTCGCACTGAACTCGGTGGTGTACCCGAGCATCCAGCGTGCGACGGTGAAGGACGTCTCGTACACCGAGCTCAACACGATGGTGGATGAGGACAAGGTGAACGTCGCCACGCTCGACCAGAGCTCCGGACGCATCACGTTCACCCTCAAGGACGAGCAGAACGTCACATATCGCACCACTGCCATCTCCGGCGACACCTCGTCGCTCGTGCAGAAGATGCTCGAGCACGGCGTAAACCTCGACGGCAAGATCGAAGACGGCAGCTCAGGCATCTGGACCTACATGCTGCTTGTCTATGGCCTGCCCATCCTGATTGCCATCCTCGGCGGCTGGTGGCTCAACCGCCGCATGAAGAAGATGATGGGTGACGACGGCCCGTCCATGAGCTTTGGCTCTGGCTTTGGCGGCATGGGCGGCGGTCTCGGCAAGTCCAGCGCCAAGGAGGTCAAGGGCGAGGACACCGGCGTCACGTTCAAGGACGTTGCCGGCCAGGACGAGGCCAAGGAGTCCCTCAAGGAAATCGTGAGCTTCCTCAAGAAGCCCGAGAAGTACAACGAGATCGGTGCCCGCTGCCCGCGCGGCGCCCTGCTCGTGGGCCCTCCGGGAACCGGCAAGACCCTCATGGCCAAGGCCGTGGCCGGCGAGGCCGGCGTCCCCTTCTTCCAGATCTCGGGCTCCGAGTTCGTGGAGATGTTCGTGGGCCGTGGCGCCGCCAAGGTGCGCGACCTCTTCAAGCAGGCCAACGAGAAGGCCCCCTGCATCGTCTTCATCGACGAGATCGACGCCGTGGGCAAGAAGCGCGACATGTCGCTCAACTCTAACGACGAGCGCGAGCAGACGCTCAACCAGCTGCTCTCAGAGATGGACGGCTTCGACAACCACAAGGGCATCGTGGTGCTCGCGGCCACCAACCGCCCCGAGACGCTCGACCCGGCACTTCTGCGACCGGGACGCTTCGACCGACGCATTCCGGTTGAGCTTCCCGACCTCGCCGGTCGAGAGGCAATCCTCAAGATTCACGCCGACGACGTGAAGATGGAGCCAGGCATCGACCTGCAGGTGGTCGCCAAGTCCACGCCGGGCGCCTCCGGTGCCGACCTCGCGAACATCATCAACGAGGCCGCGCTCAGGGCCGTCCGCAATGGCCGCAAGCGCGTGACGCAGGAGGACCTGCTCGAGAGCGTCGACGTGGTCATCGCCGGCGAGAAGAAGAAGTCCACGGTCCTCTCAGAACATGAGAAGGAGGTCGTGGCCTACCACGAGACCGGCCACGCCATTGTTGCCGCAGCCCAGAAGGGCACCGCTCCCGTCACGAAGATCACCATCGTGCCGCGCACCTCGGGTGCCCTCGGCTTCACTATGCAGGTTGAGGAGGACGAGCACTTCCTCACCACGCGCAACGAGGCCAAGCAGAAGATTGCCACGCTCTGTGGCGGCCGCGCAGCCGAGGAGCTCATCTTTGGCGAGATGACCACCGGCGCCTCCAACGACATCGAGAAGGCCACGCAGATCGCGCGCGCCATGGTGACGCAGTACGGCATGTCGGACAAGTTTGGCATGGTTGCCCTGGGCCAACAGCGCAACAAGTACCTTGGCGGCGGCGCCGAGCTTACGTGCTCCGAGGGCACGGCTCGAGAAATAGACGCCGAGGTAGAGCGCCTCGTGAGCGAGGGGCACCAGACGGCCGTCGACATCCTCACGGCCCACCGTTTCAAGCTGCACGAGATTGCGCACTACCTGCAGAAGAAGGAGACGATCACGGGAGAAGAGTTCATGAACATGTTTACCCGTGACGACGGCTTCGCGCCAAAGCTGCCGACGGTGGATTCGGAGTAGCGCTTCTGACCTAAAGGGCTGGCCGCTGGAGCCGGCCGTGAAACAGAGTCACGTCAGCAGAAGGGCTCAGGCTTACGCCTGAGCCCTTCTGCTGAATGCTCACATAGTTTCTCGACGAGCCCGCGGCCGTCGACCGCACCCAGCTCGCTACGCGTGAACGATAACCACGTCGCCGACCTTGCAGAGGTTGAAGAGCTCCGCGGCCTTGGCAGGCGGGAGGTTGATGCAGCCGTGGCTACCATTGGTCTGGTAGATGGCGCCACCAAAGGAACTGCGCCAATCCGCGTCGTGGAAGGCCCAGGAGTTGCCGATGAAAGGCATCCAATACTCAACGTGACTGATGTACTCGGGCTCGTTGGTGGCAGGGTCAATCTTGCCGCGAAGCTCCACGTTGCCGTTCGCGCGGTAGTCGTTGAGCCGATAGACGCCTTGCGGAGTGTCATAGCCCTTGGAGGAGTTGCCCGTAACGCAGTCACTCTCCCAGACGAGGGCGCCGCTGTCGTCATACATACGGACGTGCTGCTCCGTCACGTCAACGTCGATGAAGCGATTGCCCCAGTCCTTGCCGCCCGCGTCAGGAACGCTTTGGGCCTTCTGCTTCGTAGGAATCTCGAGCGATGCGGTGGAACCGCTTTCGATTGCGGCCGTGAGATCAGAGCAGAGCTTTGCCTCATCAGTAATCCAGCCATAGTTGTTCTTGCCGGAGTTGGCAACCGTGACCTGCTTGCCATCGGGACGCGTGTACGTGCGGGTGGTGTTGATGGTATCAAACTTGTATCCGATGTTCTTGGCAACCCAGTCCGCAAGCTTGTCCTGGTCCAGCGTGGCATTCAGGTCGTCACCGAGAACGATCCAGCCAGAGATCTGCTCGCGGGTCACCTGACCGGCAGGCTGGCCACCAAGGGTAAGCGGAATGTCAGCGGTGAGGAAGCGATTCGCGTTGTCGACCGCCAAAGCGAGGTTCGCGTCATCCTGCCTGACGGAGGGCTGCACAAGCGCCGTGGACTCGTCAACGGTGATGCGCGCAGGAAGGCCCTCCATCGCTGCGCTCACCGCAGAAACAACGGGGTCTACCTCAAGCGCAGTGCCAGCCTTCTCGGGAACGACGGCGTAAGACTGCGTGTCCTTGTTGAACGCGAACGTGGCGTTCGTGGGCTGCTGGGCCGTCTCGTTGTATGTGTTGACCTGGTCCTCAATGAGCGTACGCAGCTTGTCGGCATCAAAGGTGGCGCCGCTCTGGGCCGTAAGCTCGTGGGAGCCGATGATGCGCAGCGGCCACTCCCAAGAGCTCTGCTGGCCGATGGTACCCTTCTCGTACCTGGCCTCGTCGAACGTGAGGCCAATGTCAGAAGCGCGAACGGCGAAGTTGAGGCCTCCGACGCTCACCTGGGCCTGGTACGTGCCAACCTTCGCGGCATAGGAAGAGCTCACAGTGCTCGCGAGCTTCCAGGACACATTCTGGCCGTCAAGCGTCGTGTTGGGCATGAAGAGGAAGTTAAAGGCAACAACGCCAGCCCCATAGACGAGCCCGAGCACCACGACGATGCTCACGATGACAACGGCAACAAGCTTGCCGCCGTGGGTCTCCTCACGATGGGTAGCGCGACGGCTCTGGACGGGCGCGTAATGACGGGCTCCCGTAGCTGGTGATTTGCGTTCGGTCACTGCGATTCTCCTATGTTAATGACCTGATGCGTAGGCGGACGACCAGGCCCAATGTGCGCATTGGGCTATGGTACCGCTAACGGGTCATTTAGAACACAGGAACTCGACCAGCGTAAGAACCGAAGCATTGGGCTGACGAAATCTTGACAAGGCTTGGAGGACACATGGCCATCGTGCACGTCGAATCAGCGGATGACGAGCGTCTGCTGCCGTATCGCGGCCTCACGGACCGGCAACTCAGGAGCCGCCTGGAACCCGATGCCGGCGTGCTTGTTGCGGAATCGGAGAAAGTCGTGCGCGTGGCCCTCAACTCGGGTCTCTCGCCGCTTTCGATGTTGCTGGAGGAGCGCCAGCTCGAAAGCCAGGCCGAGCTCATAGAGGCCCTCGGCAAACTCGATACGGGCGCCGACGTTGCCATGCGTGCCGGGCACCTCGAGGTCTCAGACGCGAGCCAGGCGCCAAGCGTTTACGTGCTCCCCCACGACGAGATCACCAAGCTCGTTGGCTACAACGTCACACGGGGCGTACTCTGCGCCATGCGGAGGCCCCGAGAGCGCTCGGCGGCGGAAGTTCTCGCCGCACTCCCGGACGCCAGGAGAATCGCCGTGCTCGAGGGCGTGACAGACGCCACGAACGTGGGCGCCGCCATGCGAAGCGCAGCCGCACTCAACGTCGATGCGATGCTGCTCACCCCCACCTGCTGCGACCCGCTCGTGAGGCGAGCGGTACGCGTCAGCATGGGAACCGTGTTCCAGGTGCCCTGGGGCAGATTCAAGGCGTGGCCCAACTCGGACAACTCCGCAGATGGCCTTGGCCTGCTACGCGCGCGCGGCTTCGCGTGCGCCGCGCTCGCCCTCAGAGACGACTCTTACGCCCTCGGCGAGGCAGAGCTCAGGAACATCGAGAAACTCGCCATGGTCTTTGGCACCGAAGGCGAGGGGCTGGCGGACGAGACGATCTCGGCCTGTGACCTCACCATCAAGATCCCCATGGCCCACAACGTCGATTCCCTCAACGTAGCCGCCGCCACCGCCGTAACCTTCTGGGACCTCTGCAATTAACAAGCTGGCGGCCCCGGCGGCACGGGCGGGAAGCCGCAACCCGTAAGCGCAAGGAGGCCCCGGGGGGCCGTCGGGTCTGGCGAGGTTCCGCATGAGCCGAAGGTGATTAACGTCACCTTCGTGCGAGCTCGGAACTGCCTGAGCCAGAAACCGGCGCGCCCCGGGGCCTCCGCCGAAACATTACCAGGGCATCTTCCCGCCCATGCCCATCCCGCGCATCATGTCTTGCAGCTGCCTCTTGGCCTGCCGCTTGTTCATGTTTTGCATCATGCCGCGCATCTTGCCCATCATCTTGTTCATCTCGCCCCACTGCTTGAGCAGCGCGTTGACCTCCTGGACCGAACGTCCGGAACCCTTGGCGATACGCGAGCGACGCATGCCGTTGATGGTCTTGGGGCGGGCGCGCTCGTCCTTGGTCATCGAGTGGATGATGGCCTCGATCTTGCACATCTGCTCCTCAGACTGGTCGCCGCCCATCTGGCGCATCGCCTTGTCGCCGCCCGGCAGCATGCCCAAGATCTTGCCCACGCCGCCCATCTTGCGAATCTGCTGCATCTGGGTGAGCATGTCGTCCATCGTGAAGCCCTCGCGCAGCATGCGCTCGGCCTCTGCGGCCTGCTCGGCGTCGGCCGTGGCCTGGGCCTGCTCGATGATGCCCACAACGTCGCCCATACCAAGGATGCGCTTGGCCATGCGGTCGGGGTGGAAGACCTCGAGCGAGTCGGGCTTCTCACCCATGGAGACGAACTTGATGGGCTTGCCGGTCACGGCGCGCACGGAGAGGGCGCCACCGCCACGGGCGTCGCCGTCAAGCTTGGACATGATCACGCCATCGAAGTCGGTGCGCTCGGCAAACTCCGACACAACGTTCACGATGTCCTGGCCCGTCATGGCGTCGACCACCATGAGCACCTGGTCTGGCTTGACGGCACGCTTTATGTCGACGGCCTCCTGCATCATGAGCTCGTCTATCTGCAGGCGGCCGGCGGTATCCACGATCACCACGTCACGCAGGTGGTCGACGGCGTCCTTCACGGCCTCGCGGGCAATGGCCACGGCGTCTGTGCCGTCGCCGCGATAGACCGGCACGCCAATCTCGTCGCCGAGGGTCTCGAGCTGGTCGGCAGCCGCGGGGCGGTGCGTGTCGCAGGCCGCGAGTTCGGGCGTGCGCCCCTGCTTCTTGAGCATGTAGGCAAGCTTGGCCGCGGCAGTGGTCTTGCCGGAGCCCTGCAGGCCCACGAGCATGATCACGTTGGGCGTGCGGTTCTGCATGAAGACGAGCTTGCTCTCCGTGGAGCCCAGGAGCTCGGTGAGCTCGTCCAGCACAACCTTCACCACGTTCTGGGCCGGCGTGAGGGAGTCGAGCACGTCGGCCTCAAGGCAGCGAGTCTTGCAGGTGGCCACGAAGTCCTTGACCACACGGAAGTTGACGTCGGCCTCGAGCAGGGCCATGCGAATCTCGCGCATGGCGACGTTGATGTCGTCCTCGGTGAGCCTGCCCTTGCCGCGAAGCTTGTCGAAGGTGTCGGTGAGGCGGTCGGAAAGGTTGTTGAACATCTGATCCCCCTAGAGGTTCTCGCCCACGAGGGCGCGGCAGAACTCGAGTGCGTCAAAGGTCTGGAAGTCCTCGATGCCCTCGCCCATGCCAATGCGAAAGATGGGCAGGCCAAGCTGCTCGGAGATGGCGAGCGCGATGCCGCCCTTCGCCGTTCCGTCGAGCTTGGTCACGATGAGGCCGTCGACATCAAGCGCCTCGTTGAACTCATGGGCCTGCGCGAGGCCGTTCTGGCCCGTCGTGGCGTCGACCACAAGCACCACTGAGACCGGCATGGTGGCGCGCTTGCGGGTCACGTTGACCACCTTGGCGAGTTCGCGCATGAGCTCGGGCGAGGTGTGAAGACGCCCGGCCGTGTCGATGAGCACGAGCTTGGAGCCGCACTTCTCGGCGCTCTCGACCACGTCGTAGCAGACGCTCGCGGGGTCTGCGCCACGCTCGCGCGTCACAACCTCTACGCCCGCGCGCCTGCCCCAGACCTCGAGCTGCTCGATGGCGGCGGCGCGGAAGGTGTCGGCGCCGCCGATCACGACGCTCCGGCCATGCTCGCGCGCGTCGGCCGCGAGCTTGCCCACCGTGGTGGTCTTGCCGGCGCCGTTGATGCCCACGAAGAGCACGCAGCTCGGGAGGTCGGTAAACGGATCGCGCTTGGCCTCCGGGAACGTGGCCGCAAGACTCTTGGCCAGTGCCTCGCGCATCTGGCGATCCGTACGCAGGCCCTGCTTCGCGGCAAGCTCGCGCAGCTCGTCGGTTACGCGCATGGCAACCTCTGCACCCACGTCGGCCATGACGAGCGAGTCCTCGAGGTCCTCCCAAAACTGCTCGTCGACCTCGCCGCCCATGTAGAAGATCTCGTTGATGGCCTCGCGGGACTTGGCGAGGCCCTTCCTCAAGCGGTCAGCGAGCCCCATCAGGCATCGACCACCTTTCCTGTTGCGCGGTCGAGCCGCTGGGATACGACATGACTGACACCGTCGGCCTGCATGGAGACGCCGTAGAGCACGTCGGCCTGCTCCATGGTGCGCCGCTGGTGCGAAATGACGATGAGCTGTGTGGACTCCTTGAGCTGGTCGATGGCCATGAGCAGCTTGTCGAGGTTAGAGTCGTCGAGCGCCGCCTCGACCTCGTCGAAGAGGTAGAAGGGCACGGTGCGGGTGCGATAGACGGCAAAGAGCAGCGCAAGGGCCGTGAGGGACTTCTCGCCGCCGCTCATGAGCGTCATCTTGGCGATGCGCTTGCCCCTGGGCTGCGCCACCACCTCGATACCCGTCTCCGAGGGATGCTCGGGATCGGTCATCTCCAGATGGGCCTTGCCGCCCGGAAAGAGCATCGAGAACACCTCGATGAAGTTCGCATTCACGGCCTCGAAGGTGGCGAGGAACTGCCGGCGCATTTTGCGGTCGATGGCGGCCGTGATCTTCGTGAGCGCGCCACGGGCGCTCTCGAGGTCTGCCAGCTGCTCGTGGATGTAGTCCGCGCGCTTCTTGAGCGAAGTGTACTCGTCCATGGCCACCTGGTTCACAGGGCCGATGGACTCGATCTGCCTGCGCAGGTTGGCAACCTCGCGCTCGGTGGCCTCGCGGTCCTCGGGCTCGGGCATCTGGAGCGCCTCTTCCAGCACGTGGCGACCGTCTGCCGTAATGGCCGCGATGGCCTGCTCAACACGCACCTCGAGCCTACCGCTCTCGACCTTGAGGTCGCCTTGCGCGGCCTTGGCGCGCTCGAGCTCAGCCATAGCGGCGCTCACCTGGCCCTTGGCGTCGCTGATGGTCTTCTTGAGGGAGTCCGAGTCTGCCTCGGCGAGGCTCGCGCGGTCTCGCAGGCGCTTGGCCCACTCGAGGGCGCACTCGTGAATTACGTCGTAGCGCTCGTGCAAGGGGTCAACGCGAAGCCTCAGGACCTCGAGGGAGCGCGTGCTCTCCTCGGCGGCCCTCGTGCGCTCGTCAACGTCCATGATACGGTGGGAAAGCTCCTTCGAGCGCTCCTCGAGATGACGGAGGCGCTCGCGTGAGGTGGCCAGGTCGAGACGGGCATCGGCCGCGCGCTTTGCGGCCTCGTCCTCGGCACGGGACGCCTCACGACGACGTTGCGCCGCCTCGTCCAGCTCTCGGGTGAGCTCGCCGAGACGATCCCTCGCGGCGTCAGCCTTCTCCTTGAGTCCGGCGAGGCGAGGCCGAGCCTCGGCGGCCTTACGCCCAGCCTCCTCGCGTCGGCGCGTCACCTGGGTGCGCTCGTCTGCCGCACGGCTCACCTGGGACTCGAGCCTGCCCACCTCAGAGGCCACAGAAGAGCGCTCGCCAGAGAGGCGTGAGATCTCGCCGGCTGCCTTGGCCGAGGCATCGCGCGCCTGTGAGAGCGCGGCCTGGGCTGCGTCGACCTCGGCGGAGGCCGAGACGACCCCCTCCTGGGCGGCGCGCACCTCACGCTCGAGCGCGGGCATGGACTGCTCAAGATCGGCTATGCGACGCCTACGCTCGAGGGTGCCGGCGGCAGCCCCGGCCGAGGTGCCGGCAACGGTGCGCCCGTCTGGGTAGGCAACCACGCCACCGGGCGCGACATAGGTAAGCGTGGGCTCCGCCTCGTGAGCACGCACGGCCTCCGCCGCGTCCTTGACAACGCGGACGTCGCCAAGCAGGGCATCGATGAGGCCCTCGGCCTCGGGTGCCACCCTGAGGCGGGAGGCGAGCGACTCGCCAGCGCCGGTGGCGTGCGCGCGAGCGCGCTCGGCAAGAGAGAGCACGGTAAACGATCCGGAGGCCTTGCGCTGGGAGGCTGCCGAGTCCATAAGCTTGGAGACGTCCTCGCCGTGAGCCACCACGGGAGCCGCGAGCGCCTCGCCGAGGAGCCGCTCCACCAGCTGGTCGAGCTCCGCGGGAGCGCTCACGACATCTGCCAGGCGGCAGCGAACGAGACTCGAAAGCTCGGAGTTCTTGAGCACGCGGCCCTCGAGCGTGTCAGAGCCCGCCTGGAGTTGGGCGTCAACCGAGCGAAGCGCCGACAGCGTCGCGTTGGCCGAGGCAAACGCCGAACGCGCCTCGTCGAGGGCATGGGCGGCCGCCCGCTGAGCGGCCCGGGCTGCGTCGTGCCCGGCAGAGCGAGTCGCGATGTCGGCCTTTGCGGCGTCCGCGACCTTCGTGGCCTCGGCAATTGACGCCTCGAGCTCCTCAAGCCTGGACCTGCGGCTCGCGAGCGCGGCCTCGGCGGTCTCGACCTGCTCGTCAATCTGCTCGAGCCGGCTCGCGAACATCTGGTCCTCGACCTCGGCGCTGCTGATCTCGTCCTTGAGCTTGGCATGCGCGAGCGTGGCGGTGTCCAGCTCGCGCTGGCAGCTACGCTGCTCGCCAACCAAGCGGTTCTGCTCGGAGCTCGCCTCGCGCCGCGCGGCCGTGGCGGCCTTGGCCTCGGGCTCGAGCCGAGCCACGTCGGCCTCGAGCGAGCTCGTGGCAACCCGTGTGTCCGAAAGCCTACCGTCAACGTCCTCGAGCTCCGAGCTCGCCTCGCGGCGCTGCCGCTCGAGCTGCGAGAGGGTCATGCGCGTCTCGGAGAGACGGTCCACCATGTTGCGGCCCTTTTCCTCGAGCAGGCGCATGTCGCTCTCGAGCCTGCCGAGGATATCGGCGCATCGACGACGCTGCTCGCCAAGGTCGCCCACGAACAGGCCCTTCTGCTCGAGCATGCTCTGGAGCTTATCGAGCTCGCCGGTCTTCTCGTCCACGCGGAACTGGGCGAGCTCGATGGCACAGGCAGCCTCGCGACCCTTGGCCTGGAGCCCCTCCCACTGGCCCTGGAGCCGGCGAACGTCGTCAACCGCGAGCTGACAGGTGAGCTCGGAGAGGCGCGAGTCGAGCTCGTTGAAGCGCTTTGCGCGGTCAACCTGCCGCTCCAGCGGCCTGAGCTGTCGGTTTATCTCACGCGCGACGTCACGTGCGCGCACAAGGTTCTTGTCCATATCCTCAAGCTTGCGCAGCGAGCGCTCCTTGCGGCGCCGATGCTTGGAGATGCCGGCAGCCTCCTCGACGAGCCCACGACGCTCCTCGGGGCGGCTCGCAAGGATGGCGTCGAGCTTGCCCTGTGAGATGATCGAGTGGGTGTCCTTGCCAAGACCCGAGTCGTGCAGGATGTCCTGAATGTCCATGAGACGCGCGGGCGCGCCGTTGATGAGGTACTCGGACTCACCCGAGCGATACATGCGCCGGGTGATGCCCACCTCGGAGAAGTCCACCGGAAGCGTGCGGTCCGTGTTGTCCAGCACGAGGGTGACCTCGGCCACGCCGACGGGCTTGCGTGCGCTCGAGCCTGAGAAGATAACGTCCTCCATAGCCTGGCCACGGAGCATCTTGGCGCTCTGCTCGCCAAGCACCCACAGGATGCCGTCGGAAACGTTGGACTTGCCCGAGCCGTTGGGGCCCACCACAACGGTGAGCCCGGGGTCGAAGACCATGTGCGTGCGGTCCGCGAAAGACTTGAAGCCCTTCAGCGTGAGGGACTTTAGGTACACGGAATGCCCTCCTCGGCGAGCCGCTTGATGGCATCTGCCGCGGCGGCGCTCTCCGCCTCCTTCTTGGAGGAGCCGGTGCCTCGTCCCATGCGGCGCCCGGACACGAGGACCACGGAGGTGAAGGTAGGGCTGTGCGCGGGGCCCTGCTCGCCCTCGAGACGATACTCTGGACCGCAGCGAAGCTCGCGCTGCGTAATCTCCTGCAGGCGGCTCTTGGGGCTCACCGGATGCTCGGCGAGGTCGCGAGAGATGTGGGGTCCCAGCGTGCGCATGACGAACTCGTGCGCCACCTCGTAGCCGCCGTCAAGGTACAGCGCGCCAAGCACGGACTCATAGACGTTCTCGAGGGCGGAGTGCATGCCGCGGGCGCCCGTGCCCTTCTCGGACTCACCAAAGATGATGCACTCGCCGATGCCGAGCTTCTCGGCCACAACGGACAGGGTCTTGCCGCTCACGAGCGAGATCTTGAGGCGCGTGAGCTCGCCCTCGTCCATGTCGTGAAAGCGCTCGAAGATGTCGGTGGCGACGATGGCGCCAAGGATCGAGTCGCCAAGGAACTCGAGGCGCTCGTACGAGTGCCACACAGGCTCGCCCTCCACGGCACTCGGATGCGTTATGGCAGCGAGCGCGAGGTCGCGCCTCTTAAACTTGTGGTCGGTGATGGCCTCTATATGACAAATCCGCTCGGTGTCGGCGGCGTGGGGCATGCGCACTCCCCTACCTTCCATGGGTTGATGTACGACGTGCACTGCACGCCACGTGACCTAGGCACGCATCTTTTCATTGTACCCATAGCGAATGGGAAGCGCGGCGAGGGATGCGGAGCCCATGCCCTCACCCCAGCGGAGGACCGCCCCGAGAAGAGCGGCCGCCCGGCCCGGCGAAAACGAATGCCCCCTTGACTACGCCTCCGCCGCCACTGCCGCGGCAAGCTTTCCACACAGGTCCTCGCGGACGCACGTGGCTGCCGTGAGGGTGCCGCTGCAGATGGCCTCGGGGTTGGTGGCACCATGGCCCACGAGCACCGGCGACTTGAGCCCAAGCAGGGCGGCGCCGCCAATCCTGTCGCCGGAGAGCAGGCCCGCAATCTGCTTGAAAGCCGGCTTAACGAGCAGGGCGCCCACGCCCACGAGCTTGCTCTTACGAGCGGCGGCCTTGAGTTCGGCGGCAATGTACTTGGCCGTGCCCTCCATGGTCTTGAGGGCGACATTTCCCGTGAGGCCGTCGGTGACGATGACGTCATACGTGCCGGCAAGCAAGTCGCGGCCCTCGCAGTTGCCGGCAAAGTCTATGCCAGATGCCTCGGCGAGCGCCGCATGGGCGGCCAGGGTGGCCTCGGAGCCCTTGGTGTCCTCGGTGCCGTTGTTGAGCAAGGCCACGCGAGGCCGTTCGACCCCAAGGACAACCTGGGCGTAGGCCGAGCCCATCCGAGCGAACTGGACGAGCATCTCCGTGGGGCAGTCAGCGTTAGCGCCAAGATCGAGCAGGGTCGTCATCCTCCCCGTGACGCCCGGCAGGGCGCTCGCGAGGGCAGCGCGCTGCACGCCCTTGACACGTCCCACGCCCAGGGTTCCGGCGGCGAGGATGGCCCCGGTTGAGCCGGCGGAGAAGAAGGCGTCTGCCCTTCCCTCGCGCACCGCCTTGCAGCCTCGGACGATGGAGGAGTTGCGCTTATGGCGCACCGCCTCGGTGGGATGTTCGGCCATGCCGATGACCTCGGTGGTAACAAGGGCCTCCGCACGAGCATGACTCGCGCAGAACGGCGTCACGACGTCCTCGTTGCCGGTGACGAGGACCTCGAGGTTGGGATCGGCCTCAAGTGCCTTGGCGATGCCCTCGAGCACGACCTCGGGCTTCTCGTCCCCACCCATGGCATCAACGCAGATGCGAGTCATACGCAAACTCCCTTCAATAGCAAAAGGGCCGACCCTTGAGGCCGGCCCTTAGAACGCTAAGCTCTGAGCTACTCGGTAACGATGACCTGACGGTCCTTGTAGTAGCCGCAGCTCGGGCACACGCGGTGCGGAAGCTTGACGGCACCACACTGCGGGCACGTGGAGCGCGACGGGGTCGCGAGCTTGCTGTTGGCGGAACGGCGGCTGTGGGTGGCGCCGCGGCCCTTCTTCTGCTTGGGTACTGCCATGGTTGACCTCTCTTACGAATCTCACGTCCACGCGCGGGGACGGTCTTTCACAGACAAACGGAGACTATAGCACGAACCTGCACATCAACACCAGACAGACACAGGATTTCGTGTGCAGCCCCCAAGAAACAAGCGAGCTGAAAGCCCTACTCGCCGGCCTCGTCATCAAACTTCAGGTCCGCGAGCGCCGCGAACGGGTTCTCACGGGCGGCCTCCTCGGCCCGCTTGGCGGCACAGCCGCAATCACCCTCATTGAGATTGGCTCCGCAGGTGGGGCACAGGCCCTTGCAGTCCTCGCGGCACAGCACCACGTACGGCGTCTCCATCAGGATGGCAGCCATGATGGGCTCGGCAAGGTCGATGGTGTGGTCCTCGCCCACGAGCGAATAGTCGACCTCGTCCTCGTCGTCCGCAAGGTCCTCCTCGGCGGGCGCCTGAAAGAGGAAGTACTCGTCCACCTCGCTGGCGATGTCGAACTCCGCCGCCTCGAGGCAGCGGTCGCACTCGCCTACGACGTGGGCCCTCACGATGCCGGAGGCAAGGATGCCCTCGCCGGCGTTGGTGAGCACGAGGTCGTAGTCAATGCCCTCCGGGAGCGTGAAGTCATGCTCGCCCAGGGAGTAGCCGGGCTCGTCGATGTGACCGGAGACGGGCAGAGCAGCGCCGGCGCCTTCGAGACGCTCGTCAATCAGTATCCGAATCGGCTCCATGGGCTACCTGCGATTGTTCGAGCCGTCATCAAGTGCCTGTCGGCTGCGCTCGAGTTGGGCGATGACGCTCTTGAGGTTGTCCTCGATGCCCGTGAGCACACCCTCTGCGTAGTCGTTGATGTGATAGCGAAGGTCACGCTCGTACTGCGTGGCCTGGTCGCGAATCTCGTCCGCCTGCTGGTTGGCGAGACGCACGACCTCCTGGTCGCCCGCAAGAATCATGGCCTGCTGCTGGGCATCGGCCACGATGGAGTCTGCCGTCTGGTGGGCTCGGGCGAGAATCTCGTCCTCCTCCTTGACGATGCGCCTGGCACCCTGGAACTCGTCCGGGAAGATGCGGCGAATCTCGTCGAGCAGCTCAAAGACGGCATCGGCGTCGACGATGCGGGGGTTGTTGATTTGCCCGCCGCCCATGATCGGCTTCTTGCCGTCGGCCACGATGTCCTCGAGCTCGGCGACTAGGTTCTCGATCTCCTCACCCGGCTGCATGCGCAGGCTCCTTTCCACCTTGCCCCGCACGCAAGGCGCGCGCACGGAACCTCAAATCACTCGAAACGGGCACCTTGGATGCCCTATTCGCTCAACTCTACCATACCCGCAGCTATCAGGCATGCATATCTATCGGTCGTGCATATCAAAGCGTTCATGAAGCTTCTTGACCACGCAGGGCGAGACCAGCATGGAGACGTCTGCGCCCAGGCCCGCGAGCTCGCGGACGATGGAGGACGAGACGTAGCCGTAGGAGGGGTTGCTCATGACGAAGATGCTCTCGACGTCGGGCGCAAGACGGAAGTTGAGGTCTGCCTGCTGGAGCTCGTACTCGAAGTCCGTCATGGCTCGCAGACCCTTCACCACGGCACCGGCCCCAACCTCGCGACAGAAGTCCACAAGCAGGCCCGTAAGCGGCATGACGTCCACTCCCTCGATGACCCCCTGCTCGCGCAGGGCCTCACGGGCGAGCTCCACGCGCTCGTCGATGGAGAAGACGGGACCCGTGCCGTTCTTGCCGAGGCTCGCGGCCACCGCAACCGTGACCCTGCCGGCTATGCGACGCGCACGGCGCACGACGTCGATGTGCCCGTAGGTGATGGGATCGAAGGTACCCGGCACGACGACGTGCTCGATGCGCTCCGCGCAACCGGAGAGGTTGTCAGACGTGTTGTCACTCATTCGCTTGGTCCATTCGGAGAAGGTCGACGGCCGTGATGCCGTAGCGCTTTTGCTTGAGCGGGGAGAAGCCCTCGGGCTCGATAGTTGGGGCAGACGAGCTTCGCTCGTAGAGCACGAGGGCGCCGGCCGCAAGGAGCCCCTTGGCGGCAAGCCCCTCCACGAGCGCGGAGACGCGGGCTGCGTCGGTTGCATACGGCGGGTCGAGCAGGGCGATGTCGAACGGAGCGCCCGCAAGCCTGCCGGAGCCAACCATGCGCTCGACGTCTCCCCTGCCAATTGCGAAGCTTGCGGGTGCGGCACCGAGCGCGGTGGCGTTTCTCCTGACGCGTGCCTGGGCCGAGCGGTCCATGTCAACGAAGGTGCACCAGGCAGCGCCGCGGCTCAGCATCTCGAGGCCAAGGGCCCCAGAGCCGGCATAGGCGTCGAGGACGCGCGCGCCCTCGAGGGAGAGCCCGCGGGCGGAGAGCAGCATGGAGGACACGGCCTCGCGCACGCGGTCCGTCGTGGGACGCGTGACGTCGCGCCCGTCCGGCGCCTCGATGGGGTGTCCGCGCCACTCCCCTCCAACGATTCTCATGCTGTCCCCCTTGACCTCACAGACAGGCAAGCCCGCCCTCATTCCGGTGCGTCATTGTCGCACAAGCAATACGCCTAGCGAGAGCGCTCGCCATCAAAAAAGCTTCCGAAGCGCCTGCGCACCACTCGGGCAAGCGCCTTGTGCTCGGGCGCGGAGAGCGCAGGGTCGGCGCTCACGAGGCCAAGCGCGTCCTCATGGGCGGCCTCGACCAGGTCCGCGTCTGCCGTAAGGTCAACGAGGCGCAGCGTGACGCCGCCAAACTGCCGTAAGCCAAGCACCTCGCCCTCGTGCCTGAGCCTAAGGTCCATCTCGGCGAGCTCCAAGCCGTCGGAGATGCGTTCGAGGGCCTCGAGGCGGCGCTTGGCAGGGCTCGTCCCGCGGGCGGCGCTCACGAGAAAGACGGTTCCCGCCACGTCGCCGCGGCCCACTCGGCCGCGAAGCTGATGGAGGGCTGCCAGGCCAAAGCGGTCGGCGTCCCAAATCATCATCACGGTGGCGTTGGGCACGTCAACGCCCACCTCGATGACCGTCGTGGAGACGAGTATCCGCGTGGCGCCCGAGCGAAACGCGGCCATTGCCTCATCCTTCTCAGAGGCAGGCATGCGCCCGGTAACGAGGCCAATGGAAAGCGAGGGGAACACGCGCCCCCTCAGGCGCTCGAAGGTCGCCCGTGCCGAGTGGGGCTTGGCGGTGGCACGCTCCGCCTCCGGCACGTCCTCGAGCTCGGAGCCGTCGTCGGCGTCATCGACGAGCGGGCACACCACGTACGCCTGGTGCCCCGCGGCCACGGCCTCCGCGATTGCGGTATGGGCCACGTCGGCGTTCTCCGGTGTGATGAGCTTCGTCGTGATGCCGGCACCAGCGCGCGGCCTCGTACGGATGCGCGAGCACGCAAGGTCGCCGTAGATGGAGAGGGCGAGCGTGCGCGGGATGGGCGTGGCCGTCATGGTGAGCTGGTCGGCGACGCGCCCCTTCGAGCGCAGGGCGCCGCGCTGGCCCACGCCAAAGCGGTGCTGCTCGTCCACCACGACGAGGCTGAGGTCCGAGAAGCGTATGTCGTCGCCAAGCACGGCCGTGGTGCCAAACAGCACCGACACCGTGCCTTCGGCAAGGCCTTCGGAGGTCCGAGCGCGCTCAGCCGCGGGCGTGGCGCCCGTCACGAGCGCCCAGGAGATGCCGGCCTCGTCAAAAAGGGGCCCAAGCTTCTCGGCATACTGGCGCGCGAGCACCGAGGTGGGCGCCATGACGGCAGCCTGGGAGCCCGAGTCCGCCACGGCGGCGAGCGCAACCGCGGCAACGGCCGTCTTACCGGTTCCCACGTCGCCAAGAAGCAGGCGGTTCATGGGACGGGCCGCCGCCATGTCCGCGAGGATCTCCTCGGTGGCCTGGCGCTGCTCCTCGGAGAGCTCGAACGGGAGCGCCGCGAGCAATGCCTTGAGGCGCGGCCCGTCCACGACGTGCACATGCGGCTCGAGGCCGTCGAGCGCGATGGCCTGGCGAGAGAGCAGCGCCGCCTGCAGCCCAAGCAGCTCGTCATACGCGAGTCTTCGACGCGCCCGCTCGGCCGCCTTCGCGCCCGAGGGGAAGTGGGCCTCCCGAAGGGCACGCGAGAGCGTCATGAGCCCCAGATTCGCCACGAGCGAGGCGGGTATGGGGTCGCAGGCGTCACCGTAGTCTGCAAGGGCGGCGGACTCGATGCGCCGCATCCAGGCGGAAGACAGGCCCTCGGTAACGGGATGCACGGGAAGCATGCGCGCATAGGTGACGCAGGCACCCCGCGGGGAAGCTTCGCCACTCGAGGAGCCCTGTGGCTGGGCGGCGTCCTTCACCTGGGCTATGACCTCGTGAAACTGCGGCCTCATCTGTCGAAAGCCAAAGGCAAACGAGACCTTGCCCGAGACGGCCATGGTGTCTCCGGCGCGCAGCTGCTCCGCGAGCCAAGGCTGCTTGAAGAAAGCGCACATGAGCACTCCCGTGGCGTCGATCAGCGCCACCTCAACGATCTGCATGCGTGGCTTAGGCCGTTTGAGGGTCACCTTGTCAATGGTGCCAACCACCGTGACCTCGCTTCCCACGTCCGCATGGCCGATGGGGGTCACACGGGTGAAGTCGAGGTAGCGATGGGGCACGTGCATGAGGGCATCGCGGATCGTCCTCACGCCAATGCGCGCGAGCGCCACCGATCGGGAGGCGCTCGCGTAGCGCAGGCGTGAGACGTCGGCGTCCCATGCCCTCGTGCGGGCGAGGCGCTCGGCGGCCTCGCCTATGGTTGGAAGAGAGCCAGAGACGGCGCCCACGCTGTCCCCGGGTGCCTACTCGATGGAGAAGATGACGGGGTAGAGAGGCTGGCCACCACGGTGGGCATCAAGCTCGAGGTCGGGGTTTGCGGCCTCGATCTTGTCGCAGAGGGCCTGGAAGTGCTCGTCGTCCATGTCCTCGCCGGCGAGGATGGTGAGGGTGTCACCCTCCTCCTCGCCCTGCATCTTGGCGATGAGGTCGAGCGTGACCTGGTCGACATCGCTGCCGACAACCGTGATGGCGCCACCCTCGATGCCCATGATGTCACCGGAGTGGATGGGGCTGCCGTCGGCGGCCTGGGAGTCGCGCACCGCGTGGGTGACCTCGCCGTCGCGGATGTCGCCCAGGGCCTCGCCCATGGCCTCGGCGTTGTCCCCGATGCTCGCCTCGGGGTCAACCGCGAACATGGCGGCAAAGGCCTGCGGGACGGTCTTCGTGGGAACGACGACAACCTTGACGTCCTCGCTCGCGGCGGCCGCGGCCTCGGCCGCCATGCGGATGTTGCCGTTGTCCGGAAGCACGATGACGCTCTCGGCATTGGTCTGGGCCACGGCGTCGAGGATATCGGCCGTGCTCGGGTTCATCGTCTGGCCGCCGGAGACCACCACATCGACGCCGAGGGACTTCAGGATCTCGGCCTCGCCGTCACCGGCGGCAACGGCCACGAAGCCGAGAGGCTTCTTGGGCTCGGAGGGCTTGGCCTCGGCCTCCGCCGCGTCCTTTGCCTGGTCGGCAGCAATCTTGGCCGTGCGGTCGTGCGCCTCGATGTCCATGTTGTGGATGAAGACCTCGTAAATCTGGCCATAACGCAGCATGTACTCGAGCACGCGATTGGGCTCGTTGGAGTGCACGTGCACCTTGTAGTCGGGATAGGAGCCAACCACGAGCTCGCAGTCACCGAGCGTGGAAAGGTAACTCAGGGCCTCTTCAGGCTCGAACGGCTTCTCGGCCTTGAAGAGGAACTCGTTGCAGTAGCGGAACTCCGAGCCCTCCCAGTCGTCGTTGAGCTCGATCTGGACACGGGAGTCGGCCGCGTTGTGCGCGTCGGTGGGGGTGGCCACGGAGGTCTCGAAGTCCGTGAGCTTGCCCTCGTTGCCCAGCGCCGCGTTCACGAACGCCTCGACGAAGGTGGCGAAGCCATAGGCGCCTGAGTCCACGACGCCGTTTTCCTTGAGGACCGGCAGCAAATCCGGCGTGCGCGCCACAGACTCGTAGGCCTCCACGACAAGCGCCTCGAGCATCTCGGAGACCGACAGCTTCTCCTTCTCGCACTTGTCCGCGCGGGCAGAGACATCGCGGATGACGGTGAGTATCGTGCCCTCGACCGGCTTGCGAACGGCCTTGAAGGCCACCTTCACGCTGTTGCGGAAGGCAGCGGCAATGTCGGCCGTGGTGACGGGCTCGTGCGCGTCAACGAGGCCCTCGGCCATGCCGCGGAGGATCTGGCTCGTGATGACGCCCGAGTTGCCGCGCGCGCCCATGAGTGAGCCGTGCGTGATTGCCTTGGCAACGTCGGCCATGGTGGCGCCGGCCGGCAGGGCCTGGACCTCCTTCACAACCGTGCCCAGGGTGAGCGACATGTTCGTGCCGGTATCTCCGTCGGGCACGGGAAAGACGTTGAGCTTGTTGATGTCCTCGGCCTTGTCGGCCACGACCTTGGCGGCAACGGGGAAGCACGAGCGGATCACATTGGCAATCATTGTTGGGACTCTCTCCAAATCGTCGGGCCGCGCACGGCCACATGAGCATCCGGCGCAGCCGGGAAACGCGGACGCGGCCCGGTGTTGGCGGGCCGCGTGGGTGGCTCTCACTTACTTGTGGGTGCGAAGGTCCTCGACGTGCACCGTGACGTCGACGTTCTCGATCTCGGCAAGCTCCTTGAGCGTAAAGCGCACGGCGCTCTCGAGGTTGCGCGAGACGCTCGCCATGTTGACGCCCTGCTCGAGCACGGTGTGGAGGTCGACCTTAACGCGGCCGTCTTCGACGGCAACGTCTATGCCCTTGCGCAGGCTGCCAAGCGAGAGCAGGCGGACGATGTTTTCCTGGGCATCGGTGTAGGCCATGCCCACCACGCCATAGCACTCGAGCGCGGCGTAGCCGGCGAGGTCGGCGATGACGTCATTGGAGACCCGGAGGTTGCCGGGGATGGGTTCGGCCATGTGCCGCTCCTCTCGTAAGGCTGGCGCGGGCGGCGCCCGCCGATGAGAACTCACATATGTCTAAAGTATAGCGCGCGACTGGGCCCAGGGCGGGGCAAACTGAGCAGGGCACGCAACAAGCGCTGTCGCTCCCACATCCAGCAACACGCGCCGACCCTCTTTCCAAAAGCCGAGTGGAGTAGTTTGTCCCTAAATCAGGCCGAAATCGCCCACTCGTCGGGACAGGCCACTCCGCTCGCTCGCCTCCCCACGTGGGAGCTGGCCGTACATGTTGAAGCTAGGCGCGACGGCGGTACGTCCGCGCACGAGAGCGCCACCGCGTCAGCGGCCCTAGGCGCCGGTGCGTCAGCGACGCTCGGCGCGCCGGCGCAGGAGGGTCGCCGCGTTGATCACCACGAACACTGAGCCGCAGTTGTGGAACAACGCCGCCGTCACAGGCGTAAGCGCCCCCGACACCGAGAGACACACGGCAACGAGGTTGATGACAAGGCCGAGTGCGATGTTCTGCCGTACCTTTCGCATTGTCGCCGACGAGAGGCCGAGGATGTAGGGCACGCGCGTGAGGTCGTCGCTCACGAGCACAGCGTCTGCCGACTCGACCGCAACGTCGCTGCCGATACCTCCCATCGCGATGCCAGCCGAGGCGCTCCTGAGGGCAAGCGCGTCGTTCACGCCGTCACCGACCATGCAGACCTGGCGGCCGCCGGCCACGAGCTGCCGGATGTTGGCCAGCTTGTCCTCGGGAAGCAGGTGCGCTCGCACGTCGGTGATCCCCACGGCCTCGGCCACGCCCGAGGCAGCCGCCGCCGAGTCCCCCGTGAGCAAGACGGGCTCGACGCCCTGCTCACGTAGCTGCTCCATGGCGCAGGCGGCCTCGGGGCGAAGCTCGTCGGCCAGGGCCAGGGCCCCCACGCAGGCACCGTCGGCCGCAACCAGGATGAGCGCGGCGCCCTTGCGCGCCCACGAGTCGGCAAACGCGGCAACCTTTGCCGTATCGACTCCGCGTTCGGCAAGCAGCGCGGCCGTGCCCGCCAAGACGGCGACACCCTCGACGACCCCGGCGATGCCGCGGCCCGGGAGCACCTCGAGACCGGTAGGCTCAGGCATCGGCAGAGCATCGGCATCGCTTGCACGCTCCTCCCAGGAGGCGACGACGGCCTTGCCCAACGGGTGCTCCGAGCGCCGCTCGAGCGCCGCGGCCAGGCGGAGCACCCCCGTCTCGCCAAAGCTCAGGTCACTGGCATTCGCGGCGGGCGCACCCGCCATCGCCGCCACCGCGATCACACGCGGGCGACCCATCGTGAGCGTGCCGGTCTTGTCGAGCGCGACGCACCTCACGCGAGCAAGCCGTTCGAGCGCGCCCCCGCTGCGAACGAGCACGCCGTGGGCCGTCGCGTTAGCAATGCCCGCCGAGACGGCCGTGGGCGTGGCGAGCACGAAGGCGCAGGGGCAGAAGACCACGAGCACGGTGACGACGCGAATGAACTCCCCGGTAAGCGCCCAGGCGCCCAAGGCACAGGCCAGGGCCACCCCCACAAGCCACGCGGCCCAGCGGTCCGCGAGGCTCACGACCGGCGCCTTGGAGGCGTCGGCCTCGCGGGCGAGGCGCACCATGCGCGCCAGGGCGCTATCCTGGCAGACGCGCGTCGCCCTCAGCGTGAAGGGGCCGAGCTGGTTGACCACACCGCTCGTGACCTCGTCGCCGACCCCTTTGTCGACCGGAATGCTCTCGCCGGTCATGACCGACTGGTCGACCGACGTCTGGCCCTCGACGACCACGCCGTCGACGGGCACCGTCTCCCCCGCGAGCACCAGTACCTCGTCGCCCACGGCCACCTCCTCGACGGCAACGGTGACCTGCCTCCCCTCGCGCAACACGCGGGCCGTCTGGGGCGTCATGCGCATGAGGGCCTCGATGCCCTTGCGTGCCCGCTCGCTCGTGTGGTCCTCAAGCATCGACCCGATTTGCATGATGAGCGCCACCTCGCCGGCGGCGACCCCCTCCCCCGCCGCAAGGGACGCGATGAGCGCGAGCGACACCAGCACGTCGGCCGTGACGTCGCACTCGACCACGAGCCCGCGCACGGCGCCGACAACGATGGGCACCCCGCACAGCACCACGGCGAACCACGCAACATCAATCGGAAGGGCCTCGCGGGTCCATCCGCCGAGGCTCACCACAAGTGCCACCGCAGAAGCCGCGGCACAGGGAATCGTGACCACCGGCTCGATGTCCACCCATGAAGCAAGCGTCTCGCGCAAACGCATCGGTTACCTCCCATGCGCAGACACTGCGACCATTCCGGAACACAGTGTTTTGTTATTGGTAACCAGAATCTAGTCACAGGCACGTTTCAAAACAAGTAGTTCGGAAACTAAAAACGCGACACCCGTCCGATTGGGAGACGGATGCCGCGAGGGGCTCAGCCGGTTCGTGTAGGGGATGCGAGGGGCAAGGCCGGTTCGTGCGAGGGGCGCGAGGACGTAGGAGCGGGCGCAGGCGCCACTCGCAGAATACCGACCGCTACGCGTGCAGGTCTGCGATGTAGCCTTCGAGCTGCTTGAGGGTGTGGGGAATCCTCAGCTCGCGAGAGAGCACGCCGCGCTCGCACAGGCTGTCGAAGAGCTCGAAGGCCGCGGGCTTCTCGAGGTTGTTCTCCGCCAGCAGCTGATCGTTGGCGAAGATCTCCTCGGTGGACCCCTGCGCGACGACGCGGCCGGCATGGAACACCGCCACCTCGTCGGCCCACTCGAAGGCGTAGTTGACGTCGTGCGTCGCCATGACCACCGTAATGCCGTCGGCGGTCATGCGCTCCACGGCACGGTTCACAAGCGCCGTGTGACGAGGGTCGAGCGCCGCCGCGGGCTCGTCGAGGATCACGAGCTCGGGACGCATCACGAGCACGTCGGCGATGGAGACCTGCTTCTTCTGGCCGCCCGAGAGCGCGTGGGTGGGCTTGCTCGCATAGGGCCTGATCTCCATCTCGTCGATGATGGCGTCGACGCGCCGACGCGCCTCGGCCTCCTCGACGCCCAGGTTCATGAGGCCAAACGAGATCTCCTGGTACACACTCGCGCTGAACAGCTGGTCATCGGGGTCTTGGAAGACGATGCCCACCCGACGCCGCAGGTCGAGAAGCCCCTTGCGCGAGTAGTCCAGCGGCTTGCCGTCGAACGTGATTGACCCGAAGCACGGCTCGAGGATACCGTTGCAACACAGGAAGAACGTCGACTTGCCCGAGCCGTTCGTGCCCATGCAGGCAAGCCGGCTCCCGCGCCTCACCTCGAGCGAGAGGCCGTCGAGCGAGTTCGTGTTGCCATCGTCGTAGGTATAGTGCAGGTCCTCTGCCTTGAGGATGATGTCGTTGTTCATGCTAGAGCCTCACGGTCAGGGATATGAGAATGAGCGCGATCTCAAAGACCACAACGAACGCCACCTCGCGACGACGGGCGGGGTGTTCCTCCGAAAGCACGCGGATGGTGCCGTCGTAGCCACGGGCCTCCATGGCGTCGAAGAGGCGCTCGGAGCGCTTGATGGCCTGGATGAACAGGCAGGAGCACAGGTCGCCGAACGTCTGGAGCGCCCTTCTGTAGGTCACGTTGCCAAGGCGCGAGTTCTGTGCCGTGCGGATGGCCTCGGCACGATCGAGCAGCACGAAGATGTAGCGGTAGATGAGCATCGTGAGCTCGATGAACAGCGGGGGCAGGTGCAGGCGGCGCAGCACCTCGAGGATGTCGGTCATGGGAGTGTTGCACGACAGGAAGTACAGGCACGAGACACACCCGAGCGCCGTACAGAACAGCTGCACGGCGTAGTGCACGGTCGACCAGCTCGCCGTGAGATACCACGAGCCGAAGCGCAGGGCGAACAGCTCGAGCGGGGTCTGGCGAATGGCCGTGCCGATGACCAGCACGTAGGCGATCAGGAAGAATAGGGGGACCATCATGAGGCCACGGTAGCGGCGTGCGGAAATGCCGCCCGCGCGAATGGTGAGCAGCGCCATGGTAACGACGCACGCGAGCGCCACGGAGATGGAGCGGCTCACGAGCAGCACGACGAGTGTGAGCGTGGCGAGCGCGAACTTGACCCCGGCGTTGACGTAACGGAGCTTGCTCTGGTAGGCGAGGTTGTCGATGGCGTGGCCGTGCGCATGGCCATGGTGATGCCCGTGCGTGTGGGAGCGGCGGTCCCCGTGCGTGTAGGAGTGCCCGTCGCTCGCCCCGCAGCAGTCGTGGGAGCTCGCGTGGTCCGCCTCGCAGCAGGCGTGCCCTCCCCCTGTTTGGCTCCGTTCCATATCCCCGCCTCCTTGGGATTCCTCAACATGGGAGGGCGGCCGACGCACAGACCCCGTCGGCCGCCCTCAAACGCCCGAACGCTCGGGCTTGTCGCATGACCAGGCAGCTGCTGGCTTGAACTCGTCCGGCTTGCCCGGTCATGCCATATACGCAGGCAGCTGACTAGAGCTCGTCTGGTTTGCCCCTGCCGTCTTCCCACTTCTTGCGCTCGACGAGCCGGCCCATGACGAAGGCGACGATGCCCACGCCGATGCCGGTCTGGACGCAGAACAGGAAGCTCTCGGTCTCGCCGGGAAGCTCGGAGCCCAGAATCTGCTCGAGCACCGGGGTGGCCCAGACCTCGTAGGTGGGGTCGGTCTGCTCGACGAGCTGGCCGCCCTTGTCATCGGAGCCGCCGAACTCCATGCCCTGCGGAGCGAGCACGAACAGCGGCACGAACGCGATGAGAATGGCCACTATGAGCAGGCCGATAACGAGGCCCTTGTTGCTCTTCTTCTCAGGCTTGTGCACCGGGGTGTGCGTGGAGGTGCTATCCGTCATGCTACTCACCGTCCTTTGCGTAGCCAATGGCCTTGAGCTCGGGCTTCGCGTAGGTCTCGAGTCCGATCATGATGATGACGGTCAGGATGCCCTCGACCACGGCCAGTGGGATCTGGGTGACCGCGAACACGCCGAGGTTCTCGACGAGGGCGGTGCCGAAGCCCACGGCCTCGTTGTGCGCAAGCGCGAGCTGGAACGCCGTGACGCAGTAGGTGAACAGGTCACCGAGAAACGCCGCGATGAAGATGACGACCTTGCGGTTCAGCGAGGTCTTCGAGAGGCCCTTGTACAGGCCAAAGGAGACAAGCGGGCCGGCGATGGCCATCGAGAAGCAGTTGGCGCCGAGCGTGGTGAGGCCGCCGTGCGCGAGCAGGATAGCCTGGAAGATAAGGACGATGAGTCCGAGGACGCTCGTAGCCGTGGGGCCGAAGAGCATGGCGCCCAGGCCGGTGCCCGTCATGTGCGAGCTGGAACCGGTGACGCTGGGAATCTTGAGCGAGGAGATAACGAACACGAACGCGCCGGCAAGCGCAAGCAGCGTGAGCGTGCGGCGGTTCTTGGCAAGTGTCTTCTTGATCGACTGGAAGCCAACCACCACGAACGGCAGGCTAATGACGCCCCACGCGATGCAGTACTGAACCGGCAGGAAGCCCTCCATAATGTGCATGGCATTGGCAGCCGGCATGACGCCAAAGAGAGCCGCGATGTACACGCTCGCTCCCAGTAGCACCTTCTCTCTTCTGTTCATGAAGTACCCTTCTTCCTCTCTGAGCTGGGACCACCCCAAACCCAGGTTCACTACTGTAGAAATAATGTGGAGGACAAACTAGTCACTTTGGTGACAGTTATGGATGGATTTTTGCCTTTCGCCAATACGTCTTTGACAAATGGCCAAAAAAATAATTACACGTTCAAGGCGTGGGCGTGCACACGTTTGCAATGGTCACAGGCCCGCACACGCGCCAAATTGAGCCTTCGCTGCCAGGGCCGGAGTTGCGAATGGCAGCGCCGACGGCTCCCTAGTTCTCATAGTTGTAGACACTGTCGATCAGGCGGTAGCCCTGCTCGAGGGCATGGCCGACCACGGCGAGGACGTCGAGGCCCTTACGCGATGGGTGCCAAAGCCGATCGCGGCAGCTCTAGGCCGTCATGCGCAACACGAGTGGGATGTGCCATGGGAGCTCCTTCAAACGAGGTCGGTGGCCTGGGTCGCCACATCGGGGCGAGGAACTTCCTGCCAGGTCACATCCACACCCTCATCCTCGCCACGGGTGTCGTCCCGTCCGCCGGCTCACGTGTAATCTACGCACCTGGTCCAAACCTGCCAGCTCGCACATGGTCTATGAAATCGCGAAACCCGGGGGTCGGTAGACCGACCCCCGGGTTTCTTGTACCGACTCAATATAAATTGCTTTATTTTGGCCTCGCTGTCACCGAGCTCGAGATTATCGCGCACGGGAACGCCGAGCGCGTCTTTTGGCAATAGGAGCAGGGGACGAGGCGGCGCAAACGACCCGTCGCACACGGCTTACCCAGAGCAGTGGCTTGACCACGAGCGTGAGCATGCCGAGTGCGAGTAGCACAGGCAGCCGTTCGTCGTCGGGATGAGCTAGCCGTCGACCTGCGAGAGGTCGTCCTGGGCGATGAGGCTCGCGCCGGCGTCGATCTCGCCGATGTCGTTCGCAAGCACGGCGGCGCGGATGCCCTTGTCGTTGGCAAGGATGTGGTTGAGCAGCGTCGTCTTGCCAGCGCCGAGGCACCCGGCGAACAGGATGATCTTCATCTGCTTCTGGGCAGAAGCAGATGAATCGGCCATGTAGCACTCCTTCGTTTTTGGCGTGCCCGACAGCTGGCCGGATGCGCTCCGTGTATTCGCAGGCAAGGATATGCCCTGTTCCGCTTACTCGTTGTCGGCAAACTGGCTGTTGTAGAGCTCGGCATAGAAGCCGTTCTTGACGAGCAGCTCCTCGTGGGTACCCTGCTCGACAATGTCTCCGTCGCGCAGCACCAAAATCACGTCGGCAGCCTTGATGGTAGAGAGCCTGTGGGCAATCACGAAGCTCGTGCGGCCCCGCATGAGCTCGTCCATGGCACGCTGGATAAGCTCCTCCGTGCGCGTGTCCACGTTGGAGGTGGCCTCGTCCAGGATAAGCGCCGGTCGGTTGGCGAGCACCGCGCGGGCGATGGTCACGAGCTGGCGCTGCCCCTGGGAGAGGTTGGTGCCCCCCTCGTTGATCTGGAAGTCATAGCCGCCGGCCAGGGTGTGGATGAAGCGGTCGCAACGCGCGGCGCGGGCGGCGGCCTCCACCTCTTCGTCGGTGGCGTTCGGCCGGCCATAGCGGATGTTCTCGCGAATCGAGCCGCTGAAGAGCCAAGTGTCCTGGAGCACCATGGCAAACTCAGCCCTCAGGTCCGCGCGCCGCCAGTCTCGCACGTCAACGCCATCTACGCGGATGGCTCCCGCGTCCACGTCGTAGAAGCGCTGCGCGAGCTTGATGAGTGTGGTCTTGCCGGCGCCGGTGGGGCCAACGATGGCCACCGTCTGGCCGGGCTCGGCCATGAACGTGAGGTCGCGGATGATGGGCTTGGTGGCCTCGTAGCCAAAGCGCACGTGGTCGAACTCGACCCTTCCCTCGCGCGCGGCGGGAAGCTGGGGCGCCACGGGGTCATCCTCCTCGGGTGCCGCGAGGAACTCGAAGACGCGCTCGGTTGCCGCCGCCATGGACTGCAACGTATTGCTCACGTTGGCAAGCTGCTGGATGGGCTGGGTGAAGTTGCGAACGTACTGGATGAAGCTCTGGATGTCACCGGGCGTTGCCATGCCGGCAAGGGCGAGCCTGGCACCCACCACCACGACGCCCACGTAGCCGAGGTTACCCACGAGCGTCATGAGCGGCATCATAAGGCCGGAGAGAAACTGCGAGCGCCACCCGCTCGTAAAGAGCCGGTCATTCTCGCGCTCGAACTCCTCCACGGAGGCATCGGAGCGGTCGAAGACCTGGATCACGCCCTGCCCGGCAAAGTCCTCCTCCACGATGCCGTTCACGCGGCCGAGCACCTCCTGCTGCTCGCGGAAGTACTTCTGGGAGAAGTGCACCATGATGCCCACGACAACCACCGACACCGGCAGCGTCAGCAGCGTCACGCCCGTGAGGGACAGCGATATGGAGAGCATCATCGCGGTGATGCCAACAATCTGCGCAACGCTCGTGATGAGCTGGGTGATGGACTGGTTGAGCGACTGGCCCAGCGTGTCCACGTCGTTGGTGATACGGCTGAGGACGTCGCCCTTGCTGTGCTCGGAAAAGTAGCTCAGCGGCACGCGGGCGATCTTGTCCGAGATCTCGCGGCGCATGCGGTAGACCACCTTCTGCGTCACGCCCGTCATGAGCCAACCCTGAATGAGGCTGCACAAAGAGCTCGCAAGATAAATGCCGAGCAAGATGGCAAGCGTGCGCCCAATCCAGACAAAGTCGACCTCGCCCGTGCCTTGGACCTTGGCCACCAGCCCCTCGTAGAGCTTGGTGGTGACCTGCCCCAGCACCTTGGGCCCCACGACGTTGAACACCACCGAGCCGATGGCGAACAAAATGCCCGCCAACACGGCAACCTTGTGCCGCCCGATGTAGCCAAGCAGGCGACGGAGCGTACCCACGAGGTCGTGGGGTTTCTCCACCACGCCCCCGACGGGCCCGCCCGCCATTGGCCCGCGGCGCGGCGCAGACTTGCTCTGGTCTGCCATTAGCGAGCACCCCCTTCCTGATCAAGGCCAAGCTCGGCACGCGAGAGCTGGCTCTCCGCAATCTCGAGATATACCGGGCAGCTGCGCAGAAGCTCCTCATGCGTGCCGCGCCCGACGACGCGGCCCTCGTCCAGCACGATGATCTCGTGGGCGCGCATGATCGTTGCCACGCGCTGGGCAACCACTACGACAGCCGTGTCCGTGAGCTCCTCGGCGATGGCCTCGCGCAAGGCCGCGTCGGTCTTGTAGTCGAGCGCGGAGAACGAGTCGTCGAACACCACAACCTCGGGACGCTTCGCGAGCGCCCGGGCAATGGCGAGGCGTTGGCGCTGGCCGCCGGACACATTGGAGCCGCCCTGGGAGACCGCAGCCTCGTAGCCCTCCTCGCGCCCCTCGACGAAGTCGGCCGCCTGGGCGATGCGAGCCGCACGGCGCATGTCCTCGTCCGACACCGAGTCGCCCGCGAACTTGAGGTTGCTCTCGATGGTGCCGGAGAAGAGGCGCCCCTGCTGGGGGATGTAGCCGATGCGCTCGCGAAGCTCGGAGAGCGGCCAATTGCGCACGTCCACGCCATCGAGCGAGACCGAGCCCCCACACACGTCATAGAGCCGGGGTACAAGCTGAACGATCGTAGACTTGCCCGATCCGGTGGAGCCGATGATGCCCGTCATCTGGCCGGCGCGCGTCGTGAAGCTAACGTCCGAGATGACGTCTTCGTCGGCATCGGGGTAGCGGAAGCTTACGTGCGAGAGGACGAGCTCGCCGCGAGGGGCATCCGGGGCGGGAAGCTGGGGCCGCTTCGGCTCCCTGATGCTCGACTCGCAGGCGATGACCTCCTGAACGCGCTCCGCTGCCACCTCGGCGCGGGGCAGCATCACGGCAACCATCGTGAGAATCATGAACGACATGACAATCTGCATCGTGTAGCTCATGAACGCCATCATGTCGCCCACCTGCATGACGCCCTCGTTGACCCCATGGGAGCCAAACCACACGATGAGAACGGTGACGCAGTTCATGACCAGCATCATGAGCGGCATCATGAAGCTCATGGCCCGGTTGGTGAACAGCTGAGTGCCCATGAGCTCGCGACTCGCCTCGTCAAAGCGCTCGAGCTCGTGCTGCTGGCGGCCAAAGGCACGGATGGGCATGAGGCCGTCGAGCATCTCGCGCGCCACGAGGTTCACGCGGTCGATGAGACCCTGCATGCGCTTGAAGCGCGGCATGGTGAGCCCCATGAGGGAGCCCACGACGGCGCACACGGCGATGACCGCCACGCCGATGGTCCACTCGAGGCCCGTGGACGTCTGCACCACACGCGTCACGGCCACCACGCCCATGATCGGGGCGTAGAGGACCATGCGCATGAAGAGCGTCACCGTCATCTGCAGCTGCTGGATGTCATTGGTGCACCGCGTGATGAGCGACGCCTGGGAGAACCTGTTGACCTCGGCGGGCGAGAAGGACATGACCTGCCGGAAGGTGTCGCGCCTGAGGTCGCGGGCGATGGTCGCCGCGGTGCGGGACGCGACGGCGCCCACCACAGCCGCGCAGGCAAGGCCCACAAGGCAGAGCGCAAACATCGTGGCCCCCGTAGAGCCGAGGTAGGAGTCCTGGATGGCAGAGAGATTGACACCCTGTGCCTCGTACTCCTGCTGCACGTACTGGACGGCGAGCTGGCTCGTCACCGAGGAGCCCGTGGCGTCGGCGGCCTGCTGAGCGGCAGCCACGAGCTGGTCTTTGGAGACGAGACCCGCCTCATAGGCTTGGCGCACCTGATAGAGGCTAAGCGTGGAGGAGGCGCCGGAGGACTCACCGGCAACGAACGTCGACGCGCTCGCCGCCCCTCCCTGCGCGCTCGCATCGGCGCCCCGCTCGAGAGCGAGCGCCATCATCTCCGACCGCGCAAGGACGTCAGCCAACTGGGAGCCTTTCTTTGCGTCGGCATCACTCCCCTGGTAGGCGCGCACGCCATCGGTGCCAGCGGGCGCAAACGCCGCCTCCACGAGCGAGGCGTCATCATCGCCCATAAAGAGCTCGAGGTCCTCGAGGGACTGGGCCCTGATGCCCTGCGGCACCGGAGACGCAATGCCACCCTGTTGGATGCCCACGTCCACGATTGCACTCATGTAGCTGGGAAGCGCGAGCTCCGCATTGGCCTGAACGGCGAGTAGGGCAAACGCGATGGCCAGCGCAACCAGATGCTTCTTGAAGAGTCGGATTACCCTCAAGGTCAGTCCTCCTTTCCGGCCTTGTCGCCAAGGGTGGCGCCATCGGCAAACAGCGCCTCCGGCACATGCGGCATGACGTCTCGACCCTGCTTGGCGCGGGCAGAGATCACCTCAAGGATTCGTCCGACCAGACGAACGAGGTCACGAGCGTCCTCAAGACCCAGCTCTCCCAGATAGCCCACAATGAAGCACTCGGCCTCCTCGCCATGCCGGACAATCGACTCCCTGCCGCTCTCAGTTAACGAGACCTCCACGCGCCGGCGGTCCTTGGTGGAGGCACACCGGCTAATGAAGCCACGCTGCTCAAGCGCACGCAGGGCGTTCGCGATGCGCGCGTCCGTAACGCCGGTCCTACGAGCCAGCTCCCCTGGCGACACGGGGCCGTCCGCTTCCATGAGCACGCGCATGATTGCGGGAAGCCCCCTCGCCGAGGCACTCACCTCATGTGCCGACTTAAAAGAGCCCAACTCGCATGCCAGCCTCATGAGGCGGCGAGCAAGCTCGTGCAGCTCGGCCGATGCCTGGGAGCTATCCGCTGTCGGAGACGTACGTTCGTGCTCCATCTGATCCCTCCAAATACCTTCTAGTATTAGCTTCTAGTGTTAGGCAGTATATCCGCGCCTGGCTTGGCTATACTGAAGCCCATCGCATGGGGGAACCTTCACAGCTTGGACACAACATCTCGCATAAATTCTCTTGCACCCACTCCGAGCTGTGTTATTCTGATTCGGCTATGTGTCGAGGGCGGCCGCATCAGAGCGCCGCTTACATGGAGGTCTACAACAATGTCTAAGGTTTGCGCTATCTGCGGCAAGCACGCCGTCGCCGGTCGTTCGATCAGCCACTCGCACCGCGTCACCAACCGCAAGTTCCGTCCGAACATCCAGCACGTGACCGTCGTTCTCAACGGCCACAAGCAGAAGATGAACGTCTGCTCCACGTGCCTCAAGTCCGGCAAGCTCGCCCGCTCCTAAGTTCGAGCAAACAGCAATGCCCAAGGGTCGCCTCGGCGGCCCTTTTTCTTTATGCACCGGGCGAGGCGACCCCCCAGCCTAGCTGTTGCGTGCCATGACGTTGTTTAC
>NZ_CAAKON010000037.1 GCF_901212655.1 Olsenella uli | reverse complement strand
GTTCTTAAACGACTAGCCGTCGGGGACAGTTTTCACAGCCGGGCGAGTGAACTGCGTCCCCAAGTGCCGGCAGGAAAGGAACGTCCCTAAGCGCCGAAAGAGTGTCCCCTTTGACTAGTCGTTAAAGAACGTCCCCAATGACTATGTATTGTCAGGCACTATCCCAAGAACATGGCCATGTACAACGGAAGCGTTACCTTTTTGCCATCTTGGCCAACGTTGCCGTCAATCAGCTTGTACCCCAGGCTTACATCGGGGCGCTCGAGCATATCGTTGAGGGAGACCGTCGACCCGCGAGACGCCTTTACCTCAACGGGGACAACGCTCGCGTCGGACGAGTCCGTAACGAACTCGATCTCCCGATCACCCTTCTGCGACCTCCAGTAACGAAGGGGCACGCCCTTGGCCGCAAGCATGCATGCGATTAGGTTCTCGTAGAGGCCGCCCTTCATGGGGCCCGTGAGCTTGTTGTTCACCACCGCTTCCAGCATTTCGAAGCCGTACATGGCCATGAGCACACCCGTATCGGCAGCGTAAAGGCGGAATTTCGATCCGTCCTCGTATGCCGCAAGCGGAAACTGCGGCGCGGTCACGCATTGGCACCTGCGAACCATACCCGCCCCCACGAGCCAGTCCACGGATGACCCAAACTTGCGCGCCGTTCCCCTGCTCTCCACCACGGAGTACTGGAATTTTGTATTTTCCTTTGCAAGCTGGCGCGGAAGCGATTCGAAGCACGCTCGTGCGCGCACCCGCTCGGGGGCTTCGGCGTATCGGGCTACGTCGTCCAGATACGATGCCAAAAGGCTGCGTTGCTCGTCGTGGGCAATAGCGAAGCTGTTCGATTCCACAAACGCGCTCACCACCGCGGGCATTCCGCCAACGGCAAGGTATTCGCGCAGCATCTGCATCATCTTTTGATTAACGGCGGAGGGAACCGGCTCGCGCGACTCGAAGAAGCCGCGAAGGACCTCGATAGACTCCGCGTCGTAACCGCGCGCCCATAGGTACTCCTCGAAGTCGAGGGGCCCCATGGCGATCTCGCGCTCGTAGCCAACGGGCACGGATGCCTTGGCCGCCTCCTCCTTGAAGCGAATGCCCAGAAGCGACCCCGAGGCCACCACATCGCACCTGCCGTCGAGCGCAAGGTACTTGAGCGCGGCGCGCGCGGCGGGGCATTCTTGAATCTCATCAAGAAAGATGAGCGTTTTGCCAGGGACGAACCGCGCGCCCGGGACAACGAGGGAGATCTGCCGGTAGATTGTATCGGCATCGAGCGGTCCGTCGAAAACTTCCTTGAGCTCCGGGGACTCGATGAAGTCGATGGACACGAAGCTCTCGTAATCGAGGTGCCCAAACTCGGCGACTATATACGATTTTCCAACCTGCCGAGCCCCCTTGATGAGCAGGCACTCCACACCCTTGCTCGCCCTCCACGCCCGAAGCGTTTCGAGCATCTTTCGCTTTAGCACCCTATACACCTGTCTACCAGCGGTTTGCAGCTTTTCGGGGTCTATTCTAGAGAAATTTGCAGCTTTTCAGGGTCTATTTTGGCGTTTCGCGCAGCTTTTCCTGGTCCAAATCGCCGCAGCACGCAGTTTTTCCGGGTTTCTAAAGGTAGTCATCGGGGACGTTCTTAAACGACTAGCCGTCGGGGA
>NZ_CAAKON010000036.1:17750-43823 GCF_901212655.1 Olsenella uli | reverse complement strand
TTATGGCCAGCTCTTCTTGCGAGAGGCCTCCTCGAGCACGGCGATCAGGCCGGAAGCCTAATCGAAAGCACCTCGCCTCGCGTTCCCCATCCTCGCGAGGATACCCCGCTCGCAAGCGGTTTCGATAAGATTGCGGGCCGCACGGTCGGCGACGCTGGCGGGAACCGCCGCCTCGTAGGTCGGCAGCATCTTGTGCCTGCGGCTCTTGGGGATGAGCGCCAGGTCGTCGGGGTCGCGCTTCCAGGCGCATGTCTCGTATGTGATGCCTGGCCAGATGTCCGCTCCTTGATGCTCGGCATCATTTCGTTTGTTCTTACGGAATTGTATTGGATTTCACTTCCGTTAATGGCGCAAAGCAGGTAATGGCCCATTAGACCCGGGCGAAGACCAGCTCAAAAAAGCTATGCCATCTTACCCATGGTATTCGCCGTTGTATTGGATGAGCGTGAGGTCCTCTACGCCGTCGAGCGCACGGATCGCGTCCGCATAGGGCATGTCAACGCCGTCCGAGAACACCTCGACGGCCATCTCCACCTTGTCGCCGCGCATGGTCTTGGACTTCACCGTGAACTTGGTGCGGCCAAAGGCACGCACGATATCGTCGCCCGTGGTCTGGCCCGTATAGTGAATCACCATCATGTACACGCGAGCCTTGTCCTGGTGCGCCGCAAAGCCCGCGATCATCGCCACGATCACCACGGCAGTAAGCCCCACGAGCGCATACATACCGGCGCCCGCCGTAATGCCCGTGGTAATGGCCCAGAACAGATACAACAGGTCGAGCGGGTCCTTGACCGCCGTACGGTAACGCACGATCGACAAAGCACCCACCATACCGAGCGAGATGACCACGTTGGTCGAGATTGCGAGCGTCACCATGCAGGTGAGCACGCACATGCCCACGAGCGTCACGGCAAAGCTGCGCGAGTACACCACGCCCGTAAAGAAACGCTTGTATACGTGGTAGATCAAAATACCCATGGCAAGCGCCACGAACAGCGACAGGCCGATCTTAGCAGGGTCGACCTGACCAAACGCCTCCAGAACGGAGTTCTTAATAAAGTCCCTGGTGCTCATGGCTAAGTATCCCCTCGGTTCCCAAAGACCGATTCCAATAATCAAATCCGCGCAGGTAGGCGGTCTTTTCGTAGCACAGGCAGTACTTGGAGACCGCCGTGAGCTCTGCGGCGCCCGGTGGCACCATATCGCGCACCAGCTGCGGGCAAAACTCCGTAAACTTGACCTCCATCACCAGCTTGCCAGGTTCTAGCACCGGCAGCGCGGGCAGCGTTGGGTCAAAGATATCGAAGCTTCCCACCGCGGCGCGCACATTGCTATCAAACGTAATGCGCACCGTGCCCTCGTCCATCACCCATGGCTCGCGCTCGTAGTCCACGATGGTCCGCGGCCGCATCGTGTTGCAGATGCACTCGATGTAGAACTCGCGACATAACTGGTGCGGACTGCGCAGCAAAAAGTCGTAGTCGCCCGCCAGAATGAGCTCGAACTCGTCGCGGGTGAGCGGCGCGTCCTCCTTGTAGATCCAGCTGCCGTACTTCTTTTTGCGCTCGAGCTTAATCACCTTGTCGTTGCCGTTATAGATGCGCACGCGATACTTTTTGCGCATGAGAACGCCAGCGTCCTTTTCCTCGTACGCCGAGTTGCGGTAATCATCAAAGTACAGGCTGCGGATGGTATAGCCACCCGCCTGCGCATGCTTATCCAGTTTAAAGACCGGCGCCATGCGGCAGGCCAGTGCGGCATGCTCGCCCTCGTTGATAAGGTATTTGAGCTCGTGACGATAGCGCTCCTGCGCGGTGCGTGCGGGCGGAGCCGCCAGGAGCTCAAGCAGCGCGCTAGCCCTCCTCATACGTATCCCCCACGACCTTGCCGCCGTCCTGCACGTAGAAGCACAGTATGCCGTACTGTTTGCCGTCGTCAGTCACGTAGTAGTCAAACGCATCCTGCGTATAGCCGTCCGCATTGGTGGCGCGCACGCGCACAAAATACTGGCCGGCATTGGGCGCATCACAGGTCACCTCGGGCAGCAGTACGTCCTCGGCCTTAAAGACCACATCGTTGATGGTGTAGTCGCGCGCGAGCTCCACGGTGTAGCGAATGTCACGCGCCTCAAAATCGTAGGAGGTATCCCAACCGATGCGCAGCTTGCTATTTTCGATCTGCGGAATGCCAATATAGAACGGCATAGGCTTCTTAAAGCTCTCGCGATAGCTCTTGTAGTTCTCCTCGACCTCGGCCGGAATCGCCGCGGCAATCTGCTCGTATTCGTCCTTGGTCACAGGCAGGTTAGCGATATCGGGCGACGCAAACACCAGCGGCTCGGTGACCTCACGATAGTGCTCGACCATCTTGGACAGTCGCTCCTCGGTCAGATACGAGCGCAGGTCCTCGACGGCGTGGTCGAGCTCGCTGCGGAACGACTTGCTGCGCAGCGCGCGGTTAAACAGCACGTTGCCCCAATAGTTGCTTACGCCGCGCTCCCAGCTGGCGTAGTCCGAGAACCCAGTAAGTGACAGCTCGAGCTTGCGCAGCATGCCATCGTTATCCCAGTCCAGGAAGTACCAAACGTTGGAATTGAGCGGGCTGTACAGATAGCAGTTGCGGTTCTGCGTATCGCAGTTGCCCGTCAGAATCTGAAACGCCATCCAATAGGCCAGGTTCTCGGCATCAAAGTAAGTGTCGAGCACGTCGTCGATCTCTTGCGATTCGTCGTTGAGCGCGTCGAGCATCTCGATGAGCTTGGTGTGGTTCGAATCGCCCTTGATTTCGAGCATGCCCTCGAAGTCGGCCTGATTGTAGTCGGGGTCATCGGCAAGCTTAATCGTCTGCTTGTAGCGATGGAAATCGAAGCTGTTCACCTTGTACAGATGCCCGCTCTTATCGAGCCCGTGTGCCTTCAACGCCGTCTTGTTGAGCTGTTCCACCTGGGTAAACAGTCCGTAGTCCTCGAAGGTGTCGTTGGACTTTTCGGTCTGGTCGCACACCCACAGATGTACAAACTGCGTGCGCAGGCCCATCATCTGGGGAATGCCGCGAATAAGGTCATAGGCCATCTTGTTGCGAAAGCGCATACCCTCGCCCATATGCTTGTTGAGCGCAATGGAGCGCTGCTGACGCCAGGCGCCCTTGCCCTTTTTGAGTTCCACCTTGTAGTTCTTTTGCGTGTAGGTACTCGACGTTTGGCCGCGCACCTGCACGGTGGCGTTGGGCGCTTCCTCGCCATAGCCCACCTCGCCGGCCACCGGGCCCTTATCGTCGCCCGGCTGCAACAAGCCCATAACCTGGTAGCGCGTCACACCCATGTCGGCGTAGTCGTAGACCGAGTACGTGTTGATCTCGGCCCAGCTATGGTCGGTGTTCTCGGGGCTGTTGCCGCGCGAGACCGTCAGGTACATGGTCACAATGCCCGAGTCGTCGTAGACCTCGTACAGCTCGTCCCTATCGCGCAGGTGCTTGGACTGGTCGGACACCTCGGCCTTTTTAATCTCGCCCTGCTTCTTGGCCTTTTTGGTCGAGGAATCGTCCTGCGCAGAGCAGCTCGAAAGCAACAGCATGCCGGCAGCCACCTCAATCAGGCGACGACGAGATATCATCCTATCGGTCATCAGGACCTCCCCAGTGGTTGCGATACACGCGGACCACCGCGCGCCCAAATGCGCCGTGCGACTCACTGCCCTCGCGGTTCTCCTCATAGCGCTGCTCGGCATGGTCGAGCAGTCGGCCCAGCTCGGTAAACCAGCCAACCTTGTCGGTCGCCACAATGGGCTGCCGGCTCAGGACACGGTACGGCAAGGTGGCAGTATAGGTGTCGAGCCGCAGCAGTGACACGACAAAAAACACCGCCGCACCCAACAAGAAGCCAAAGCCGTAGAACTGCTGCGGAAAAAACAGCGACACGACGGTCGCCAGCCCGGCCACACCGGCAAACAGGCCCGAGGCCAGCACGGCCCCCTTGTAGTCGGTAAAGTACAGCAAGATGAGCATCACCGTATTGCCCACGGCATACAGGCCATAGGCCACGCATAACGTGCGGAAATACCCGTGCATAAGGTTGTTAAAGCCCAACGGCAGGGCCGAGAGCACCGTGGTCTCGAGCGAGATCACCGCCGCCGTCACAAACAGCTGCTTGAGCGCGCAAAAGCGTAGCTCGCGATTGAGCGTGGAGAGCATCTCCTCCTCGGCCACCATAATGTCGCCCACTACGCCGCCGTCGTTGAACAGGCTGTAGTAGTCGCGGTAGCGCGGATAGAAATTCACCTCGACCGACACCACAAAGTTGACGGTCGTGACAAGTATCGTCAAAAACGCGATGAGCGCCGGCACGTCGTGATAGGGCGCACCGTAAAACAAGCCCTTGACCTGCACGCCGATGGGACCGGCCCAAATAATCACCAAGTGCGCAAAGAGCCCCAGGTTGGTAAACAGACCCGTGAGCGCCAGCGGCAAAAACTGGTCGAGCCACTGCAAAAAGAGCCAGGGGCTGCGATTGCTCTGCGGATAATACCGGTACAGTAGCACCACGTCCCAAGCGAGCATGACGCCGTAGCCCAGGGCGATCGACGCCAGCAGGCCCTCGACCGGCGGCAGGCCCAGCGCCAGCGCGCACAGGGCGCATGCGCACGCCACGCCAATGGCAGCCGCAAAGCTGCACAGAATACCGCGGTAGTCTTTGATGGCGGTGAGGTAGCTCATGCCGTTCCAGTTGACGATCATAATGTTGAACAGCCACAGGCACAGCAGCCCCTGCAGCAGCGTGGCGCCCGAGAACAGCAAGAAGATGCCATAGAGCGCTGTACCCACGACCAGCATGATGGCGTTAGAGCCCCAAAACGAAGGCAGGACCTCCTCCTCGCGCTCGGCAAACAGCATGTCGGCCAAAAAGCGCGTGACGGGCATGGAGAAAAAGCTCGTGAGCGTAAGCGACGCCAGCAGCGTATAGGTCACCATGCACACCAGCAGATCCTGGTTGGCGGGACCGATGCCCCACAGGTCGCACAGCACCAGAATGCCCACCTGCAGCAGCACGCCCAGCAGCATGGGACCCGTGCACACGATGCCGGCGTAGCCATAGGCGCGCATGGTGGCAAAGAGGCCCTTGCGCTTAAACAGGCGCTTGAGCTCAAATCCAATTCCGGCCATGGGCTACCCCTCCTTCCGCGGCAGGTCATGCGCGCGAGCCGTCTCGTCGTAGAGCGCGCGGTAGTTGGCGAGCATCTGCTCGTGCAGGTAATAGGTCGCCACGCGACGCTGGCCACGCTCCCCCATCTCCAGGCGGCGGGCACGGCTCGCGCACATGCGTTCCATGGCATCGGCCAAGCCCTCGCGATACATGGGTGGGCTCACAAAGCCGGCCACGCCAAAGTCATCGCCGAGGGCGCCTTCCAGCAGCTCGCGGCAGCAGCCCACCTCGGTTGTCACGCAGGGACGACGGGCGGCCAGCGACTCCAGCACGCTCAGGGGCTGGCCCTCGGAGATGCTCGTCAAGATGGTGAAGTCGAGCTTTTGCATGTACTCGACCACGTCCACGCGGCCGGTAAAGATCAGGTCGCGCACGCCCAGGGTCTCCACCAGCGCATGGCACTCGGCGCCGTATTCTTCGTCATCCACGCCGCCCATAATGTGCAGGCGCACCTTTGGCAGGCGCTCATGCAGCTCAAAGAAGGCGTAGATCATGGTCTTGACGTCCTTGATGGGCGCCAGACGCACCACCGCGCCAATGTCCACCCAGCCATCGTCGGGCTTAAGCGGAATGTCCTTAAAGCGATCAAACTGAATGCCGTTGGGGATGACGAAGCACTTGGCCGCGTCGCAGCCCATGTCGATCTGCGTCTTGCGCGCATTGTGGAACAGGCTCGTCACGCGAAAGGCGCGACGATAAATCTCCTCGGACAGCATGTAGAAAAAGCGAATCCAGCGGTCCTTAAACGACGGCACCACCCAGTCGGCGCGGATGATCTCCTCCTCGCGCTCGCGGGTGTAAATGCCGTGCTCAGTGAGCAGTGCCGGCGCGTCGTTCATGCTGGATCCCAGGCTTGCCAGCAGGCCGCCGTAACCGGTCGATATGGCGTGGTACACGTCTGCCACCGGCACCTCGCTGCCCGACAGGTAGAGCACCGGCAGCAGCATGGAGCGCATGGTGTGGAAGGCGTCCGCAAAGGGAATGTAGGGGTACTCCGCCAGGCACACATCGCGGAAGATGTCCATAAACGTACGGCTCTGCAAAAACGAGAGCGGATGCACGCGGCGGCGCTGGAAGATTTCGAAGAGCACGTCCCAGTCCGGATTGGACAGCGACACCAGGCGGCGCAGCGCCTCACGCTCGCGGTCGTCAAAGCTGGCCTCGCGCTGCTCGCCCGAGAGACGCAGCGCGTCGTCCAGGAACACCTCGCGCACCTCGACGACGTTATCGGGCAGCTCGTAGACAAACTTACCGCGATCCTCGGCGTGGGCGCCAATCACCCACAGCACAAACTCGTGCTCGGGCATGGCCGTAATGTAGCCGTGCATCCAGGTGGAAACGCCGCCGTGCACATAGGGGTAGCAACCCTCGAGCACCAAGCAGATTCTCATCGATCGCCACCCTCCTTGCGCTCGATCGTCACCGTCTTGTCGTTTGCCTTGAGCAGGTACAGATTGCCCGTTAGGTGCGTCAGCTCGCCGCCCGAGACCGCCCCCGGCACGCCATCGTTGGCGCGGAACATGAGCCACGCCTCGTCGTAAAAGTTGCCGAGCGTCACGGTCCAGGCGTCCTCGCTCGCATCCACGTCCACCGTCACCGACGAGAAGCGCTGAATCGCGCCCGAGCACTCCGAGGCCGTCTGGCTGCGCAGGTCGGGAGCCGCGGCACTGAGCCAATCCAGGTAGTCCACCAGGCCGCCCTTGTAGGCCTCCCAACCTTGCCTGGCGCCGCGGTCGGGGTCAAGCAGGTCATCCGGGTGCATAAAGTGCGTGCTCACGTAGTGCATGTTGAGCTCGGACACGGCGGCCAGGCGCATATAGGCGTTGTCGACCATGCCGCCCGAGACAATACGCGGCTGCTCCACAATGCCATCGCTCGCCACGCCAAACTCCTGCACGTACGGCAGGTCGGTGCCGTCCTCAAAATACGTACTGGCGATGGTCTTGATGCGCGGAACGTCGGTGCCGATAATCTTGCGAGCGCGGGCCGAAAGGATATTCGACGGCGGCACGTAGACCGAGCCATGGGCATTGGGCAGCACGTCGTCCTGGAAGGCGATCAGCTCGTCGAGTGCAGCAACGAGCGTCTCCTTGTTCTTCCAGGTCTTATAGTCGTACAGATTGCCGTAATCGGTGTACGAGAGTGCCAGCGGCTGGTGGTTGTAGCCATGAAAGCCCAGCTCGCCACCCATCTGCAGCAGCATGCCGCCAAAGTAGCGGAACTGCGTGGTATCGGCCTGGCGCGCGGGTTCAGTCTGGTCAACCGCGTCCTCGTAGTTCTCGATCATCACGCCGGTAAAGCGAATGTCGTATTTTTGCGCGAGCTTTTGCAGATCGGGCCACCAAACCTTGGCGTAAAAGTCGGCGGTGGAAAGGCCGTAGTCGCGCTTGACGTAGGTACCGTCGCCCGAGGGTATGGGACTGGGGAAGTCGTCGAGGTAGAACACGGCGCTGTTGATGACCGGATAGGCTGTGGCATCGCCCAGCAGGCTGATCGCCGCGGCGTAAAAGCCACGCATAACCTTGTCGTAGATGCCGATATTGCACACCACGGTATGCCCGCTGCCGCAATCATTCGACCAAATGAGCGGAGCGCCCGCATCGCCGGTCGTCGCCCACACGCGAGCCGTCTCGCGCAGCGAGATGGAAAGCGATGAATCGAAGGGGTTCGACAACTCATAGCGTTGGCCGCCGCCAATCATAAAGTCCTTGCTCGGGACGATGCTCTCGGCCGTCACATAGTCGTAGCCCATGGTATCGATACCCAGCTTGGGGGCAACGGCCTGCAGGTAGCTGGTGTTATCCGGCGTCATGCCCAGCATGAGCGAACCACCGGCGCTCACCCAACTCATAATGTCGGTCAAGTGCGTACCGAGCCCATCGAGCGACGGCATGAGCAATATCACGCGATCGAACGAAGTGAGCGAGGGGATCGCGTCCACGCCGTCGCTGGCGATATCCACATCGCGGTGGGCGATTTTCATGTCCAACAAAATCTGGTCGAACTGGCGTTTAACGTCGTCAACACCAGCTTGGCCCGAGTCGGTAATGACCAGGCACGTTGGCTTTTGGCCAAAGATTGCCGAGGAGGCCGGCACCGCGTCGTTGGCGGCAAGCATGCCCAACTTGTGCTGCCAGGCGCTGTACTGCACACCGGCGCGCTCGATAAACAGCACGGCAGCCATGGCAATAAAGGCCGCCCACACCACAAACAGGCCCATCCAGCGGAAGCGGCCGGCATGGTCGCGAATACGGTTCACTACGCTCATCGGGCCTCCTCCCCGTCGCGCCAAAATGCCAGTTCCTCGCGGTTCTTGGCGTTCAAATACACATGTTGTTTGTCGATCGCATCGATCAAGTGGCGAATCTCGTCACCGTCGCGACGCATCACGGCAAGACGAAGGCAGAGCATCCAAACGTCCTGTTTCTCGGGCGCGTCAAGCAACAGCTGGCTTGTCACGGCCTGCGCCTCATCGATCTGTCCGGTGTTGGCCAGGGCCGCGGCATATCGAATGCGCAGCTCAAAGGAGTCTTCGCGATTACAGCGACGAGCAAGCAGACGCGCATACTGCTGGCGCTGAATCTGAGCCACGCGGCCCTTGGCCAAACCCGAGTCCAAGTATTCACCAAGAAAATCGCAGTATGCGATGAGGTTATGCGCATTCGGGTCGGCCTTAAAGGCACGTTCCAGCTGCTGCAATTTAAGGTCGGACTCCTTGGAGATCTGTGCCACGGCCGTCGCGGCATAGTGCGCGACCTCCACATCGTCGTTGAGCTTGGCGGCCTGCAGCTGCGCCAGATACACATCCGGGTCCTCGGTGAGCACGGAGAGTATCAGGCGCCGGCGATCGCCCGGGTCGTTGACGATCAGTGCCTCCTCGAGCGGCACCACGCCGGCATCGTCCTCGCGGCCCCGCACCAACATGCTGCGATGCAGGTCATCAGTAATGCGCAGCGACTCCAGCGTGCTGTCCTTGAGCGCGTCACCAAACACCAAGCTTCGGGCGCATAGCAGTACCACCAGCAGCGGACCCCACAGGGGCACGAGTACCATAACAGCGAGCATATGGCCGCGCACCGGGAGCAGGCCCCGCTTCATGAGGGTCCACAGCACGAGGCATACCAGCGCATGGATCAGCAGCAGCGCTGCAGAAACGACAAGCGAGATCAAGCGACATCTCCCTCGTCGGCGTGGTCGGCAGGGGCGATGCGCTGCAACAGCGCCACAACACCCTCGCCATCAACAGGCTCAACGACAATCTGCTTGGCTGCCAAGCGTTCTCTAATTACGCACAGGTCCTCATCGCGGGCTTGGCGCATGAGCAGGTAGAGCGTGTCCCCATCGCCCACCCCCGCCGCATCGCTCTCGCGAATCGCCGAACCAATGGTCCCGACGAGCTCTCCCACGGGCTCTGTGCCCGGCACCACACGCAGGAGCAAATAGCTCCCCATTTTGTTGTCGCGCAGCGCCTGCTCCGCTGCGAGTTCCCGGGCAAAGGGCTCCTGCTTGAGCACGCGTGTACCCGTTATGCAGCGCTTTTCCTGCGTCACGGCCTCGTAATCAAAGGCACGGACCAGCGCGCGTTCAACCAGCCCGCACAAAATGCGGAAGATGTTTTGGTGGTACAGCGTCATTTGGCTCTCGGCCAGGTCACGCACAAAAATCAGGACCGTAGGCGCCCCGTCGTGCTCGACGATGTAACCAAACATGGGGAGCCCCGGCGTCAGCGCACGGTTGACCCACAGCCCCGAGCGCGCGCCCTCAAAAATGGGCTCGAACTCTTGCAGCGAGAGCGAGCGGGCGACATCGAACGCAATCTCCGGACTCGCCGCAACCAGGCGCACACGCGACCCGCCCGCGACGCAATAGATCGTCACCGAGTCGTTCTCCAAAAGCTCGCCCAGCAGCTCGCAGCACTTGCGGAAGATGTCGCGCGGGTTGAGCACGTCGAGCTCCTGCGCCACGGCGAAAAACTTGCCAAAGCTGTCGTGACTTCCCACGATCTGGCGCTTGTAGGCGCGCTTGTCCTCCACGGCGTCGCGATAGAGCCGGGTAAGATAATCGTTGCGATTTCGAATGAGTTCGTTCGCGTCGCGCTCCACCTTAAGCGCCTCGCTGTTGCGCAGCTGCACGTAGCCGCACACGGCGCCCACCAAAAAGTACGCGGTAAACGGCAGCCAGTTAGAGGGCTCGTAGAACAGACCCTGAAAGGTGAGGTCGTACTAGGTAAAGTAGCTCGCCGCCAGGCCCACCGACGCCAGCAATGCCGCGACCAGGCCAAAATCAAGCCCATATAGCGTGCCGATCAGCACCACATACAGCAGGCGGTAGTCGAGAACGTTGAGCTGAGCAGACTGCGAACACACCAGCTCAAGACCCTCAAAGAGGACCCAGGCCAGCGCGGTCTCTAGGCATTTGATGGGCAGCGTCCGCTCGCGCATGCGGTCGATGGCGGCACGCAGCGGATGGCGCTTGCCCGCGCGAACCTGCTCCCAGTGAGCGTGTATGGTCGAAAGATCACGAAGCACGTCATAGCGCTGGAACCACCCGTAGCGCGTGCGGACGGTATCGCTCGGTGCACTGGAGACGGAGACGTCCTCGCTGTAGCTAATGTCGAGCCCCGGGAACAAGCCCTTGAGCGCCTCGCCCAGGTCGCCCACTGTGTGGGCAAAGCTATCCGGGACCTCGAGCTCCTCGAAAGTGGCATCCCAGCTGTCGAAGATGCGACGCACCAGAACGGCCAGCTCCTCGGCGCAGAGGGCGCCGAGCGGCGAGCCCGCCCCACCCCTCAGGATAACGGAGCCTTGCGAGCACACCTCGAACAGCGCGGCCAAAAAAGGGTCCTCCAGCGTGGGCGAGGCGGTGTACAGGTACGGCACGCGCAGGATCTTGACCTGGATGCCGTCGTGGGCCGCATAGTAGTGGCACAGGTCGTTGGCCGCACGGGCAATGATGCCCTTGCCGGTTTGTCCCACGGGCTCCACCGCACCGTCCGCTCCCATGGGGCCAGTCGCAAACAACAGCTGGACCTGGTGACCCATGCAAGCTCGAATAACGGAGCGCAGCAGCTCGATGTCGCCAACAACCTCGGTATATGGCGTGAGATAGGCAGAAAGGTAGACCACGCGGTCGAATTCGTAAGCCTGGTCCAGGTGCTTCATCAGCTCTTTCCAAGACGCATAGGGCGACGACCCGTCGCGGCGCGCTTCGTTGGCCGCCACGACCTGCACACGGTCACCGGGAAACGCCTTGGCACAGAAGTCGTCATCGACATATGCGGTATTGCCAACAACCAGCACTTCCACCGTGCGTTCCCTCTTCCCAAATTTGCCTTTTGCCAAAGTTTGACATGCGTGAGTATTTGCGCGTTTCCGTACGTTGTCAATGTGGGCCAAAGGGGCAACTATAAAGCTGTTTTAGAGGCTTCGGCAGTTTGTTTGGTAGAGAGCACGCAACGCTAAGCCGCTTTCACTGGGTATCACGCAAAAGCACGCTATATCACGCCGATACATACACGGATATCCACACGGTCGCCCGTGGACACCTACACGGTCGCCCGTTTTCAGCAGCAGATAAAAGAAAAACGCCTGAACTGTTTTACCAGTTCAGGCGTAAAGAATTTGGTCGCGGGGGCAGGATTTGAACCTACGACCTTCGGGTTATGAGCCCGACGAGCTACCAGACTGCTCCACCCCGCAATATGTTGTGTGCGCCTCAGCGCGAGAAAGTAATATACGCGCTCAAATGCGATAGGTCAACGAGAAGCTGCGATTGTGGAGATGTCTTCATAACTTATCCTGGCAGCCCAACCTCTTGCGCATCCCCAGGCTCCTTCGGGAGCCCGGGCCGGCCATACAAATGACGCTACTCGGCAACCCATGCGCCATTCACCGACCTCAATCGCGTGCGGCAATTGGCAGGCACATGTGCTCCGGCCCCTACCGCACCTCTCCGTCTGCGTCTAGCTCGGCTGTGCCGGGCCCCGTCCGCTACCTCACCAACGAAGCCGCCACGAAGCTGCCGACCCAGTGGTCTGCCAGATAGCCATCCAGGGTGAGGCCCTCCGCGCCCTGGCGCATCCAGCGCGAGGCCTGGGCCGCGAGGTACGCCTGCGCCTCGCTGCCAGCCGGCAGGGGCGCCGCGGCGTCGCGCGCGGCGATGGCACGCGAGAAGGGCAGGGCCACCTCGTGGACGCCGAAGTAGTTCTCGCCGTCCCACGTTCCCGGCAGGTCTGCGAGCAGGGGCGCGACGGCAGAGGGCGACCCACCAAACGCCTGCGGCAGGAAGCCACGCAGCCACGCCTCGTACTCCCCCGCCTCGAGTACGCGCGCCATTGCGGCCGCCTCGTTCAGGATCGAGGAGGTGAAGGTCTGACCCTGCGGCTCGTAGGCCACGGGCGCGTTGACATCGTGCCCGAACACGCGCAACGCTGCGGCACGCACGGCTTCCGCCAGCGCGTTGTCCTCCACCGCCTGGGCCCAATCCCAGGCCATGGCGAGCGACCAGCCCGTGTCCGAGTGCAGGCCCGAGCGAACCGGCAGCGCAAGGCCGGCCACCCACTCGCGCACACGACGGGTCATCTCCGCCGTCATGGGCGCAAGCGCCTCGCGCCAGGTCGCGGCCTGCACAGAGAGCGGGCCGCCTTCAGAAGCCACGCGACCCAGCTCGGCATCGAGCACCAGCAGCCAGGTATGGCCGTAGGGGCGCTCCTCGTGTGCCGGAAGCCGCTCTGCCCAGGTACGCGCCTCCTCGGCAAGCAGCTCGGGCGAGAAGCTCGTGCTGAGTCGGGCAATTACGCGCTCGCAAAGCTCCGGCGCGAGCAGACCCTCCTGCGACGCCAGCCGCACGAGGCACCAGTGCGAGTGCACGCAGGAATGCCAGTCGAACGAGCCATGGAACACGCGGTAGCGCTCGCGTGGCAGGCTGAGGTCCTCATCGCAGGTGAGGGTCTGGATCTCGGAGCAGGGATAGGGGCGCGCAATGGCGCCGAGCACGCATTCGGCCACATCGGCCGCCATCGAACGACGCCGCTCGGGGCCCATCTCACGCAGTACGTCAGAGGTAAGGGAATAGCCAAGGTCGCCAATCATGGGACGCTCGCTCTCAGGTCGGGGATAGATACGGCGGGGTACATGATAGCGAGGACGACGCGCCGGAGATTCGGCCTACCTCACACGCCTCGCAATCGAAACACCAATGCGACGCGGAATGTCCGTCACGAGCGCATTGCCCATGCAGAACGCGCGCTGATGGTCTGACATGCCCGTGGCCGTCCATCCCTTGGGGAAGCACTGCAGCTGGTCGAGCTCGTCGGGCACGAGGCGACGGAGCCTGCCGTTCTCCGTGCGAACCACATGCTTGAAGCGCGACGCGCCCTTGCCGCCCTCGCCCGTGAGAATCGTGCGGGAGGGCTTGTCCAGCGCGTCCGGAAATGCCATGGAACCCTCGCTGTAGAAGTACGTGAAACCCTCGCTCGTGGTGCGCTCCTCGCGCTTGCCACCCTTGAGATACTCCCAGCGCTCGAGCTTGTCGGACTCGATGAAGAAGCTCTCCGGTACCTCGCTCTCGGGCACCAGGACATCGCCCAGCGTCATCTGCGGGCCGGAGTAGCACGGAACGCCCTTTGCCGTCACGACGTTGCCGTGCTGCATGGCACCCGCCGTGAGGAAGGGGGACGTCTTGCGGCCCACGCCAAAGTTGTTCGAGACCTCGTAAGCGCTCGAGCCAACCGTGAGGTAGTCAAGCTCGCCAAACTCCATCGGGAAGGCCTGGGCTATGACGCCGTCACGCAGGACGACGGCACCGAGGTTCCACTCCGGCGCATCGAGCTCAGCATATATATAGGTGCGGCGGCGACGCTGCGGCATGCCGAACTCGCCCGCATTGATCACGCGCCACTCAACCGAGTAACCTAGGCTGAAGAAGCACGCCAGGATGATGGCGAAGTCGCGCCCGCGCTGGCTCGCCGGGCTCTTGAGCAGGCGGTCCACGTTCTCGAGCAGAACGTAGCGGGGCTTGGAGCCGGCGTTGTGTTTGAGCTTGTACTCGAGCATGTGGTAGATGTCCCACCACAGCACGCCCTTCTTACCCTCTATGCCCTCGGCCTGAGAGAGGGGGCGAGCCACGGAGTAGTCCTGGCAGGGGAAGCCACCCACCAGCAGGTCAAAGTCGGGGATTTGGCGCCCCCCCGCCTCGGCCTCCTCCAGCACCCTGTTGATGTCCTCGCAGATGCACGAACCCTCGCCAAAGTGCCGCTCGTAGCAGCGCCAGGCAAACTGCTTGGTTGGGGTTCCGGGTGGCTCCCACTGGTTGGCCCAGATGGTCTCGAAGTAATCGCGGCCCAGGTCTTCGTTGGCATGGTCGAAGCCCACGCGAAACCCGCCAACCCCCGCAAAGAGCTCGGCAACCTTCAACCCACTCGCCTTCATGGCCTTGGAGTCCATCTGGTACCCATCCGTTCGAGCCAAACAAAACAGTGCAATATTGTGGCCCAAATACGGCCACGGATCAACCGTAAGCCCCATCGGGGACAAATTATCGATGGGCCAATTGCCGCACCCGGGCCTTCCATGGCCGCGCGACAGGCAGAGGCGCCCGACTTGTCCTACTGTTGAGCCCTGCAGCCGCCCAGCAAAACGACCGAGGAGCCCCATGAGCGCACCCGATGGCCACAGCTTCTCAAAGTACGAGCTAATCGCCCTTCTCACGAGCTGCATCGGCAAAACGCTCGAGGAAGTCGACAGCGCGGGAGTTCTTAAGGGCAAGGCGCGCAACAAGGGCTTCGTGGGCAACGTCATCGAGCAGTCGGTCTTGGGCTATCCCGCCGACTCCAAGCAACGCCCCGACCTCGTCGTGGATGGCGTGGACACCGAGCTCAAGTCGACCGGCATCATCACCGACAAGGGAGACTACGAGTTCCAGGCCAAGGAGCCCATGTCCATCACGGCCGTCTCGCCCGAGGCCATCGCGGGCGAGCAGTTTCTCACCTCCCACTTCTGGCGAAAACTCGAGCACCTGTTGCTCGTCTACTACTTCTACGCCGGACGCGACGTTCCCTATGCCAAGTTCGTCATCAAGGGTTTCGAGTTCCACGAGTGGAGCGATGAGGACACCGACATCCTCAAGGCCGACTGGACGCTCGTTCGAGACTTCATTGCCTCCGTCCAGCGTGACTTCGAGGACTGCCAGAGCCAGTACCCGCGCATATCATCCGAGCTCAACCGCGAGTTGCTCTACACGGACACCTCTCCCAAATGGCCTAACCGCCCTCGCTTCAGGCTCAAGCGTCGCGTGGTGACATCCCTCGTTCGGGCCCACTTTGGCCGAAGGGGCGAGCAGCTTCCCGACGAGTACTCGACCTATTCGGAGATTGACGCGAAGTGCCACAGCCTCACGCGGGCAAATGCCGGCAGGACCATCGACGAGCTGCTCGAGCTCTATGGTCTGCCGATTCCCAGAAGGATTGACAAGGGCGTTTCGGAGAGAATCGTCGTTCGCATGTTTGGTGGCGCATCACGCAAGATGAGCGACGTTGAGCTGTTCGAGCGTATCGGCCTCATGCCAAAGACCATCGTCCTTACCACGAAGGGCGGACGCACGGAGGACATGAAGCTGCTGCGCATCAACTTCGAGGAGCTGGCAGACCCCAAGCAGCGCTTCGAGGACTCGTCCTTCCGCGACTACTTCACGCAGAACCAGCTGCTGCTCATCCTGTTCGAGGAGCCTTGCGCGGAGGCACCGTTTGGTGTCAACAGATTCAAGGGCTTCGCTCGGCTCTGGTTCGATGAGGAGTTTATCGAACGCGAGGTGCACCGCGTTTGGCGAGTGCTTCGTAGGCTCGTGAGAACCGGCGGCGTGAAGGACGTCGTCTCACGGCGAAAGGACGGAATGCCCATCATCACGCCAAAGACGGGACTGGTGAAAAGCGCCCCGAACTTTCCAAAGGCATCGGAGGGGGTCGTGTTCGTGCGCGGAACTGGCGCGGACGCCACCGACAAGGTCGAGTGCGTCAATGGCGTGAGGATGTACAGGCAGAACCTCTGGATTAAGGGGTCATACCTCGCCCAAAGAGTAAGCGAGATGCCGAGGCTGTAGGGCGGCATGAATGGCGGACGGGCCGCTACTGCAGGTCGACCTCCGCGTAGCGCCATACAACGGGGATGCCGAGGTAACGCAAGCGCTCGGCCGCCGAACGCAGGGTTGCGTTGTGGTAGCTCACGAGCACATTGTCTGCAATGAGGTGCGGGAACAGCAGCGAGAAGTCCATCTGCGTGCGCACGTACTCCAGCACGACGGACTGGCCGGGCCGAAGCCCCACCACGGCCTGCTCCACCAGGCCGTCGACCTGGCGATTTCTATCAGCGAGGACATCGGCAACGCTCCCGTATTCCCGAAAGACCTGAAGAATAATCGAGGGCCCGCCGCTCACCGAGCGGTGGGCCCTCGGTCCCGGCTACTCGCCGTTGCCCTCGCGGGTGACAGCGGGGTTACCGGCAGAGACGAGCTCAGGCTTGCTGCAGCCGCAACCGCAGGCGTCGCCCTCGGCGGAACCGCAGCCGCACGCGTCCTCGGGCACCACGGTCACGCCGGAGTTCGCGCGCTGGCGCGCACGCTCCTCTGCCGCGGCGATCTTGTCCAGCTGCATGCGCGAGAGTGGCAGCACGTTGGGCTCGCCGGCGCCAACCGTGCCCGTGGCGCGCGAGCCATCCGGGTCGCCATGGCGCTCCTGGTCTGCAATCAGCGGCTCCTCGGTGTAGGGCGCCACCACGTGCAGCGTGGGGTCATTGGGGTTCTCGAGCTTGAACGCAGGCACGTTCGCAGCGCTCCCGCCCTGCTCAGCGGCCCTGGCGCGTGCCTCGCGGAAGTTCTCCTTTGCCACCGAGATCATGAGCTTGATGCGGTTGAGCTGGTTGACCTCAGACGCGCCTGGGTCGTAGTCCACGGCCACGATGTTGCTCTCCGGGTGCATTTCGCGCAGGCGCTTGATAACGGCCTTGCCCACCACGTGGTTGGGCAGGCACGCAAACGGCGAGCAGCACACGATGTTGGGCGTGCCGGTCTCGATGAGGTCGCACATCTCGGCAGTGAGCAGCCAGCCCTCGCCCATCGTGTTGCACAGGGAGAGCACCTGCTCGGCCTTGTGTGCCAGCTCGTCGATCTCGGGGTACGGCTCGAAGCGGCTCGATGCCTCGAGCATCTTGTTGATGGGCCCGCGCATGGACTGCACGATCTTGATGCCCGCGTTGTGCGAGAGGCGCTTTTTGAGCTTGGTGCCCAGCTCGCGCTTCATGTTCTTGGGGCTGGACATGCCAAACAGGAAGAAGTCCACCAGGCCCGGCACCACGGCCTCGCAGCCCTCGGCCTCGATCTCGCGCACCACCTGGTTGTTGGCCGTGGGGTGGAACTTCACGAGGATCTCGCCCACCACGCCCACGCGCGGCTTCGTGCGGTCGTGCACCACAGGCAGTGTCTCGAAGGCGTCCACCGTGTCCTGGCAGAGCTTCAGGAAGTCACCGCGCCTGATGCCCACGATCTGGCTCTTGCAGCGGTCCATCCACACGTCGTAGAGGGCGTCGGCGCTGCCGGGCTTGGCCTCGTAGGGACGCACGCGGTGCAGCATCTGCATCATGAGGTCGCCGTAGAGCAGCGCGTAGACGGCGCCCACCACCACGTCGGGCTTGAAGATGTTGAAGCCGGGGTTGTCCTCGTCCAGGCCGCTCGCGGCGGTGAGCGAGATCACCGGCACGTCGGGGTGGCCGGAGTCGCGCAGGGCCTTGCGGATGAGCGCGATGTAGTTGGTGGCGCGGCAGCCGCCGCCGGTCTGCGAGATGATCACGGCCGTCTTGGAGAGGTCGTACTTACCGCTCTCGATGGCCTCCATGATCTGGCCGGTCACGAGGATGGACGGATAGCAGATGTCATTGTTGACGTACTTGAGACCCGCGTCCACGGCGCCACGGTCAACGGAGGGCAGCAGCACCACGTTGTAGCCCGCGCCCTTGAGCAGCTGCTCCACGAGCTCGAAGTGGATTGGCGCCATCTGCGGGCACAGGATGGTGTAGCCCTCGAGCTGCATCTCCTTGGTATAGCGCACCTTGTGGAACGCGGCGCTCTTGGCCTCGCGCCACACCGGCACGCGCGGGTTCTGACCGCGACGAGCGCGCTCGAGCGAGCCGTCCGCACGTCGCACGTCCACGGGACCCACGGGCTTGAGCTCGCCGGCAGCGGCCTCGCGCTCCAGCTCCTCGCGCTGCTCCTTGAGGGCGGCCATGAGCGAGCGAATGCGGATGCGGGCGGCGCCCAGGTTAGACACCTCGTCGATCTTGAGCACGGTGTAGATCTTGCCACTGGCCTCGAGAATCTCCTGCACCTGGTCCGTGGTGAGGGCGTCCAGGCCGCAGCCAAAGCTGTTGAGCTGGATGAGGTCCAGGTCGTTCCTGCTGGCCACGAAGCGCGCCGCGCGGTAGAGGCGGCTGTGGTACATCCACTGGTCCACGACGCGGATGGGGCGCTCGGGGCGCATCTTGTGCGCCACGGAGTCCTCGGTGAGGATGGCGAAGCCAAAGCTGTTCACGAGCTCGGGGATGGCGTGGTTGATCTCGGGGTCGTTGTGGTACGGGCGGCCGGCGAGCACGATGCCGTGCGCGTCGTTGTCCTCGATCCACTGCAGGGTCTCGTCACCCTTGCGGCGCATGGTCTCCTTGAACTCGAGGTCGGCCTCCCAGGCCACGTTCACGGCATGGTCAATCTCGGCGCGCGTGATGTGCTTGCCGCGGAAACGGCCCTTGCCTTCCTCGGCGTCCTTCTCGCGCTGCACGGAGATGAGCTCATAGAGGCGGCGCTTGAGCTCCTTCTTGTCGTCATAGGGCACGAAGGCGTCCAGGAATTCGATGTTGGGTTGCGCGAGCTCGTCGATGTTGAGGCCCAGCGCCTGCGGGTAGCTCATGACGATGGGGCAGTTGTAGTGGTTGCCCGCCGTCTCGTCCTCCTGGCGCTCCCAGCGCACGCAGGGGTACCAGATGAAGTCCGGGTCCTTCTTGAGCAGGTTCATGATGTGGCCGTGGCTGAGCTTGGCCGGGTAGCACACGCTCTCGGACGGCATGGACTCGATGCCCGCCTCGTACGTCTTCTTGGTTGACTGGTCCGAGAGCACCACGGAGAAGCCCAGCTCGGTGAAGAAGGCGTGCCAGAACGGGTAGTTCTCGTACATGTTGAGGGCGCGCGGGATGCCCACCGTGCCGCGCGGCGCGGTCTCGGCGTCCAGCACGGGGCGCTCGAACAACAGCTTGTTCTTGAACGCGAACAGGTTGGGCGCGGTGACCTTTGCCTTCTTGTGGCCGGCGCCCTTCTCGCAGCGGTTGCCCGTGATGAACTTGCGGCCGTTGCCAAAGTTGTTGATCGTGAGCAGGCAGTTGTTGGAGCAGCGGCCGCAGTGGGCGTTGGTCTGCTTCACCTGCAGGTTGTCGATCTGCTCGCGCGTGAGCAGCGTGGAGGTGCCGTCCTTGCCGGCACGGTCGCGGGCGAGCAGCGCCGCGCCGTAGCAGCCCATGCAGCCGGCAATGTCCGGGCGGATGGCGTCGCGACCGGTGAGCTTCTCGAAGGCGCGCAGCGTGGCGTCGCTCATGAAGGTGCCGCCCTGCACCACCACGTACTTGCCAATCTCCTGCGGGTCGCGCATCTTGATGACCTTGAACAGCGCGTTCTTGATGACGGAGTAGGACAGGCCGGCGGCGATGTCGCCCACCGTGGCGCCTTCCTTCTGCGCCTGCTTCACGCGGGAGTTCATGAACACCGTGCAGCGGCTGCCCAGGTCAACCGGCGCCTTGGCAGACACGGCCGCCTTGGCGAAGTCCTGCACCGAGAGGTCCATGGAGTCCGCAAAGCTCTCGATGAACGAGCCGCAGCCCGAGGAGCACGCCTCGTTGAGCATGATGTGCTCGATGACGCCATTCTTGACGCGCAGGCACTTCATGTCCTGGCCGCCGATGTCGAGGATGAACTCGACGTCGGGCACGAAGGCCTTGGCGCCGCGCAGGTGCGCCACGGTCTCGATCTCGCCGGAGTCTGCGCGCAGGGCCTCGATGAGCAGCGCCTCGCCGTAGCCCGTCGTGGTGACGTGGCCGATGGCGCAGCCCTCGGGCAGCTTGTCGTAGATGTCGTCCATGATGGTGCGGGCCGTACCGAGGACGTCGCCGCGGTTGTTGCCGTACCAGGTGTAGAGCAGCTCGCCGCCCTCGCCCACCACGGCGGCCTTCATCGTGGTGGAGCCGGCGTCGATGCCGATGAACACGCGGCCGCGGTAGCTCGCGAGGTCGCCCTTGGGAACCACCTGCTTGCCGTGGCGCTCGTGGAACTCGTCAAGCTCGGCGGGCGTCGCAAAGAGCGGGTCCAGGCGCTCCACCTCGCTGCCCTGGGTGTCGCCCAGGTTCTCAAGCGCGTCGATGACCCCGGCGAACGTGACGTGCTTGTCAGACTCGCCGGCAAGCGCGGCTCCCGTGGCCACGAAGAGGTGGGCGTTGTTGGGAACGATGCGGTGCTCCTCGTCCAGGTCGAGCGTCACGTAGAAGCGGTGGCGCAGCTCGGAGAGGTACTGGAGCGGGCCGCCCAGGAAGGCCACGTGGCCACGAATGGGGTGGCCGCAGGCGAGGCCGGAGACCGTCTGGTTGGCCACGGCCTGGAAGATGGAGGCCGCGATGTCTGCCGGGGCCGCGCCCTCGTTGATGAGGGGCTGCACGTCGGACTTGGCGAACACGCCGCAGCGGCTGGCGATGGGATAGATGTGCGTGGACTGCTTGGCGAGCTCGTTGAGGCCGCCCGCATCCGTGTGGAGCAGGCTCGCCATCTGGTCGATGAACGCACCCGTGCCGCCGGCGCAGGTGCCGTTCATGCGCTGCTCGATGCCGTTGTCGAAGTAGATGATCTTCGCGTCCTCGCCGCCGAGCTCGATGGCCACGTCGGTCTGCGGGATGAGCGTCTCCACGGCACGCTTGCTCGCGATAACCTCCTGGACAAACTCGAGGCCGAGCCACTTGGCGAGCAAAAGGCCGCCCGAGCCCGTAATGGAGACACGCATGGGAGCGTCGCCGAGGACGGCCTTGGCGCCCTCGAAGAGGTCCTTGGCCGTGGCGCGGATGTCGGTGTGGTGGCGCTGATAGTTGGCGTAGACGATGCGGTCGTGGTCGTCGATGACGGAGAGCTTGACCGTGGTGGAGCCCACGTCAATGCCAAGGCGCAGCTTGGAGCGCGAGAAATCCGCCACGTTGGCGGGCTTGAGCTCGGCGCCGTTCTCCACCAGCTCGATGCCGTGGGCCGCCTGGGCCTGCGCGGCGTTGGAGGATGCTGGGTTGTTAGTCATGGTTGGACTCCTCGTTCTTTACGGTGTGAGCTGCTGCCGCTCGGTCGTTTGCGGTGTGTCCGGCGGCATTTGCCTGCATGAGCGTCAGCGCGTAGGCGGGCACGTTGAAGTCGACCGGCTTGCCATAGAGGTCGCCGGGACGCACGAACATGAGCGCCGTCATCATGAGCGCCATCGTGCGAACGTCCTCGCGCATGCCGCCCACCAGCCAGCGAACCAGCACGCCGCACTCCGCGGAGACGGCGAACGCGAGGTAGTAGTCGAAGAAGGGGCCGAGCGCCCGGGCGTCGATGCCGTCGAGCGCGCGGCTGGAGATGGCGTCCACGCAGACGGCCTTGATCTTCTCGACAAAGGCCGGGTCCCCGCCCTCGCCCAGCAGAGCTGCGAGGTGCGTCGCGTTGTCCCGGAAGTAGCAGAGCAGGTCCTCCGCACCGGGCGCCGGCTCCAGGCTCTCAAGAGATGCCGTGAGCTGGTCCAGGTGAGAGGCGGCAATGCGCTCCACGAGCCTGCGGATGTCCACGAGCGCCTCGCGCTCGCAGGCCTCCACCAGGTCTGGGATGTCATGGAAGTGGGAGTAGAACGTGCGGCGGGTAAGCCCGGCACGTTCGGTGACGGCCGTGACCGTGACGCGGGTCAGGTCGCCCGTTGCCTGGACCTCGGCGGCGAGGGCGTCGCGCAGATGCTCGCGCGATCGGACGCTACGCCGGTCTGTCCGGGGCGTGGGATTGGTGAGAATCCCTTCCAAAGGGCCTCCTCGGAAGCGGTTTCTCGCACGCGACGACGGGCTGAATCGGGCCATCTGGCGTGCAAGGCCATGACGTTTCTTCACAGCGTGTGCAGTATTGCACAACGTGTGCAAGAAATTGCCGCCGTTCGCGGAAATGCGGGACCGCCGGCCAATCCTCACATTCTGTTACTGGTGCGTTGATGCTGGGGCTGAACGCTGCTCGGACCAGCGCGCTTGGGCATGCGCTCGTGAGCGGCGCCTTGGGCTCGCTCATGTCCGTTCCCTCCCCACACGCAAAAGGGGCATCCGGAAACCCGGATGCCCCTTGGAGCTTGCTATCAACCGGCTCGAGCGGCTCGCCAGCGCCGCTTACAACGCGCCCTGCGTGCCTTGTGCTTGGGCGCCGCCCAAGCTCAGCCGCCGGAAGGCCTACGAGAGCGCCTACTCCTTGACGCGCTGGGCCTCGTCGACCTCGGCCACCATGTTGGAGCCGTGCATGTTGTCATCCGGACGCTCAAGCTCGGGAATCAGCATGCGATAGGCGTTGTCCGTGGCGTTCTTGTGCGGCGACTTCTTGGAGTACATCTTTACCGCACCCGCCGTCTTGTTGACGGCCTGCAGCGTGCCGGCGCCGGCAACGCAGCCGCCCGGGCACGCCATGCCCTCGAGCAGGTAGCCGTTGTACTTGCCCTTCACGGCCGCCTTCATCATCTTGCGGCACTCGTCCAGGCCCTCGGCGTTGACGATGTTGACCTCGCGGTCCGGGTACTTGCGGTGGATGGCGTTGGCCACGGCCTGCGCCACGCCGCCCGCCACGGCAAACCCGCGGCCATCGGCGCTCGCAACCTCAAAGTCGCCGCCCTCGCCGGCGAGCTTGGTGTAGTCGATGTCCTTGGCCTCCATCATGCCCGCCATCTCCTCGAAGGTGAGCACGAAGTCGACCTCGCTCTTGACGCTCTTGCGCATGGCCTCGAGCTTCTTGGCCGAACAGGGGCCAACGAAGACGATCTTGGCGCTGGGGTGCTGCTTGCGGATGAGGCGGGCGGTGAGCGTCATAGGCGTGAGGGCCATGGAGACGCACTCGGCGTTCTTGGGGAACTCCTTCTTGGCCATGACGGACCACGCCGGGCAGCACGAGGTGCCCATGAACGGAATCTTGGCCGGCACCTCCTCGAGGAAGTCCTCGGCCTCCTGCACGGTGCAGAGGTCGGCGCCGAGGGCAACCTCCTCCATGCCGGTGAAGCCGAGCTCCTTGAAGGCCTCGCGCAGCTTGTCCACGTTGCCCTTTCCGCCAAACTGGCCCACGAACGCGGGCGCCACCTCGGCGATGACCTCGTCGCCGGCATTGATGGCCTGGATGACCTGGAAGATCTGGCTCTTGTCGGCGATGGCGCCAAACGGGCAGTTCACGAGGCACTGGCCGCAGGAGACGCACTTCTCGTAGTTGATGTCGGCGCGGCCGTGCTCGTCGGAGCCGATGGCCTTCATGCCGCAGGCGGCAGAGCAGGGGCGCACGTGGTGGTGAATTGCCTCATACGGGCACACGCTCGCGCAGCGGCCGCACTTGATGCACTTCTCGTGGTCGATGAAGGCCTTCTTGTCCTTGAAGGAGATGGCCTGCTTGGGGCAGATCTCGCGGCAGGGGTGGGCGAGGCAGCCCTGGCAGGCGTTCGGCATGACGCGGTAGACGTTGTCCTCGCAGCCGTTGCACGCAAACTTGATGACGTTGATCAGAGGCGGCTGGTAGTAGGTCTCGGGCTTGGCGGCCTCGGCCACGCCGTCGGAGAGCTTCGAGGGCTTGTCGACCTCCTGCAGCGGCAGGCCCATGGCCAGGCGGATGCGCTCGCCAACGATGGCGCGCTCGAGGAAGATGCTCTCGCGGTAGGTCGCGGTCTCACCGGGGAGGATGTCGTAGGGCAGGTCGTCGACCCAGCTGTAGTCCTTGCTCTCCTCCTCGCCCGTCTTGTAGGCGAGCTTCGCCACCTCACGGAAGACCGTTCGGCGAATCTGCGTCAGGTTGGTGTAGACGCCGCGCATTGTACCTGGCATGAGCGTTCCTCTCCTGCGGCGCGCCGGGCGCGCCAGCTGTTGCGGCGAGCGGCGGTGCCGCCTCGCCTCGACCCGTTGAGGGCACCTTCGTACCCGGGAATTGGACGCGCGGACAAAGCCTCTCCGCACGCCAATGCGCCCACCGAGATTCCCCGTCTGTGGCAGGCGCACCACTTACGACCGAAACGTTCCGGCCGTCCATTCGTCGTTCCCCATGGTACCAGCAGGAAGTGCGCCACGGGAGTCGCAGCCGCACAAAATGAAGCTCGGATGCAGGCGTTGTGAACCTTACCTATGCGAGAGAAGGTCCTCCACGTTGGGAAAGCGCTCGGTGAATCGGACGGGCATGGGCGCGCGCAGCGCCAGCGGCACGCCCGTAACGGGATGCGTGAGGTCCTCGGCCCAGGCATGGAGCATGAGCGGGGTCACGCGGCGCCGGTCCGTCGGATTGCCGTAGAGGACATCCCCCAGGATTGGAAAGCCGAGCGAGGACAGGTGCACGCGAATCTGGTGCTTGCGGCCCGTCTCGAGCTCCACGAGCAGAAGCGAGGTGCAGGCGGCACGCGAGCCCGTGCGGGCGAGCAGGGCCACGCGGCTGCGCGACGGCTTGCCGTTGGGTGCCACACGCATGCGCCGCGCATCATGACGGTCGCGCGCGACGGGAGCGTCCACGAGGCGCTCGTCCCAGGGCCACCTGCCGCGAACCATGGCGAGGTAGCGCTTCCGAATGCCGTCGTGGGAGGCAACGAGCGCGTCAAGCTTGGGCTGCGTGGCCTTGTCCTTGGAGAAGAGCACGATGCCCGTGGTGTCAACGTCCAGGCGCTGGACGGGCTGGAGCTGCGCGGCGACCGAGCGCTGGGCGGCCGCGGCGTCGGGCTCTCCCTGTGTGCCCAAGCAGGCCGCGATGTCCAGCAGGTGCGCGCGAGCGAGGTCCGCAAGCGTGGCGGCGCCCGTACCGTCCCCGTGCACGAGCATGCCTGCGGGCTTGTCGAGCGCCATGAGCCAACGGTCTTCGTACAGCACCGATATCGATTGCGGCCCTGCCTCACGCTCCGTCATGCGCCCTCCCCCATCATGCGCCCTCCCCCATCATGCGCCTTCCCCCATCATGCGCCTTCCCCCATCGCGGCCTTTTCCTTACGACTATACGCGGAGGGCAGCATCACGGAGCGGGGGTGAGTCTCGGGGCGTCGTCGTGGGGTGGAATCGCCGCGCATCCGGGATCCCACCACGGATCGAAAGAAAGGGAACCAAATGGACGACTTTGGTTCCCCTCCTTTCGATCCAGCAGGTGTTGGGGCTTGCCATGTGGCGGGAGCCCTCGCGCTGCAGACACGCGGCACACGCCGCGCCGGCACGCCAAACGCACGGTACCCGGCCCACCGCGCCGCGTGGGCCTGAGCGCCGCTCCGCGCGGGCCAAACGCACGGCACCCGGCCCACCGTGCCGCGTGGGCCGTTATGGGTCGCATGAAGCGCCCTCGCCACGCAGGATCCCCGGGGCGGGCCGCAGCGTGCGAGCTTGTCCAGGAATGCCGGCGATTGCGCACCTGCGGCACAACTTCACCCATTGCCCCAGCGATTCATGGCAAGCGCCTTCCATACCCTCGATTATCACAGAGCGTTCACCTGCGGTTATTCAAACACGGGACTTCATGTTCAGACGGCACCCAACCCTTAGCGAGATTTGAGACCGTCCAAGAGCCCGCTGGAGCTGACCCCGCAGCGCAATCGAAGGGATTTC
>NZ_CAAKON010000036.1:4034-17740 GCF_901212655.1 Olsenella uli | reverse complement strand
CGGCGGGATTCGTGGACGGGAGGGAGGAGCGGGGAGCACGGGGGTGGCATCCGGGGGACGGCCGAGGCCCAATCGCGACCGGGGGCGTCGCAATCGGCGGGATTCGTGGACAGAGGAGGAGCGGGGAGCTCGGGGGTGGCATCCGGGAGACGGCCGAGGCCCAATCGCGACCGGGGGGCAGCGCAATCGAAGGGATTTTTGGACAGAGGGGCACCGCCCCATGCCCCGGAGTCGCAATCGGCGGGATTCGTGGACGGGAGGGAGGAGCAGCAGGAGCGCAGCCAAGAAGTGGCAGCGGGGACGGCAGACACTCCGAAGGACTTAAACACATGGCAGCCGCGTCGATGCTGCCGACAGCGACACTCGCCACAGGCATCCACAACAGACAGCTACAACAAGGGCCCGCCCACGGCAATCACGCCGCGGGCGGGCTCAGGGGCTAAAAGCTCACCGGCAACAGCTACGGAAGCACGCCCTCGGCGGTGGCCTTCGACTTGTCGCGCACGGCCTCGGACTCCTCGCGCGTGGCGCCCTCTGCCGAACAGGTACGCCTTGACCTTGGGCTCGGTGCCCGACGGACAACAACTACGAAAGCACGGCCTCGGCGGCGGCCTTCAGCTTGTCGCGCACGGCCTCGGACTCCTCGCGCGTGGCGCCCTCTGCCGAACAGGTACGCCTTGACCTTGGGCTCGGTGCCCGACGGACGGAAGATAACCTTGTTGTCGTCTTCGAGGCGGAACTCGATCACGTTCGCGGGCGGCAGCGTCTGCGCGGCCTCCTTCTGCAGGCCGCTCACGCGCGGCATCTCGGCGTTGGCCTCGTAGTCCGTGGTGCCAACAACCTTGAAGCCACCCAGCTCGGTGGGCGGGTTCTTGCGCAGGCCCTCCATGATGCCGGCCATCTTGTCCGCGCCGGACGCGCCCGGGAACGAGGCGTTGACGGTGGCGTTCAGGTAGTAGCCGTACTTCTTGTAGAGCGCGTCCATGGCCTCGTACAGGTCCATGCCCTTGGCCGCGTAGTAGCTGGCCATCTCAACGCAGAGCATCGTGGCAACGATGGCGTCCTTGTCACGCGCGTGGGTGCCCACGAGGTAGCCGTAGCTCTCCTCAAAGCCCATGAGGAAGCGGTCCTCCTCGCCCTCGGCCTTGAGCTGGTCGATCTGGTCGCCGATGTACTTGAAGCCGGTCAGCACGCGGCGCATCTCGAAGCCCCAGTCACGGGCGAGCGCGTCCGGCATGGCCGAGGAGACGATGGTGGAGACGGCAACCTTGCGGGCGACGTCCTCGCCGTTGTCCTTGGCCATCGTGGCCAGCCAGTCCATGAGCAGAACGCCCATCTCGTTGCCGGAGAGCAACACGTAGTCGCCGTCGTGCGGAATGGCGGTGCCCATGCGGTCCGCGTCCGGATCGGTGGCGACGAGCAGGTTCGGCTTCACCTTGTCGGCGAGCTCGAGACCAAGCTCGAGGGCCTCGCGGAACTCGGGGTTGGGGTACTTGCAGGTGGGGAAGTTGCCGTCCGGCTCGGCCTGCTCGGGCACGACGGTCACGTTGTTGACGCCAATCTCCTTGAGGATGCGGGTCACGCACTCCATGCCGGTGCCGTTGAGCGGCGTGTAGACCACGGAGTAGTCGTCGCCAGCCTTGAAGCCCGGCACGCTGACCTTCTTGATGGCAGCGATGAAGTTGTCGAGAACCTCCTCGGGCGTCCACTCGATCAGGCCCTTCTCGAGACCCTCGTCAAAGTCCATGATCTTGACGTTGAACGGATCGGCCTTGGCGATGTTGGCAGAGATCTCGGCAGCGGCCTCGTCCGTGATCTGGCCGCCGTTGTCGTTGTAGACCTTGTAGCCGTTGTAGATGGAGGGGTTGTGCGAGGCCGTGAGCACGATACCGGCGCTCGTGTGCAGGTAGCGCACGGCAAACGACAGCGTGGGGACCGGCTCGATGCGGGGATAGACGTAGACGTGGATGCCGTTGGCGGCCAGCACGCCCGCAGCGACCTTCTGGAAGTCCTCGCCCTTGAGGCGGGAGTCACGCGCAAGGGCGAGCGTGGGGTGCTCGTAGTGCGCGTTGAGGTAATCGGCTACGCCCTGGGTGGCCTGGGCAACCACGTAGACGTTCATGCGGTTGGTGCCAACGCCCAGCACGCCGCGGAGACCGGCGGTGCCAAACGCAAGGTTGCGATAGAAGGCGTCGCTCAGCTTGTCCTCATTGCCCGGCTGGGTGAGTTCCTCGAGCTCAGAGGCAAGATCGGCCTCGGTAACGTTGGCCTTCCAGAGATCGACGACTTCCTTGATGTTTGCGTCCATGTGATTCCCCCTCGATTGCGACCGTCGGCACGCGGCGGCCGGCCGGCGCCGGGTATGGCGCCGCCTAGGCGACGGGCGGCTCGTTCGAGAACCTCCCACATTGTCCATAGTGTAGCGAGGCTGACTTGTGGCGGAGGCGAGGCTCGGCGTCAAAACGGTAGACGGAGGAGGGAGAAAACGTGCGGAGCCAAACGGCCCCAAGACAGGAGGCAACGGAGGGGCCAAAGCAGCCGAGACCTAGCGCAGCGAGTCCTCAGAGACCTCCTTGCCCTCGCGCATGGCGCGAATAACCCGCCGTTGAAGGTCGTTCTCAAACATCAGGCGCTCGACGAAACCCCGAAGCTCAGCCGAGTCTCCCGAGGCGGCGGCAGAGCTGCCCGAAGGCGCCTTTCCATCGAATTTGTTAGGAGTTGCGGCATTGGATGCCGGCTCGGCTGTGGGCGCGGCAGCAACGGAGACGCGCTCGCCCTGCGAGCCAAATGGCCAATCCTCGCCCAAGACGTCCACGATGGGCGAGCACTCGCTTCGCGCGAGGCCAAGCAGTTCGTCAGGCAACTCCTCGTCAAAAGCCAGCCGAGTCATGCCCACGTGCCGTGCGCTTGTGCCGTGGAGGTCCTCCATCGCGGCTCCAATTGTGTCGCGTGATTCCTCCCCCGAAGCTCCAAGCGAATAAGGGGACCGAGCCCGACAGCTCAGACCGCACCCCTTCCGGTTCGCGCTCCCGCCATCGAACGTACTGGAACGGCGAACTCCGGAATCTCGCATTCTCGCGGCCCTCCCCTAGATATTCTGGGCCTCAACCCTAGGTCTCAAAAGGCATAGGGAACCGAGAGCTTGGGCGGGAGGAAATGCCAAAGTAACAAAACCTCATACATATATGGTGAGGATTGCATTCTGGCGCGAGCGCTTCCCGGGGCGAGCTGCTTGCCGTTGTGGGCCATTTCCGGGATGGGCCACTTCTTGCTGTGACGCCCTACTGCTGCGAGTCACTTCCCGGGGCGAGCTGCTTGCCGTTGTGGGCCATTTCCCGATGAGGACCCATTTCCTCTACGAGTTGCATCCCGCCGCGCGTCGTCTCCCGCTCCAGGCTACTTCCCAAGCGCCTCCGCGCGAGCGGCCATGATCTGGTCGCGGAGCTCCCCCACCCTGCCCATGGGCATCGCGGGAACGCCCTCGAGTGCGTACTCGAGCCCCAGCTGCTCGTACTTGTTGACGCCCATCGTGTGGTAGGGCAACACGTCGAGACCCACCACGTTGGGCCACTTGGCGATGATGCGGCCCACGCCCGCGAGCTCCTCAGGCGTGTCGGTAATGCCAGGAACCGCCACATGGCGGATGATCACGCGAATGCCCCTCCGCGCCAGCTCGTCTCCAAAGGCGAGAATGCGGTCCGGACGCTGGCGCGTGAGCTTGAGGTGTCCCTCGGGGTCTGAGTGCTTGATGTCGAGCAACACGAGGTCCGTGTGGTCCAGCAGGCGCTCCGTGCGCTCAGGGCGCTTAGGGTCATAGGCGATGCCAGAGCTGTCGAGGCACGTGTGGATACGGCCATTCGGCGCCGCGTGCGCCGCTTCGAAGAGCGCGCCCACAAACTCGGGCTGACGCAGGGGCTCGCCACCCGTCACCGTGATGCCGCCGCGCTTGTAGAAAGGGCGGTTGCGCTCGAAGGTCTCGAGCACGTGGCCCACCGTCACGCGCCGGCCCGGGCGCGCGCCCTCCTCGTCACCGGAAGGTGCACCTGCGGGAACGACCTCCCACGTATCGGGATTGTGGCAGTAGGCACAGCGCATGGGACAGCCCTGCACGAAGACCACGAGACGCGTGCCCGGCCCGTCGACCGTGCCAAACGTCTCGATGGAGTGGACCCTACCCGCAACGCTTTCTAGCTGCTCTGCCATGGTTTCTCGTCCTCGCTGGTCTCTCATCTGCGCCCGTCGCTGGCGGGGGCCTGTCCGCGTCGCGTCGCCGGCCAACCGCCGCCCACGGCTCGGCTGCGGGACCACGCTTGCCGCGCCCGCCGTTCTGCGGAGGCGGGCCCGCCGTAGCCGCTGCCCTGCGGAGGCTCGCGCTACCCGCCACCTCGCACAAGAAGCCGGCCGGAGCAGTGTGCGCGTTCCAGCCGCGACCCTCGCACAAAAAAGCCGGCCCAGCTGGGTCTCCAGCCAGGCCGGCGCGAGCTCCTGCGGAAGCTTACATCGCCTCGTGGAACGTGCGGGAGATGACGTCGTCCTGCTGCTCCTTGGTGAGGGAGTTGAACTTCACCGCGTAGCCGGAAACGCGCACCGTAAGCTGCGGGTACTTCTCGGGGTGAGCCTGGGCGTCAAGCAGCGTGTCGCGGTTGAACACGTTAACGTTGAGGTGGTGGCCACCCTCCTCGGCATAGCCGTCGATCATGTTGACGAGGTTGTCGATCTGCTCTTCGGAAACTGCCATGATGGCTCCTTTCTGACGTCCGGCTGCCCGGACGAATACCGTATAAATGGTACTTAAATTGTAGCATTTACGTAACCAACAAAGCCCCAGCTCTGCCGGGGGTGTGCGGGGCGAGCGGCGTCCGCCCCGCACGTGGTGCAAACTAACCGCAGGCCACGCAGTCGTCGAACATGACCTTGGTGTCCTTGCCCAGAGCACCCGGGACAATGGAGAACGTGTTGGAGATGCCGTCCTGCGCGTCCTTGAACGGGAGCTTGGCGACGGAGGCCAGCGAGGCGACGGCGCCGTGGGTGTCACGACGGTGCATGGGGTTGGCACCCGGGGCGAACGGCTCGCCGGCGCGACGGCCGTCGGGGGTGTTGCCCGTCTTCTTGCCGTACACGACGTTCGAGGTGATGGTCAGCACCGAGGTGGTGGCCACGGAGTTGCGGTAGGTCGGGTTCATGCGGACATAGCGCATGAACTCCTCCACCACGTCGTGGGCGATCATGTCGACGCGGTCGTCGTCGTTGCCGTACTTGGGGAAGTCGCCCTCGACGGTGTAGTCAACGACCAGGCCGGTCTCGTCGCGTACCGGGTGGACCTTGGCGTACTTGATGGCAGAGAGGGAGTCAGCCACGACGGAGAGGCCGGCGATGCCCGTGGCGAACCAACGGTGGACGTGCTCGTCGTGGAGCGCCATCTGGATGGCCTCGTAGCAGTACTTGTCGTGCATGTAGTGAATGGCGTTGAGGGAGTTCACGTACACGCTGGCCAGCCACTTCATCATCTCGTGGTACTTGCCCATGACGTCGTCGTAGTCGAGTGTGTCGCCCTCGACGGCGCGGAAGCACGGGGCAATCTGCTCGCCGCTGACCTCGTCACGGCCGCCGTTGATCGCGTACAGGAGGCACTTGGCGAGGTTGGCGCGGGCGCCGAAGAACTGCATCTCCTTGCCGATGCGCATGGAGGACACGCAGCAGGCGATGGCGTAGTCGTCGGAGTGATAGACGCGCATGAGGTCGTCGTTCTCGTACTGGATGGAGCTCGTGGTGATGGAGATCTTGGCGCAGTAGCGCTTGAAGCCCTCCGGCAGACGCGTGCTCCAGAGAACCGTCAGGTTCGGCTCGGGGCTGGTGCCCATGTTCTCGAGCGTGTGGAGGTAGCGGAAGCTCGTCTTGGTGACGAGGGTGCGACCGTCGACGCCCATGCCGCCGATGGACTCGGTGACCCACTGCGGGTCGCCGGAGAACAGGGCGTTGTACTCGGGGGTGCGGGCAAACTTGACCATGCGGAGCTTCATGACCAGGTGGTCGATGATCTCCTGGACCTCAGACTCGGTGAGCTTGCCGGCGGCAAGGTCGCGCTCGGCGTAGATGTCGAGGAACGCGGAGTTGCGGCCGATGGACATGGCGGCACCGTTCTGGTCCTTGACCGCGGCGAGGTAGCCGAGGTAGAGCCACTGCACGGCCTCCTGGAAGTTGGCAGCCGGGCGGCCGATCTCGAAGCCGTAAATCTCGCCGAGCTTCTTGAGCTGGCCGAGGGCACGGATCTGCTCGGAGAGCTCCTCGCGGTGACGGACGACGTCCTCGGTCATGACCGTGGGGGTGCCGTTCTTCTCGCGCTGCTTCTCCTCGATGAGGGCGTCGACGCCGTAGAGAGCCACGCGGCGGTAGTCGCCGATGATGCGGCCACGGCCGTAGGCGTCGGGCAGGCCGGTGATGATGTGGGAGTGGCGGCAGGCGCGCATCTCGGGGGTGTAGACGTCGAAGACGCCGGCGTTGTGCGTCTTGCGGACGTTGGTGTAGAGGTCCACGACCTCGGGGTCGACCTCGTAGCCATTCTGCTTGCAGGCGGCCATGGCCATGCGGATGCCACCGTTGACGTGGAGGGCGCGCTTGAGGGGCTTGTCGGTCTGGAGGCCGACGATCTTCTCGAGCGGCTGGTCGATGTAGCCGGCGCCGTGGGCCGTGATACCCGTGACGACCTTGGTGTCCATGTCGAGGACGCCGCCGTGCTCGCGCTCCTGCTTGAAGAGGTCCATGACCTCGTCCCAGAGCTTCGTGGTGGCCTCAGTGGGGCCGGCGAGGAACGAGGCGTCGCCCTCGTAGGGGGTGTAGTTCTTCTGGATGAAATCACGGACGTCAATCTCGCGATTCCAGTTGCCCTCAGTGAAGCCCTGCCATTCCTGATGCTGCATTACGCGGTCACGCTTCCTTTCGTGTCGAACGGTGGTGATAGTGCGTGCTATCGCATGTCCCCGCCGGGGCGGGGTGACGTGCCGAACATGACACCCGGACGCAGGCGCGCTCGGGTTCGTGCGGGAAGTGGGCTTGCGCGTTGCCGATTTGATGTCCAATCGACGTGGAAACGCAGTCCCCACAGTCTAGCGGGAATGGTCTCATGCTACAAGATGTTGTGGTCTAATCATCGTACTACCGCTAGCTGTAATGCTGTTAACCTCAGTTATCTTTTTGACTCTCACAGAGTACCAGACGCAGAAAGTCATTGACTACCGTTCGCCGATTTTCGAACAACGCCAAGACAGAACTCGTTTGGAAGCGCCCCCTTTGGGGTTCGTTGCGTGCCAGGGGCGCGAACGACGGCATGCGGGGCCAGCCGGAGCGGTGGCGCCGTGAATAGCGAGCCTCTCGGAAGGGAAACGGCCGTCAACGTTCCGAAGGGGCCGGTGTCACCGGCTGTGCCGTTCGCAAGATTTCCTAAATTCCTACTGGCTTAGTGGGTTTGTGAGTGTCATACTTGCCACAGCACGCGAGATTGGCGGCATACGTCGGGGGATCACAACGCACCCGCGCGCCGCACCCGGGCACTTCCACCCGCACGCCGCGCCCACAGGCGGAGGTGCCAGCCAAACTCGCCATCCACACAGTCACAATGGAGAGCAGCACGCCCCCCAAGCCACAAGGAGGCCATCATGCACGTTGCCAACCACGTCGAGGCACTCATCGGCTCCACTCCGCTCGTCGACCTATCCGCCCTGCTCCCCGAGGAGGCCAAGGCCGCAGGCACCCGCATCCTCGGCAAGTACGAGGCCACCAACCCCGGCGGTTCCGTGAAGGACCGCGTCGCCCGCTACATGCTCGACGCCGCCGAGGCCTCCGGCAAGCTCAAGGAGGGTGGCACCGTCATCGAGCCCACCTCGGGCAACACTGGCGTGGGCCTTGCCATGCTCACCGCCGCACGCGGCTACCGCATGATTCTCACCATGCCCGAGACGATGAGCATCGAGCGCCGGAAGCTCGCGGCCGCCTACGGTGCCGAGATCGTCCTCACCCCCGGCTCCAAGGGCATGAAGGGCGCCATCGAGAAGGCCAAGGAGCTGCACGAGTCCACCCCGGGCAGCATCATCGCCGGCCAGTTCTCCAACCCCGCCAACCCCCTCGCCCACTATGAGACCACCGGCCCCGAGGTCTGGGCCGACACCGAGGGCACCGTCGACGCCATCGTCGCCGGCGTGGGCACGGGCGGCACCATCTCCGGCACCGCCAAGTACCTGAAGGAGCACAAGGCCTCCGTGCGCGCCGTGGCCGTTGAGCCGGCCGAGAGCCCGGTGCTCTCCGGCGGCAAGCCGGGTGCCCACAAGATCCAGGGCATCGGCGCCGGCTTCGTGCCGGACAACTACGACGCCACCGTCGTTGACGAGGTTCTGCCGGTTGCCAGCGCCGACGCCATCGCAACGCGCAGCCGCCTCGCCGAGGAGGCCGGCGTGCTGGTGGGCATCTCCTCCGGCGCCGCCACCTTCGCCGCGCTGGCCGTGGCCGCCCGCCCCGAGTTTGCCGGCAAGACCGTTGTGGCGGTCCTCCCGGACACCGGCGAGCGCTACCTCTCCATGGACCTGTAGGGGAGACTTCCCATCGACGGCGTCGCAAGACCCCCTATGCCTTAGGCTGATAGCCCGGCGAGCCCTATGCTCGCCGGGCTTTTCTTGTAGCTAGCACGGGCAAAGAGTGACCCGAGAACGGAGACCGCCATGGCAAACGAACCGGCGCGCACCGCGGCGCGCGGCACCTACTCACCCGAGCGCGACGGCCTTGGGGCGCAGGCAGGGCACGAGAGCCACCAGTTGGGCGCCATGGGCGAGGCCCCCGGATCGGGCGCCATGGGCGACGGACTTGGGCCGGACGACTCGCGCAAGGGCCAAAGCCACGCCGCCATGAACAAGGGCCGCGGCATGGCGGCTGCCGTGAGCGAGCGCCACGACACTGCCGCCTCGCCCTCGCACGAGTTCTTCGCCACCTGCCCCAAGGGCTTCGAGAAGCTCCTTGCCGGCGAGCTTGCCGGCATGGGCGTACCCAACACCCGGGCGCTCGGCGGACAGGTGGCCTTTGGCGGCACCCTTCGCGACGCCTATCGCGCCTGCCTCTGGAGCCGCCTTGCCTCCCGCGTGGTGCTCGTGCTCGCCCACGTCAACGCCCACGACTCCAACACGCTCTACACCTCGCTCTCAAACCTCCCCTGGGAGGAGCACCTTTCCCTTCGGGAGACCTTTGCCGTAGACGCCCACGGCGCCAATGCCAACCTGAGAAACACGCAGTTCGTGGCCCTGAGGGCCAAGGATGCCATCTGCGACCGCATGCAGGCAAAGCTTGGCGGGCGGCCGAGCGTCGACGCGCGGCACCCCGGCGTGAGCGTGGTGGTGAGGCTTCGCGGCAACAAGGCCTCCGTGGGCATCGACCTCTCCGGCACGCCCCTCTTCCACAGGAACGCCGGGCGCAGGACCGAGGCCACCCAGGGCTCGCTGCGCGCCGACTACGCCGCTGCGCTGCTCGCTAACGGCGGCTGGTACCGCTGCTGCCGCCGCGAGCGCCCCACGCTCGTGTGCACGTTCTCCGGCTCTGGCTCCGTGCTTGTTGAGGCGGCCAACGTGGCGCTCGACCGGGCACCCGGCCTCGTGAGGGCTCGTTGGGGCTTTGAGCGCTGGCTCGGCCACGACGCCGCAGCCTGGGACGAGCTGCTCGAGGAGGCCGACGCGCGCGCCGAGGCCGCGGCCGTGCGCGCCCGGAGCCTCAACCTCATCGCCATCGACCCGCGCCGAGGCATGGCAAGCACGGCCCGCCAGGCGCTGCGCTCCTGCGGCCTGGACATCGAGCCCATGACGCTCGCCGGCGCGGAGGGCCTGGGAGACGCGCTCGCCAAGCTCCCCAGCTCGGACGATTCCGGCGCCCTGCTTGCCACCGTTGACCTGGCCTGGCTGGGCGAGGACCAGCAGGCCCAGGAGGTTGCCGCCCTTGGCCTTGCCGGTGACGTGGCCTACGCCCTCCCTCGAGCCGTGCCCCTGTCCACGCTCACCTACGGCCCCGCGCTCGACGCAGCCCTTGGCCTCGACGCCCTCGAGAGCATCGACGTCTATGTGGGCCGTGACACGGCAACGCTGCGCCGCTACATCACGGGCCTCGCTGCCGCCAAGGCCGAGCCCGCGGCCCGCGGCAAGAAGGCGACCACCAAGGACGAAGGTGCCGGCAACAAGGTTGGCGCCAGGAGTGCGGCCTCAGATGCCTCGCCAGCCGGCGAGGATCGGGCCCGCACGACCGTCACGCTCAAGAACGGCACGAAGGTACCCGTGCTCGTTGCCGCGTCGGACCAGTTTGCCGCCCGCCTCTGGAAGGTGGCCAAGCTCCGCGCCAAATGGGCCCGCAAGGCCGACATCTCCTGTTACCGCGTCTACGACGCCGACCTGCCAGACTACGCCGTGGCCATCGACCTGTACCAGGCGAGCCTCGAGAGCCGGGGCGCAGACGCGGGCAAGCGCTGGGCGGTCATCCAGGAGTACGCGGCCCCCAAGGACATCGACGCCAACCTCGCCCACAAGCGTCTGCTGGACGTGCTGGCCATCACCCCGCACGTGCTGAACGTGAAGCCCGAGGATGTGACCCTGCGCGTGCGCCGCCGCGCCAAGGGCGGCTCGCAGTACGCCGACGAGGGCGTGCGCGCCGAGGGCAGGTACCACGGTTGGCTCGACCTCGCCCCCGGCTGCCACCTGGTGGACGAGGGCGGCCTCGTCTTCGAGGTCAACCTCGCCGAGCGCCTCGACACGGGCCTTTTCCTGGACCATCGCGACGTGCGCGCCGAGGTGCGCGAGATGGCCAAGCAGACCAAGGGCTCAAAGCGCTTCCTCAACCTGTTTGCCTACACGGGCTCGGCCACCTGCTACGCGGCCGACGGCGGCGCCAAGCACACCACCACCGTGGACATGTCGCGCACCTACCTGGACTGGGCGCGCCGCAACATGGCGCGGAACGGCTTCACAGAGCGCGAACACGAGTTTGTGCAGGAAGACTGCGTGAGCTGGGTCACCGAGATGCGCCACACGAAGAACCGCTGGGACCTCGTGTTCTGCGACCCTCCCACGTTCTCCAACTCCAAGCGCATGGGGCGCGACGTCTTTGACGTGCAGCGCGACCACGCAGAGCTGCTCATCGGCATCTCGCGACTGCTCACGCGCGACGGCGTGTGCCTGTTCTCGTGCAACCTGCGCGGCTTTGCGCCCGACGTGGAGAAGCTCGCGAAGGCCGGCGTGGAGATTCGCGACGTCACGGCCGGCACCATCCCGGAGGACTTCAAGCGCAACGCGAAGATCCATCACGTGTACGTGGTGCGACGCACTCCGCGGGAGTAGGGCGTGGCAAGAATTGCCCTATTCCTCGTCGTCGACGCGCACCATGCGGTAGCCCACGCCCACGTGCGTCTGGATGTAGCGCGGGTGCGCCGGGTCGGCCTCAATCTTCTTGCGCAGCGTCCCCATGAACACGCGCAGGCTCGCGATGTCGCCCATCTGGCCGCCGCCCCAGACCTCACGCAGGATGTAGCTGTGCGTGAGCACCTTGTCGACGTTCTTGGACAGCAGGCACAGCAGCCGGTACTCGATCGGCGTGAGGTGCAGCTCGCGCTCGGCAAGCGTGGCGATGCCCGCCGCATAGTCGATAGCGAGGTCGCCGTTGGTGAAGGTGGCCTCGTCCTCAACGCCCTGGCGCAGGTAGCTGAGCCTGCGAAGCGTCCCCCGCACGCGCGCGAGCAGCTCGCCCACCGAGAATGGCTTGGTGAGGTAGTCGTCCGCGCCGGCGTCGAGAGCCTCGATCTTGTCGGAGTCCTCCGTCCGGGCGCTCACCACGATGATGGGCGTCTGCGTCCAGCTGCGGATGGAGCGCACCACCTCGATGCCGTCCACGTCGGGAAGGCCCAGGTCGAGCAGGACCACGTCGGGCGAGTTGGTGGCCGTGCTCGCTATGGCCGCGCGGCCCGTCGCGGTGACGATGTGGCGATAGCCGTGCGCGTCGAGCGCCGTAACGATGAGGTTGCGCACCGCGGCGTCATCCTCAACCACCAGCAGGGTGGGCTTCTGAGCAGCTGCCATATGGAAAATCCCCCTCGGGCGCTAGGCCCTTCCCGCAAGGAAGAACACGGCGCAGAGCACGACGAGCAAAGCGACCGCCACGAGGATACCGCGACCGACGCGCGGGTCCTCGAAGAACTCGTCCTCGTCCCTGGCGTAGCCATCGTCGCGCCAGGAGTCGTCACCCGCGGCCGAAAAGCCGGAACCCACCCGACGGACGACGTCCGTGCCATCAGCAGCCCTCATGGTCCCACCTCCGAGACGCGAATCCATAGAAGTCGGGCGGGGGCGGGCTAGTGCCCCGCCCCTTTGGGCGCCCGGGGCCTTCCGCGCGATCACCAGACCGCCCCTCTTGACACGTCTATCTAACCTCCCGGGGGTTAAAGCCCTGATGAAGGACACGTCCCCTGCATAAAGATGGGTTAAAGATTGCTGACCCATAAAGAGGAGACAACTACTATGTTCAGCGAGATAAAGGACGCATTAAGCCAAGTCGCCCGCAGACCGCCGCAGGGCCTTGCGGCACCACCGCGGGCCGTCATGGAGGGAGCCAAGTTGGCTGGCAGCACAACGCCCGGAGCAGGCGAGGGATACCCGGACGAGCAGCGTGGGAGGCGCGGGGTCCCGACACCGCGGTTTCGCGAGGATCGCGGCACCACCATCCCGCTCTCGCTCGGCATGGCGCTCGTGACGCTCGGCGTGGTCTACGGCGACATCGGCACGAGCCCGATGTACGTCATGAAGGCCATCGTGAGCGGCAACGGCGGCCTCTCGAGCGTCACGGAGGACATGGTGCTCGGCGCCCTGTCGCTCGTGATCTGGACGCTCACGCTCGTGACCACGGTCAAATACGTGGTCATCGCCATGAAGGCCGACAACCACAACGAGGGCGGCATCTTCGCCCTCTACAGCCTCGTGCACCGCTGCGCCAAGTGGCTCATCGTGCCCGCTATGGTGGGTGGCGCGGCGCTGCTCGCCGACGGCATCCTCACGCCAGCCGTCACGGTCACCACCGCCATCGAGGGCCTCAGGACCATCCCGCTCGGCCAGGCGCTCGTGAGCAGCGACCAGGGGCGCGTCGTGCTCATCGCCATCGTCATCATCAGCGCGCTCTTTGCCGTGCAGCGCGCAGGCACCTCGAGCATCGGCCGCGCCTTCGGTCCCATCATGACGCTCTGGTTCCTGTTCCTGGGCGTGGTGGGCCTCGTGGCGCTCGCCGCCAACCCGGGGGTGCTCCGTGCCCTCAACCCGGTGCGCGGCGTCATGTTCCTCGTCTCGGGCGAGAACCACGCGGGCCCCATGATCTTGGGCTCGGTCTTCCTGGCCACCACCGGCGCCGAGGCCCTCTATTCTGACATGGGACATGTGGGCAAGGCCAACATCTACGCCAGCTGGCCGCTCGTCAAGGCCTGCCTCATCCTCAACTACATGGGCCAGGGCGCGTGGCTCATCGCCAACGCCGGCGACCCCACGCTTCAGGCCATGGAGAGCCTGAACCCCTTCTACCAGATGCTTCCCGAGCCGATGCGCCCCTTTGCCATCGTGCTCTCGGCCGTCGCGGCCATCATCGCGAGCCAGGCGCTCATCACCGGCTCCTACACCCTTGTGTCCGAGGCCACGCGCCTGGACCTCCTGCCG
>NZ_CAAKON010000036.1:3305-4024 GCF_901212655.1 Olsenella uli | reverse complement strand
CCTCAACTACATGGGCCAGGGCGCGTGGCTGCTCTCCAACTCGGGCAGCTCCGAGCTCCAGGCCATCCCCGACCTCAACCCCTTCTTCCAGATGCTTCCCGAGGGCCTGCGTCCCTTTGCCGTGATCCTCTCCACGGTGGCGGCCATCATCGCGAGCCAGGCGCTCATCACCGGCTCGTTCACGCTGGTCTCCGAGGCCACGCGCCTGGACCTCCTGCCCCACCTGCAGATCCACTACCCGAGCGACACCAAGGGCCAGCTCTACATCCCGCTCGTTAACAGCGTGATGTGGGTGGGCTGCGTGGGTGTGGTGCTGCTGTTCCAGACCTCCAGCCACATGGAGGCCGCCTACGGCCTGGCCATCACCCTCACGATGCTCATGACGACGCTTTTGCTCTTCGTCTACCTGCACCAGCTTCGCGGCAAGCGACTGGGGGCCTTCGTGTTCGTGGCGTTCTTCGGGCTCATCGAGTCCGCGTTCTTCTTCTCGAGCCTCACAAAGTTCACCCACGGGGGCTACGTGACCCTGCTCATCGCGGCGACCATCTTCAGCCTCATGTTCGTGTGGCGCCGCGGCACCGCCATCGAGCGCGCGCAGACGGTGTTTCTGCCCATCCGCGAGTACGTGGGGCAGCTGGGGCGTCTGCGCGACGACGAGCGCTACCCGCTGCTTGCCGACAACCTGGTATTTCTCGTGAACTCCGCCGACCCCGGCATGA
>NZ_CAAKON010000036.1:0-3295 GCF_901212655.1 Olsenella uli | reverse complement strand
CTACTCGATCCTCGACAAGCACCCCAAGCGCGCCCGCGCCTACTGGTTCCTGAACGTCCTCGTGACCGACGAGCCGCACACGCGCACCTACACGGTGGACTCGCTCGGCACCGACTTCGTGTTCAAGGTGCAGCTCAAGCTGGGCTTCAAGGACGACCAGCGCGTCAACACGTACCTGCGCCAGGTGGTGGGCGACCTCATCGAGTCGGGCGAGCTGCCCCGTCAGGTGCACGACTACTCGGTCTACCGCACGCGCGGCGCCGTGGGCGACTTCCGCTTCTGCATGATGCGCAAGACCCTCGTGCCCGAGACTGACATCAGCCGCGGCGACCACCGTATCATGGCCGTGAAGTATGCCGTGAGGCGCCTGTGCGGCTCGCCGGCGCGCTGGTACGGCCTCGAGAACTCCTCGACGCTCATCGAGCACGTGCCGCTCTTCGCCCGCATGCGGCCCACGGCTCGCCTCGCGCGCGAAAGCCTCGACGACACCACCTCGATCCACCCCGTCACCGACGAGGGCGAGGACCTCTTCTCCGAGGACCTCATGGGCGACAAGACCCTGGCCGCGCGCAGCATGGTGGCCGACCCCACCGAGACGATGGAGGTGCTCGAGGACCCGGACGAGAACGCGTCGGAGGGCGCGGACGAGACGGGCGGGGACGAGCCCACGGGCGAGGGCGAGGACAGGCCCGCGGCCGCAGCGCCGACCGCATGAACCTGCTCTCCGACGAGGCCCGCGCCAAGTCCAGCCGCGACTACCACACCGGCGAGCACGTGCTCGTGTGCGTGTCGCCCTCAGCCTCCAACCCCACGATCCTGCGCACGGCGGCCCGCATGGCCACCGCCTTCAAGGCCGAGTTCACCGCCCTCTACGTGAAGACCCCCGACACCTCGTCGCTCTCCGACGAAGACGACCGCCAGCTCCACGCCAACCTCGGGCTCGCCGAGCAGCTGGGCGCGCACGTGGTCTCGGCCTACGGCGACGACGTGGCCTTCCAGCTGGCCGAGTTCGCGCGGCTCTCGGGCGTCTCGAAGCTCGTGATGGGGAGGAACACCGCCCGGCGCTCGCCGCTCGGCCGCTCCGAGCTCACCGACCGCCTCATCGAGCTCGCGCCGAGCCTCGACATCTACATCATCCCGGACAAGGTGCCCAAGGGCGGCCGGCGCGGGGGCCGGCCCGGGCGCGGCATCGCGCAGCCCACACGCTGGTTCACCGTGCCCCAGCCGCGAGACCTGCTGTGGGCGACAGGGCTGCTTGCCGGGGCCACCGCAATCGGCTTTGCCTTCGACGCCCTGGGCTTCACCACCGAGAACATCACCTCGGCCTACATCCTGGCCACGCTCATCTGCGCCATCATGACGGCGCACCGCCCCCTTACCATGGTGGCAGCGCTCGTGTCGGTGGTGCTCTTCAACTACTGCTTCGTGGACCCACGCTACACGTTCGCGTTCGTGCCGGCCTATGGGCCCACCTTCGTGGTGATGTTCATGACGGCGCTTCTGTGCTCCACGCTCGCCAACCACATCAACGACCAGGCGCGCCAGGCGGCGCTCACGGCCTACCGCACCAAGGTGCTCTTCGACACCGAACAGCTGCTGGGCCAGGCAGCCGACGAGGCGCAGGTGTTCCACGTGGTGGCCGAGCAGCTCTCCAAGCTCCTCGAGCGCGACGTGGTGGTCTACCCCGCCTCCGCCGCGAGCCGCGCGAGGGCCGAGGGCGTCCCGGAGGCCGCCGAGAGCGCCGAGGCCGAGGCCACGCGCGCCCTCACCTCGCGCCGCCCGGGCGCCACCAAGCTTGCGCGCCCCTACGTGGTGAGCGCGCAGGACGGCCCTGACGGCAGCGCCGCGAGCCCCGAGGTGCTCTCGCCCAGCGAGGCCGCCGTGGCCGCTTGGGTGTTCAAGAACAACAAGCACGCCGGCGCCACCACCACGACGCTTCCCGACGCGCACTGCCTCTACCTGGCCATTCGCACGAAGGAGCAGGTCTACGGCGTCATCGGCATCGTGATGGGGACGCAGCCGCTCGACGCGTTCGAGAACTCGACGGTGCTCTCGATCCTCGGAGAGTGCGCGCTCGTGCTCGAGGGCAAACGCGCCGCCCGCGAGCGCGAGGAGGCGACGCTCCTCGCCAAGAACGAGAAGCTGCGCGCCAACCTGCTGCGCTCCATCGGCCACGACCTGCGCACGCCGCTCACGTCCATCTCGGGATCGGCGTCGCTTCTGCTCTCGGACTCGAGCCGCATCGAGCCCGAGAAGCGCACCGAGCTGCTCACCGACATCTCCGAGAACGCCCACTGGCTCACGAACCTCGTGGAGAACCTCCTGGCCGTGACGCGCGTGCAGGAGGGCACGCTCGACCTCAAGCTCACGCCCGAGCTCGTCGACGAGGTTGTGGGCGAGGCCGTGGGGCACCTCTCGCACGTGGCCCGCGCCGACCACGACATCGAGGTGCGTTCCGGCGACGGCGTGCTCATGGCCAAGCTCGACGCCCGGCTCATCATGCAGGTGGTGGTGAACCTCGTGGACAACGCCGTGAAGTACGCGCCCAAGGGCACGCTCATCAACGCGTCGGTGCGCCGCGACGGCCGGCGCGTGATCTGCGAGGTGGCCGACGCCGGCCCCGGCATCCCAGACGCCGAGAAGGCGCACGTGTTCGAGGAGTTCTCCACGGTGCGCGGCATCTCGCCGGTGGACGGGCGTAGGAGCCTGGGGCTGGGGCTATCCCTCTGCAAGTCAATCGTGGAGGCGCACGGCGGCCGCATCTGGGTGCGCGACAACAAGCCCCAGGGCTCGGTCTTCGGCTTCTCCCTCCCCGCCTACGACCCACCCGGCCTCTAGTGCAGTCGGGGACGTGCTCGTTCTGCACACCCGCCAGGTGTGCAGAACGAGCACGTCCCCGACTGCCCCCAACTGTCCACCCTCGCCCCTCGCGCGCAATGTGCCTAGAATAAAGGCCGCATAAAGACGGCGCCCGCTCAGCGGCGCGCCCTCCGTGAGTCGAAGAGGGAGCAACACCTTGGCGAGCAGCGACAGGGGCAGGCGCAAGCGCGGCCAGCAGGGCAAGGCACGCGACGCGCACGACATGGCGACCGCGATGGGCGAGGGGTTCGATCGGGTGAGCCGAAGCGCCGTGGAGGCGCGCATCGCCAACCGCGCAGCCACCGAGCAGGCACAGCAGCAGGTGGCGGGCGCCGCCAACGGAAGCGGCGCGAACGGCGCCATCCCCTTCTCGCTCGGCATGGTGCTCGTGACGCTCGGCGTGGTCTACGGCGACATCGGCACGAGCCCGATGTAC
>NZ_CAAKON010000035.1 GCF_901212655.1 Olsenella uli | reverse complement strand
CACCTGCAGATCCACTACCCGAGCGACACCAAGGGCCAGCTCTACATCCCCCTCGTGAACAACGTCATGTGGGTGGGTTGCATCTTCATCGTGCTGCTGTTCCAGACCTCCGACCGCATGGAGGCGGCCTACGGCCTGGCCATCACGGTCACCATGCTCATGACCACCACGCTGCTCACTAGCTATATCGCGGGAGTCATGCGCAGGCGCGGGGCGGCGGCGCTCTTTGCCGTGGTCTTTGGCGCCATCGAGCTCTGCTTCTTCCTCGCCTGCCTCACGATGTTCTTCGACGGCGGCTACGTGATGATCGTCCTGGCGGCGCTGCTCTTCGGGATGATGTACGTGTGGCGCCGCGGCACGGCCATCGAGCGCACGCAGACGGTGTTCCTCCCCGTGCGCAAGTACGTGGGCCAGCTCGGCCAGCTGCGCGGCGACGACGCCTACCCGCTGCTCGCCGACAACTTGGTCTTTCTAGTGAATGGCTCCGAGCCCGACACCCTCGACCGCGACGTGCTCTACTCGATCCTCGACAAGCACCCCAAGCGGGCGCGCGCCTACTGGTTCCTGAACGTTCGCGTGACCGACGAGCCCTACACCCACACCTACACGGTCGACTCGTTTGGCACCGACTTCCTGTTCAAGGTGCAGCTGCAGCTGGGCTTCAAGGTGAACCAGCGCGTGAACGCCTACCTGCGCCAGGTGGTAAACGACCTCATGGCCTCGGGCGAGCTGCCACCGCAGCACCACGCCTACTCCATCTACGAGCAGCGCGGCAACGTGGGCGACTTCAAGTTCTGCATGCTGCGCAAGACGCTCGCGCCGGAGACGGCCATCAGCCGAAGCGACCACCGCGTCATCTACACCAAGTACACGATCCGCCGCCTGTGCGGCTCGCCGGCGCGCTGGTACGGCCTCGAGAACTCCTCAATCATGTTCGAGTACGTGCCGATGTTCGCCAAGATGCGGCCGGCCACGCACTTGGAGCGCATCAGCCTGCCGAGCAACACTCAGGTGCAGGAGCAGGAGGCCGAGGAGGTCGACATCTTCTCCGACGACCTCGCCGGAGGCAACGTGGCAGGCCGCACGATGATTGCCGACCCCACCGAGCAGATGGACGCCATCGAGATTGGCGAGAAGCTTGGCGAGAAGTAGCGCGAGCCTTTGGACGCGGGCCGGCGCAGGCCCGCAGATCTGCGCAGGCCCTTGGGTGTGAGCTCTTGGATACGGGCATATCGGCACGAGATACAAGGCGCGAGCTCATCGGCATGAGAACAAAGGCGCAAGCTCCCTAGAGAGAACTCGCCGGCGCAAGTTCCAAGACACAGCAGAAGGGCCCGGGTATCGCTACCCGGGCCCTTCTTGTTTGTCCGCCCTGCTGGCTTGCCTGCGCCGCCACGGAGGGAAGGTTCCAGAATCGCCACAACCGCCCGGCCCGCTACCAACGGCGCGGCAGGACAGCGACGCCGCTCTAGAGGCGGTACATGAACTTGAAGACGTCCTCGCGCTGGATGGTGACCTGCACGCCCAGCGAGCCGCTGAGCTTGTCGAGGCCGTCGTGGATGAGCGAGAAGTCGGCCTCGCCAAGGTCCGCGAGCATCGTCATCGTGAACATGCCCTGCAGAATGGTCTGCGAGATGTCGAGGATGTTTACGTTGTTCTCGGCGAGCAGGGTCGCCACGGCGGCAACGATGCCAGAGCGGTCCGCGCCCAGGACGGAAATGATGGCGCGATTGTTCTTGGTCTCCTCGGACATGCTTGCTCCTTGCACTCGGCCGCGCGCGGCCCTCCGTTGATATGCGCCTATTGTAGCCGTGTGGGGCGGACGCGGCACCACCCCAGGAGAGACGGCGCCGCTGGGGGCCGCTACTGCTGAGAGCCCTCGGTGGTGGCAGCGCTCGTCGAGGCCTCCGCCTCCCCCGCCGGATAGAGCGCGCCCACCCAGCTCACAAAGGAGGCCGTGGCATCGGCGCCACCCTCCTCGGCCAGGCTCTTGCCCGCAGCCCAGACCGGCGTGTAGGCAACGTCTGTCACGCCCGGGAAGGCCCTGAGCGCAAGGGCGAGGTTCACGCCCGGGGAAAGCGGCGTCCTAGCGTCCGCCAGGCCGACGTTGATGCGCCAATGGGCGGCCACCGTTGAGGTCTCGCGGCCCTCGGACGCGGCGCCCAGGTAGTACATCGGGTCGTAGAGGTTGCGGCGCTGCTCCATGGACGAGCCAAGCGAATCGGTCTTGGCAAGGTCGCCCGCCCAGTCGCCAGGCAGCGAGCCGTTCCATCCGCTCGCCTGCTCGTAGGTGCCCGAGTGTTCGGAGAGCACATCGGAGACCTGCTGGCTGAAATGCAGCGTGTCGGAGTCATCGTTGCCAAAGAGCTGGTTGGTGGCCGCCGAGCGCTCGGTGGTGTCGAAGGCGCAGATGCCCAGCTTGGGCGCGCGGCAGGCGCGCACGAAGGAGCCGAAGTCTGCGATGCGGGCCGTCCCCTTCTTCTCGTTGAAGGTGAGCCAGCGGGCGTCGCCGTTGAGGGCGGAGACGTAGTCGGAGCGCGTGGCGTAGGTAACGGACGTGTCCTCGGAGGCAGTGGCGCTGGCATCCGAGGAACTCGCGCCGGAGGCGGCCGCCTCGGCGGCGCCCGTCGCAGCCGCATCGCTGGCGGCATCCGTCGCAGCCACCTCGCCGGCGGCCGTCGCGGCGACCTTGGCGGCCTTAGTCGCGGCGTCCTCCGCGGCCTTCTCGGTCACGGACTCGGTCGTGGCCTGGCCGCTCAGAGCGGCGGCCACGGTGTCCTTGTCGGCAGCGACGGCCGTCTCGGGCCTAACGCCCTCGGGCACCACCGGCGTCGCCGGCGTCTCGACGCGCTTCACGCCCGAGCCGGGGAAGTCGCCCGAGTTGGTCTCCGCGAGGTCGATGGTGTGCGGGAACTCGGTCTCGGACAGGAACTTGGAGACCGAGGCCTCTGCGAGGTCGACCAGGCGCTCGTAGTAGGAGCCGTCCGTGAACACGCCGCCATCAGTTTGGTCGAGCGCCAGCTGGGAGCCATCGACGCTCAGCGAGAGGCTGTTCACGTAACCGGCGTAGGCCTCGGCAAGGTCGTTCGACGCAAGGCGCGTCCACGTGCCATCGGCGCGCGTGCCCTCGCTCGAGAACTGGCCGAGCTCCCACTCGTAGGCGGCGTCGGCGCAGCCCGCCGGAGACTCGGGGCACCACAGTGCCGCGGCCGAGACCTCGTCGCCGATGCCCGTGCCCTCGCCGTCGTGCGTGGCGGCGCCAATCTTTGCGAGATAGGCGTCATAGCCGGACGCGTTGCCCGTGGACGCGAGCACCGCCGCGAGCAGGCCGCCGGCAGCGTGGCCGAGCGTCACGATGCGGTCCATGGAGCCCGGCAGCTTGGCGGCGTTGTAGCGCAGGTAGCGCACGGCGGCCTTGAGGTCCACGACGGCCCAGGGGGCGCCGCCTGAGAAGAAGCCGTCTCTCGAGCCGGTGCTGTCGTAGCCGTTGGAGCGGCCGCGGCAGCCGGCGAACACGTAGACGAGGCCGGCGGAAAGGTAGGGCTCGAGGCCGTCGTAGAGGTAGCCGCTCGCCGCCGTCTGGGCGGCGAAGTCCGGTGCGTTGATGGGCAGCACCACCGGCGCGGTGGCGGCGGTGTAGGCACCCACGGTGGCGCTCTCGTCCACCTGGCACTCGAAGGTCTTGGAGGTGTCGACGTCTTCCAGGCTCGCCTTCTCGTCCGTGGGCTTGAGGTAGGCGCCCGGCACGTAGATGGCGAGGCGCTCATAGGTCTTCGTGGCGGGCTTGGTGCAGTAGGTGAGGCCCACCTGCCACCAGACCTGATGGTCTGAGTCGTAGTGCCAGGCCTTCATGTCGAGCTCGAGGTCCTTGAACTCCTTGAGGTCGGCGTTGGAGGCGGCGTCGGTGGTGGCGGCATCGGTGGCAGCAGGCTGCTTGCCCCCGCAGGCGGCAAGCGCCCCCGTGGTGGCGGTGGCCGTGAGCGCGGCCAGGAACTCCCTGCGTGTGACTGCCATGCAAACTCCCTCGATAGACGCGACGGCGACGGGTGGGGCCAGGCTGCCCCACCCGTCGCGTATCTCTCTAACGGGTTATTTTCGCTCGTAGGCACCGCTTCGGTAAAGCCCGACAGCCGTCACCACGGCCATTCCGCATCTAGGGGCGCGAGACGAGCATCTCCTCGGCCGGCGTCCATGGCCTCAGGCGCGCCGGATCGACCCTCACGTGCGCGTGGGCGTCCACCTCGTCCCAGGGCACGTTGTAGCCCGCGCCGTGGGAGCAGAAGACCGAGTCCGGCGTGTTGGGGAGGTCCGCGCGCGGGTCATAGGCCGCCGCGGCGATGACCCCCTCGGCGTTGTGGCAGGGCCGGTAGCCCGCGAACTCAAGCGAGAAGCGACCGCGCCCGCCCGTGTAGCGCGCCACCTCTAGCGCGTACTCCCCCACCTCGGAGGCGGGCACGTCACCCGTGAGCTCGGCCATGTCACCCCGCGTCTCGGGCGCATCAAAGGAGGCCGCCATGCGCTGCAGGTCTGCGAGCGCGTGCCCCACGCGCTCCGCGGGCACCACGAGACGGAAGCGATACCACGGCTCCAGAAGCATGGAGTCCGCCTTCATGAGTGCCTGGCGAATGGCACGGTACGTCGCCTGGCGAAAGTCGCCGCCCTCAGTGTGCTTGGCATGGGCGCGCCCGCCCGTGAGGGTGATGCGCACGTCCGTGAGCGGGGCTCCCGTGAGCACGCCCCTGTGCTCGCGCTCCATGGCATGGGTGAGCACGAGGCGCTGCCAGTTGAGGGCGAGGTCGTCCGTGGAGCAGCGCGTGCCGAAGGCCATGCCTGCGCCGCGGGGCATGGGCTCGAGCGTCAGGTGCACCTCGGCATAGTGACGCAGCGGCTCGAAGTGGCCCGCGCCGTCCACGGGCGCGGCGATGGTCTCGCGATAGAGGATGCCACCGGGGCCAAAGCCCACGGCAAGGCCGTAGCGCTCGGCAAGCAGCCGCTGTACCACCTCGCGCTGTACCTCTCCCATGAGCTGGACGTGAACCTCCTGCAGGTCTGGGTCCCAGCGCACGCCGAGCATGGGGTCCTCGTCTGTCAGCTCGCGCAGGGCCACCACAACGGCATGGGCATCTGCGGCGGAGGCGAAGCCGACGGGGGCAGGGGCGCCGCCCGCGACTGCGGCCCTGCCCGTGGCTGGGGCGCCACCCGCGGCCGGGACACCGTCCGTTCCCGAGCCTGCCGCCTCGCCCGAGCCCACACCCGCGGGGAGCACCTGGTACGAGAGGACCGGCGCCAGCACGGGCGCCGCGCTCGCCGGCTCCGCGCCCAGCACGCTGCCGGGCACCACGTGCGCGAGCCCGGTCACGGCGACGACTGAGCCGGCAGGGGCCTCGGTCACCGGCTCGAACGCATCCCCCTGGTAGAGACGCACCTCGTTGACCTTCTCGGCCCACACCTGGCCGCGGTCCGTGCCCTCGAGCGGCATCTTTGCGCGAAGCGTGCCGCCCGTGACCTTGAGCCAGGCAAGGCGCTCGCCACGGGCGCCGCGGCTTACGCGCCAGACGCGGGCAGCAAACGCAGGCGACCAGGCGGGGCGCGGGGCCAGCTCGGCGAGGGCGTCCAACAGCTTGCTCGAGCCCTCGCCTACCAACGCCGAGCCAAAAAGCACGGGAGCCACCTTGCGCTCCGTCACGAGCCGGCGGAGCGTCGCGGTGGCAAGCGCACCCGTCTCGAGGTACTCCTCAAGCGCGGCCTCGTCCGTCGCCGCCGCGTCCTCGAGCGCCGGGCCGCCGTCAAGCAGCTCACCGGCATCGAGGCAGGCACCTGAGAGGCGCCCGCGAAGCTCCTGGAGAAGGTCCTCGCGCGGCGAATGCTCCAAGTCCATCTTGTTCACGAAGACGAAGGTTGGCAGCGCGTGACGCTCGAGCAGGTCCCAGAGCGTCTCGGTGTGGCCCTGCACACCGTCGTTGGCGCCAACCACGAGCAGCGCGGCATCGAGCGCCTGCAGCGTGCGCTCCGCCTCGGCAGAGAAGTCCACGTGACCCGGGGCATCCACGAGCGTGACGCGCATGTCTCCCCAGGTAAGCGAGGCTTGCGAGGCAAAGATGGTGATGCCGCGCTCGCGCTCCATGGCGTCCGTGTCCAGGTGAGAGCTGCCGGCGTCCACGCGCCCGCGCACCCGGATGGCTCCGGAGCGGGCGAGCAGCTCCTCGGCGAGCGTCGTCTTGCCCGCGTCCACGTGGGCGAGCAGGCCCAGTACCAGCTGATGCATGTCCGTCTCCTCCGAGCCTCTCTTCAAGCCTTGACCGCCGGAGAGATTCTAAGCGCGTCGGGCAAGGTTGGCGCCCGTCCCGCGCCCGCCTCGCGCCCGCCTCGCGCCCG
>NZ_CAAKON010000034.1 GCF_901212655.1 Olsenella uli | reverse complement strand
TGGCAGACACCTTCGAGCCCAAGAACATCATCGTCACCGGCGGCTGCGGCTTCATCGGATCAAACTTCGTGCACTACGTGGTGAGCAACCACCCCGGCGTGCACGTGACCGTGCTCGACAAGCTCACCTACGCCGGCAACCCCGCCAACATCGCGGGGCTCCCCGAGGACAGGGTCGAGCTCGTGGTCGGCGACATCTGCGACGCCGGGCTCCTCGACCGGATCGTCCCCGGCCACGACGCCATCGTGCACTACGCGGCCGAGAGCCACAACGACAACTCGATCGCCGACCCCGAGCCCTTCCTGCGCACCAACGTCGAGGGCACCTTCCGCCTGCTCGAGGCCTGCCGCAGGCACGGCGTGCGCTACCACCACGTGAGCACCGACGAGGTCTACGGCGACCTTGCCCTCGACGACCCGGCCCGCTTCACCGAGGAGACCCCGTACCGCCCGAGCTCCCCCTACAGCTCCACCAAGGCCAGCTCCGACATGCTCGTGCGCGCCTGGCACCGCACCTACGGCATCCGCTCCACCATCTCCAACTGCTCCAACAACTACGGCCCCTACCAGCACGTCGAGAAGTTCATCCCCAGGCAGATCACGAACGTGCTGGACGGCGTCCGCCCCAAGCTCTACGGCACGGGCGAGAACGTGCGCGACTGGATCCACACCGAGGACCACTCCTCGGCCGTGTGGGCCATCCTCACCAGGGGGCGCATGGGCGAGACCTACCTCATCGGCGCCGACGGCGAGAGGAGCAACGTCGACGTGCTGCGCATGATCCTGAGGATGATGGGCCGGCCCGAGGACGCCTTCGACTGGGTGCGCGACCGCCCCGGCCACGACCGCCGCTACGCCATCGACCCCACCAAGCTCAGGACCGAGCTCGGCTGGAGGCCCGCCCACACCGACTTCCAGGCCGGCCTCGAGGGGACCATCGCCTGGTACGAGGAGAACCGCGCCTGGTGGGAGCCCGCCAAGGCGGCGACCGAGGCCAGGTACAAGGCCCAGGGGCAGTA
>NZ_CAAKON010000033.1 GCF_901212655.1 Olsenella uli | reverse complement strand
GGCGACGGCGTCGAGGTGGCCCTCCGGGCATGCGCCCGAGTCGGTCCCCTTCGGGAAGTACCGGCGAGGGGGGCGTTCTATGACAGCGTGGGCGTATTCCAGCTTCGGACAAAGCCGGGCATGAAGTCACTGCGCGGTATATTCGGGGGGGTATTGCGTGTTTAGCCTGCTCGACGGGGCTCTCGGCGGGGGGCATCGGCGCTGGCCGCCTACTTCGCTCCCGTGCATTCTCGTCGTGTGTGGGCGGCAATTCTCAAGAGAATCTCAAGAAAGGAAGCGGCGCGTCGATACGGCATGCCCATCGAGGGGGAGTTTTGGCTTTAAAGCCCTGTCCGGTCAACGAAATCGTTGCGAGCGCGTTCTGAGCATGCAACATGCGGTGGAAGCTGCGACGGATTCTGCGGTGACGTTAGGCGAGGTCGAGGCGCATAACAATTTCGTCGCGCACCTCATTTAGCAGCTCAACGGGCATGTTCAGGCGCTCACGATCAAAGACCATGCCGCATTTTTCCATCACGCGATGCGACTTGTTGTTCCCAACATAGTGGGCGCACCAGATGCGCGTCGCACCAAGGTCGTTTTGGGCATGCTCGATGAGCGCGCGCATCGCCTCGGGCATGTATCCGCGACCCCAGTAGGGGCGGCCGGTCCAGTACCCGATCTCGTATTCAGTCGACGCCGTTACAAGGTCGCTGTCCTCGGCGGTCTTGAGTCCGATGGCACCAACGAGCGTGCCTTCTGGCTCGCCGCTCGGGGCATCCTCGCTCAGCACGATGGCGTAGTGCTCCCATCCGCGCAGTACTTCGCGCAGGATATCAAGGCTCTGCGCCTCGCTTTCGTGCGCCGGCCAGCCTGCCGGAGAACTCACGGCAGCGTCTGAGGCGAGTGCATAGAGCGCCGGGGCGTCGGTGTCGAGCCAATCGCGCAGGACGAGGCGTTCGGTGGTGAGCATGGCGCTCCAATCATCGGTCAATACCCGAGAGAGATGGCAGCCGTCTATCTTCTTAGGTTCTTCCATGTCTCCACGATACCAGTCCACGAGAGCGCGCTCGTCGCGGCCGGTCGACCTCGTGCGCCCGTTCCCCCAAACCTTGCCGGTGCACTTGGAGACGCCGACCGACTTGGCCGCCTGCGTGAAGCTCATGCCGCCGGAGACGAGCTCGGGGTATCTTGCCCTACGCACCTCCTGCGTCTCCCTCGGCTTTCCGTAGACGGTTCCATCGAATTCGCTGCCCATCGTAAACACCCTTTCCAATCAAGGGTGTTGCAACGTTCACTAGAATCGGCCGGGAACGGAAACCCGCGGGGGAGGGTGGTGCCATGGACCTGATTGAGCGGCTACGCGGTATGGGCGCCTATGCCTCCACCTTTGGCAGGGCGGAGAAGCTCGTCGCGAGCGGCAGCGTGCTCTCGTGCAACGTCGAGGCCGGCGCCATCGCGAGCGCGGTTTATCTGTCCGGTCTGGTCCGCTCCTCCCATCCGGGTGCCGGCTACCGCGTGCGCGTGTCGCTGGACACGGCCGAGGGAGACGTCCTCGACTATTCCTGCGAATGCCCGGTGGACGGCTCGGGCCGTGGCATGTGCAAACACGAGATGGCGCTGGCGCTGCGGTATCTGGCTGGTGCGGGCGAGCCTGATGCGTCGCGCGAGCCTGGGCTGGGCGCGTCTGCTTTCTATGCGCCCGAGCTGGGGGCGCGTGCCCCGTATGTGTCATCCCCGCGCACGTGTGGTGTTGGCCGTATGCCCGCGCGGTCCACGAGCCCTCAGATTTCCGCGCTCTTGGCAGACGCGGTGACGGGGCGCGTGGGCGACGCGCGCAAGCCACGCGCCCTTCGCGACGGCGACGGGCCCGCTCGGCCACGGGAGCCGGTGGAGCTCCTCGCAACCCTCGTGCGCGCCTCGTCCTCTCCCTATGGGGCGCCTGACTCCCAGACCTGGCTGCTCAAGCTGCGGGTTCGTAGCGGCAAGGCCACGTATGTGGTCAAGCGTGCTGCCGGCCCTCGAGCAGGTCACGGCGCTCTCGGCCCCGCCGGCGCTCCGTGCGCTCGTGCCGCCGGTTCCTGCCTTCACATTCATAATTGGGCTCGATGACGGACTGGTGACCTGCCGTGCCTTCGTGAGCTATGGTGGCGCGCGCCTGGCCCTGTACGATCCGCGGCGCGTGGGCCAGCCCCCGCGCGACCTTGCGGCCGAGTATCACGCGCAAGACGTGGTGGAGTGCTACTTCCAGGGCGTGGCCGGCGACCTGCACTTTGACGAGAGCGATGACGAGCTGCTCTACCGGCTGCTTACCGATGGCCTGCATGACCTGGGCGAGGTGGGCGAGGGACTCGAGGTAGAAGTCACCGAGCTCGCGGGCGGCGTGGACGGCCTGCCGGATGGCTTGGCGCTCTTTGTGGACGGCCTGCTCAAGAAGGCCGAGGGCGTGCGGCTTGATCGCAGCGCTGGCTTCCGCGCCATCGTGCGCGAGTTCGAGACCTTCTCGGACGCTGACATCGAGATGCCACCGAGTCTGGCGGACGTGCTGCGGCCCTATCAGGTGGGGGAGGTGCCGGTGCGCGCGTGCGGGCCGTCCGTCTCGATGGCGTCGCCGGCACGCTCCACCAGCTTGCCGGCGACGCCCCGACCGCGCAGACAGGAGGCGTTTCGTGGTTGGGCGGCCGAGCTGCGTCGCCGGGCCGAGTGTCCGCTCCCTACTTCACCCAGTCGACGACCTCGTCCATCGGGCGACGGGTCTTGGGGCTCATGCGGTGCGTAGGGTCGTGCACGCCAAACTGCGCCAGCACCGAGACGCCCCAGTCATTGGGGTTGTACAGGCCGCGTCCCACAAGCAGCTCCTCTAGCTTGTTCAGGTTGAAGCCCTCGACGGGCGTGGCGTCCACGCCCAGCACGGCGGCCATCGTGATCATGTTGCCCAGTGCGATGTAGGTCTGCTTGCCTGCCCAGTCGAACAACGTGCGGGCGCTCTCGGCCACGCGGATCTCGTCGCGCTGGAAGCCGGCGAACTTGTCGAGCTTGGCGGCCGTGCCCTCGTCGTCCATGCCCTCCACGTCGTGGCAGATGTGCTGCACCCACTGGCTCTTGGCGTCAACGCCGCGGCGGGCGAGGATCACCACCGTGCGGTCGGCGTTCTTCTTGGCGCCCCAGGCCTGTGCGCGGATCTCGTCCACGAGGCCCTTGTCCTCGATGACGAGCAGCTTCCACGGCTCAAAGCCAAAGGAGCTGGGGGAGAGGCGGGCGCTCTCCAGGATGAGGTTGAAGTCCTCGTCTGACACATGGCCGTTGGGGTCGTAGCGCTTGCAGGTGAAGCGGTCCTCCAGGGCCTTGATGAGCTTCTGTCCGTCTTGCGTGTTTGTCATGGGTCCTCTCCTGTCTCTGACGTCGCGAGCGAGGCGCGTTTGGCGTTGTGGGCGGGGCGCACTTGGCACTGCGAACGAGGTGCGCCTGGCGCCACGAACGGAACGCGGGCGATTGCGTCGGCTGCGCGGCGCGGTGTGTTAACTACTGCGCAGGGTACCCTATACGGACCGCGACGTGACTTGATGTTGATGGTTGCGAGGCATTTTCGCGCGAGGGAGGAGGCATGGGGGAACGCCGCCGAAGCCAGTGCCCGCCGCATCCTCCCGCTGCCCGCTCGACGCTGCTTACAGCTCGCTTACAAAAAGTGTCCGGTTACAGGGGGATGATGACTTAACGCATCAATCCAGCGACTGGAGGCTCTATGCGCGCTCATAGGTACACGGCGGGAGGCTCGCGTTCCGGGCGGCGCTGGGCCCACGTACTGCTCATGGCCGCTGTGGCGCTAGCCTGCGTCGCGCTGCTCGCGGCCTGCTCTGGCGGTCAAGGTGCCGGCCAGCAGGGCGGCGAGGGCACGCCCGCCATCACGGACAACGTACAGACCTTCACGCCGTCCTCCGGCGGTGCCAAGGAGACCCTCAAGGTTGCCTCCGGCTCCGAGAACAAGGAGGCCGCCGCGGCCATCCAGAAGGCCGTCGATGCCTCGGGCGTGACCGTGGAGCTGCACTACATGGGCTCGCTCGACATCATGGGCATGCTCCAGGGCGGCGGAGACGACTACGATGCCGTGTGGCCCGCCTCCTCCATCTGGCTCACCATGGGCGACACCGGCCACCTCGTGAAGAACGCGCAGTCCACCTCCACCACGCCGGTGGTGCTGGGCGTGGCCAAGTCCAAGGCAATCGAGCTTGGCTGGGCGGACGACACGGGCGCCACCAAGCCCGTCGCCACGTCCCAGATCATCGACGCGGTGACCTCCGGCAAGCTCTCCTTTGCCATGACGAGCGCCACGCAGTCCAACAGCGGCGCCTCGGCCTACCTGGCCTTCCTCACCGCGCTCTCTGGCAAGGACACGCCGCTTACGGCAGATGACCTGGACAATGCCGACCTCCAGCAGAAGATGACCTCGCTGCTCTCGGGCCAGGACCGCTCGAGCGGCTCTTCCGACTGGCTCAAGGACATGGTGGTGAGGGACCCCGATGCCCATCCTGCCATGGTGAACTACGAGTCACTCGTGGCTCAGGCAAACAAGGAGCTCGAGGCGGCGGGTCGCGAGCCCCTGCTCGTGATTTGCCCGGCCGACGGCATCGCCGTCTCCGATAGCCCGCTTGGCTATGTGGACCGTGGCCAGGGCAAGGACGGCGCCTTCTCGAGCTTCCAGCAGGCGCTCTCCTCCGATGACGCTAAGCTCGAGCTGGAGCGCGTGGGCAGGCGCACGGGGCTGGGCGGCCGCGTGGCCAACCCGGACGATGATGGCGTCAAGCAGGCGTTTCGCGCGGACTGGGGCATCTCGACGGACTCCTCCGTGCTCAAGGCCGTGCCCATGCCCGCCGCGGACGTCACCACCAAGGCCCTCGACCTCTACCAGACCAGGCTTCGCCGCCCCTCGCTCACCGTGTGGGTGGTGGACTACTCCGGCTCCATGTACGGCCCGGGCAAGAGCGGCGTGGTGGGTGGTCTCACACAGGCGCTCGACCCGGAAGAGGCGTCCAAGTCCATGATCCAGCCCGCCGCAGACGACGTGAACGTCCTCATCCCGTTCTCCAGCCACGTGCTGGGCGAGGTGGAGGCCAAGGGCGCGGACACCGCGGACCTGCTCTCCAAGGCTCAGAGCACCGACGCCACCGGCGGCACGAACATCTACGCCGGCCTGGACGAGGCGCTGGGCAAGATCAAGGCGTCGGGCGAGGCACAGGGCCGCACGGTTGCCATCGTGCTCATGACGGACGGCATGTCCGACACCGGGGACCGTGACGCGTTCCTGAGCGACTACGACGCCTCCGGCCTCGATGTCCCCGTCTTCTCCATCATGTTTGGCGACGCCGACCCCACGCAGCTCGACGAGCTCTCGGAGCATACGAACGGCAAGACCTTCGATGGACGCGAGGGCGACCTGGCTGCCGTGTTCCGCACGGTGAAGGGCTACAACTGATGGGTGGCCGTGGGAGGGGCGCCTGCGTGCGCCAGGCTATGTGCGAGTGGCAGGCCGCGTGCGAGCAACGTCGGGCATCGGGCAAGGGCTGCCGGGCCGCACGTGTGCCACATGCTCGCCCTGGGCGCTGGGTTCGTCGGGCGCTCAGCGAGGTGAGCGCCGCATGAGTTACGTGGTGGGTGCTCTCGCCGGCGTGGTCGGTGGCCTGGCGTGCGTCTGGTTCATAGGGGGCGTTGCGGGCATTGCGGCGGGTGCCGTTGTTGCCGCCCTGCTCTACCTGGGCGTAAGCACGCTCGCTGTGCCCGAGTCCAAGCTGGGCGACGTGGCGGCGAGCCTCGTGCCCAACGGGGAGGCCGCGGCGGGTCGCATCGCGGAGGCGCGCCGGCTCGAGGGCAAGGTGCGCCAGCTTGGCGCCGGCGCAAGCTCGGAGGACGTGCGCATGGAGGCAAGGCAGCTCGCGGCGGACCTCGAGCGCCTCGCGTCCTATGTGGAGCGCCAGCCTGCCACGTATCGGCGTCTTTCGCACTATCTGGCAACCTATGGCGAGCAGTGCGAGTCTGTGCTCGAGAACTACCTGGCTATCGAACATGCCACGACGGGCGAGGAGGCCGCTCGTGCGCACGGCGACGTGATGGAGGCCCTGGCGTCGCTCCGGGGCGCGGCGCAAGGCGAGCTCTCCCGTGCGGCGGGGGCCAAGGTCGCCGAGCTCTCGGCGGACTCAGATGCCGTGCGGCGCCTCATGGAGATGGACGGCTATACGCCGGACGAGAGCCCGGCGGCCTCGGCGTCGGCTCCGTCTGCCACGCCGGGCGTGCCTGTTGTCGCGCCGGACGCGATCTCGGTGGTCTCGACGTCCGCTCCGGCACCCGGGGCGCCTTCGACTGCCGCCGCGTCGGCAGCGTCTCCCGCGCCCTCGTCACCTGCTTTGGAGGATGACCATGTCCAGAAGTAAGCTCATCGGCCTAGCGTGCGTGGTGGTTGCGGTGCTCGTGGCGGGAGGGGCGCTCCTGTGGCAGCGCTCCAGACCGGCACCAGTTGAGCCCACAGGCATTACGGGCTACCTCGGCGGCGAGAAGATTTCTCTGTTCGAGGACGATCAGTTCAGCGAGCTCGCCCAGAAGGTGGGCCTGGACATCTCGTACAAGAAGGCCGGCTCTCTTGCCATGATGGATGCCGACCGTACGGGCATGGACTACCTGTTCCCGTCGTCGCAGGCGGCCGTTGCGTATGGCCAGGCCCAGGGCGTGCGGGCGCAGTCGAGCGACATCGTGCTCAACTCGCCCATCGTGGTCTATACCTACAAGGATGTGGCCGACGCCCTCGTGGGCTCGGGAATCATGAGCAAGGACGGAGACGTCTACAAGCTGGACGCCGTAGCTGCGGTAAACGCCATGGTGGACAACAAGACCTGGGCAGACCTGGGCTACGCGAACGGCTACGGCCAGTTCCGCATCGACAGCACAGACCCGGCGCAGTCCAACAGCGGCAACGAGTGGGCGGCCCTCGTGGCCACGGCGCTCAACGGCGGCCAGCCCGCCACGGCGGAGAGCGTGGCGCGCGACGCGGACATGATTCGCGCCGTGTTCCAGAAGAGTGGCTGGATGGAGACGAGCTCCGAGGACTCGTTCAGCCAGTTCCTTACGCTGGGGGAGGGCTCCAAGCCCATGATGGTGGGCTATGAGAGCCAGGTGCTGGACCTCTCCGTGAACCAGCCAGACCTCTTCAGGCAGGTGAAGGACCAGCTGGTGGTGGCCTATACCACGCCCACCGAATGGAGCACCCATGTGCTGGTGTCGCTGGATGACAATGGCGACAAGCTGCGCGACTTCCTCAAGAGCGATGACGTGCAGAGGCTCGCGTGGGAGCGACACGGCTTCCGCGGAGCCTCGCAGCTGGGTACGGACAGCGCGAGCCGCTTTGGCGTTCCCGGCATTGCCGAGCGCGTGCCCGCCGCGGTGGAGCTTCCCGGAAACGACGCCATGCAGGCGCTCATCGCGGCGGTGAAGTGAGACACATGCGCACGAGGTCACTGGGTCGTAGGGTGCAGGTAGGTGCAAGGCGTGCGGTGGCATATGGGTTCCGGCGCCGCAGCCTCACGACGCGCCCGGTGCACGAGCGCGCGCGGCCGAGCCGCTCGGCAGATTTGTCGCCCGAATGTGGGAAATCACCCGGCCGCAAGGCCGCGCGGGGGGCATAAGGGACTACAACGAACGACCTGACGAGCTAGGAGGCTCATATGGCAGACGATCCGACTAAGGTATCTCTGGCAGACCTGATGGGGGCGCCGGAGCCGGCACCTGCCGTTCCCGCGCAGCAGGTGGTGGTGGAGGCGGCGCCGGCTGCCGCGCCCGAGTCCGTCGCGACCCCGGCAACCACGACCACCGCCCAGGCCGGCGCTGCCAAGTTCACCCTCGCAGACCTCACGAGTTCTGCGGCCGTGCCCGTGCAGGCTCAGGCGCAGGTTATCGAGCCGGCAAAGGTGCAGGCCGTGCAGCTCTCGCCTGCAGACCAGAAGCGTGCCGACGAGCTGGCCGCCAACATCGACTTCCGCAAGGACGGCATCGAGAGCAGTTTTGGCCGCGACGCCCAGCTCTCCATGACGGACTTCGCCGACGGCGTGCTCTCCAAGACCCGCAGCAAGGACACGGGCGAGGCGGGAGACCTCTTGCGCGAGCTCCTTGGCACGGTGGACGACGCTGAGCTTAAGGGCGTCAAGCAGATTCCCATCATCGGCCAGGTGGTGGTGAGCGTGGACAAGCTGCGCCGTCGCTACCAGAAGGTTGCCCCGCAGGTGGACGAGATCGTCGAGAAGCTTGAGCGCGCCCAGGCGCAGATGACGCGCGACATAGCCATGTACGACACCATGTACGACCGAAACGTGGCCCAGTACCGTCAGCTCAAGATCTACGTCACCGCCGGCAAGAAAGCCCTTGCGGACTTCCATGCCAACACGCTGCCCTCGCTGGAGGCAGAAGTTGCCTCCAGCCAGGACCCGATGAGCGCGCAGGTGCTCAAGGACTTCAAGGACAAGCTCGAGCGGTTCTCCAAGCGTCTGGACGATCTTGATCGCGTGAGTGTCGTGAGCCTGCAGATGGCGCCGCAGATCAAGGTGCTCCAGAGCGCCGACAAGACCATCTCGGACAAGATCGACACCACGATCTCCACCACCATCCCGCTGTGGAAGTCGCAGATGGTCATCGCGCTGGGGCTTGCCAACCAGCGTGCGGCGCTTGACCTGCAGCACGAGGTGGACGAGACCACCAACAAGCTGCTCAAGGCCAACGCCCAGGCCCTGCACCAGGGTGCCGTGGACGCCGAGCGCGCCAACCAGCGCGGCAGCGTGGACATCGAGACGCTCCAGCAGGTGAACCAGCAGCTTATCGCCACTCTGCGCGAGACGATGCAGATTCAGCAGGACGGCCGCACCAAGCGCGAGGCCGCCGAGGTGCAGATGCGTCAGATCGAGAGCGACCTCAAGCAGGCCCTCATCGAGAACGCCCAGTCCCGAGGCTGAGAGCCGCCTTGTCGGAGACGAGCGGGCTCAGCTCGCCCTGTGCGAGCAGCGTCACCTTGTGCATGGCACGCGAGATGGCGGTGTAGAGGCGACGGCGGGCGAGCGGGGTGTCCGGATAGGTCTCGGCGCTGGCGTCCGGGATGATGACGTGGTCGAACTCGAGGCCCTTCGCGAGGCGCAGGCTCATGAGCACCACGCCCACAGCCGGCAGTTCCTGGTCGTTCTTGATGACCTGCACACCCTCGCCCAGCTGCTTGCGCAGCCAGCTCACGGCGCCGTCGTCTGCCGCCACCACGGCGGTGAGGCCGTCGGCGCCCTTCGCCGCCTCGACCTCCTCACGCAGTGCCGTCACGAACGCATCCTTGTCCGGCAGCGCCTCGATGCGAGGCGTCACGCCCTCGCGATGCACGCTCGCGAGCTTCACGGAGCTCCCCATCTCAACAAGCCCGCTGAACAGCGCCGTGATCTCGGGACTGGAGCGGTAGCTCGTGAGCAGGCGGCACTCGTCCACGCCGCCGTGCGTGCGCTCGAACAGCGCGCGAATCTGCCCAAAGCTCGCCGTGCCCTCGCGGATGGCCTGGTTCTCGTCGCCCAGCATGAGGAAGTGTGCGCGCGAGAAGAACTTCGCGAGCACCATGAGCTGCGCGAGCGTGTAGTCCTGCACCTCGTCGATCATGACGAAGCGGGCGTTCACGTCGCCGCGGCCGGTCACGAGCAGGCGCAGATAGAGCCACTCGCTCGAGCTCACGGACGCCTCGCCCAGCATGCGCATGGCGATGCGGTCCAGACGCAGCCACGTGAGCTTGTCGACCTCCTCGTGCGCGGCGGCGTAGCGCTGCTCCAGCCACGTGCGCGTGAGCGCCACGGTCTGCTCCTCGTTCTCGGGGCTCACCGTCTCACCAAAGACCTGCACCTGCTCGTCAACGTCGAGTCCGAGCATCTCCTCCTGCAGCTCCTCGTCGCGTGCCATGCCGGCGATGCGGCGATTCACGCGGTCGTGCAGGTCGTCGGTGACGAGGGCGCAGAAGCGCGGGCCCACGCCAAACTTCTGGAACTTCTCGACGGCGCCGGCCACCTGGCCCGCCTTGAGCAGGGTGGTGTCGCCGCAGCGGATGTCGCGCAGGTCGCCGGGGCCAATGACGAGGCTCGCGAGCTCGGACTCAAGGCGCTCGAGGTTGGCCGGGTCCGTGTCCGCGCCCAGCTCGCGTCCGCCGGCGCCCTGGGCCTCGCAGAAGTCGCGCCAGGTGTAGACCTGTGGGTTTGCCTCGCCCATGGAGGGAAGCACGTTGTCGATGTAGTGCTCAAACACGGCGTTGGGCCCAAAAAGGTGCACCTGGTTGGGGGAGAGGGTCTCGCGCTCGCCGTAGAGCAGGTAGGCGATGCGCTGGAGCATGACGCTCGTCTTGCCCGAGCCGGCGATGCCGTTCACGAGCAGCGCCGGCACGTCTGCGTGGCGCACGACCTCGTTCTGCTCGCGCTGGATGGTCGCCGTGATGTCCTTGAGCTTCTCGGAGTGGTGGCTCTTGAGTGCGCCCAGGAGCAGCGAGTCCTCGATTGCCACGGTGGTGTCGAAGTACATGTTGAGCTTGTCGCGTGTGATGTCGAACTGGCGGCGCAGCTCAAGCTCCACGGTGCGGGTGCGCCCGTTCACCGTGTAGCTCGTGGTGCCGTTCTCCTGGTTGTAGTACGTCTCGGCCACGGGATTGCGCCAGTCCACGATGAGGGGGCGGGAGCGGTCATCCGTCATGCCGGCGGCGCCGATGTAGACGTCGCGCGCGGGACGGTCCGGGCCCATCTTGAGGCGCACCTTGGCAAAGTAGGGCTGGCGCAGGAGCAAAAGGACGCGGCGCAGCTTGTCCACGGAGAAGTCGTGGTACTGGTTGTAGGCGTCGATGACGGCGTTGAGGGTCTCGATGGCGGCGAGGGTCTCCATCACCTCGTCGTAGCCAACGCCCGAGGTGTCCGGGCGAATCTCAGCCGAGAGCTCGCGGAGGTCCTGGGCGGCCTCGGCGTGTCCGTGCTCGAGGGAGTCTGCCAGCTCGTCGCGGATGGCCTCGAGCTTGGCATAGATCTGGGAGAGGTGGGCCTGCTCCTCTACGAGGATGGGGTCCTGCGCCGCGCCGGCCGTCTGGCTGTCCTGGTCTGCGCTGGTTGCCTCGGCCGCGGCGGCGGCTGCCTGCGTGTCCTTGACGTCGCTCATGGTCCTCCGTGGGGTTGTCTGGCTCCTCTGCCGGCTCCGGTTGCGGGAATTCGGCATAGAAAGCCCGTTGGGCGCGCCATGGGGCGCACCCAGAGAATCGAGTCTATCTATCCTACCCAAGCGCCCCGGGAGGGACTAGCTGCGAGCGCGGCCCCTGCACGAACCACAGAAGAGGGCGCTCGCTCGGCCTTGCCATGCCTCAGGCACCAGTGTCCTTGTCATGGAGCCTCCTTGCGATTGGTGCTAGACACGTCCATTATGAAGACCCCGAGCCGTTCGGACGCGCTCGTTCGCGGTGCGCTCGCGTGCGATGTGGCACGTCATCGAGCCCGGCGGCCCGCACGGGCCGTCTCCAGGCCGCGTCGCGTCCGGACGCATCCGCAACCGCACCAGAAACGAACCCACGGAGGCTCCCATGATCGTTCGCCTGAACAAGGCCATCCTGCACGTGCTGGACCTCGACTCCGCCGTGAACGTCTACTCCAAGGCCGAGCTTGACCTGGAGGAGAAGCCCGTCAAGTCCTACGTCTCGAGCATCTGCAAGAAGGCCCTGGGCTCCACGGACTGCCGTCACGGCAAGTTTGCCAGCGACTCGGCGCTCTCCACCAAGGTGAGCCGCTACTTTCACGACGCCGAGGAGTTTGCCCCCCTTACCGCCGAGATGGCGCAGTTCCTGTTCGGCGAGCTCCAGCGTGCGGACGGCGCCAAGTCCACCGACATGCTCATCTGTGACTTCCTCGATGGTGATGACATCCGCTACCTGGGCCTTTTCCTGCTCGAGGGCAAGAAGGCCTTCGTGCACGAGGTGAGCCAGGCCGGTACCGTGGTGAGCTGCGACATCGCGCGCCGCTACGGCGTGCTGCCCGCCGCCACGCAGAAGCTCGCGAGCTGGGCACTCGTGCGCGCCGACAACCTCGAGATCTCGTACGTGGACAAGGTTCGCAGCATCGACGGCCAGGACGTGCTCGTGCTGCCGGACGGCCTGCTTCAGTGCTCGAGCGAGGCCAGCGCGCGCGAGACCATCGACTGCGTGACCGAGATCGTGGAGCAGATTGCCGAGGAGCACGGCGCCAACACTGCGCTCGCGCTCTCCAAGGCCAAGGCCTACGTGGCTGAGAAAGTCGACGCCGAGGACTCCTTCTCGCGCGAGGGGCTGGCAGAGCAGGTCTTTGCGGACTCCGAGCCCTGCCGCAAGGCGTTCGAGACCGCGGCCGATGTGCGACACCTGCCCGAGCGCGTGGCGGTGGACAAGCGCGCCGTGGCGCAGAAGCGCGTGCGCTGCCACCGCATCGTGACCGACACGGGCATCGAGGTGTCGTTCCCGGCCGAGTATGGCGAGAACCCTGAGTTCATCGAGTTCTCGACCGGCGAGAACGGCCTCATCAACATCGAGCTGCGCAACATCGGCAGCATCGAGAACAAGTAGCTCCTTGTGGCGGGGCCGAGCCGGCTCCCTCGACCCAGTTCGCTTTTCGCCGTGGCGGCGCTTGCCTAGAACAATGCCCCTGGGGCCCTTGGGGGCCTCGGGGGCATTGCTGAGCTGCTGTTGGATGAGCGGTCTGGCCAGGCTAGATGAGCCCTGCCTCGCGGAGGTCGGCGTCGAGGGCGCGCAGGTCATCGTTGTTGGGATGGGCGAGCGCCGCGTCAAAGTTATCGATGAGCATCTGGGCGCGGCGCGCCTCGGAGCTTGCGGGCGCCGCGGCGGCGAGCATGGCCTCGTAGCGCTTGCGGACGGTCTGGGGCATCTTGCCCTGGCACATGAACGAGCCCACGAGCTCGCACGATGCGGGCATGGCGTTGCGAATGCGGGTGAGGACCTCGTTGAAGTACTCGTCTGAGGCGCCAAATCCGCAGGTGCCAAAGAGGAACACGCGCGCGCCGTCGAGGGAGCGCAGGTAGTTGGTGACCTCCGGCGTGGCGGCGCCCTTGTCCGTCCAGGAGCCCACGAAGACGATGCTGGGCTTTTCGTTCGCGGAAGGCTCGTGCGTGTCGGCTTCGTTCGCGCTCGCGTCGATGTGCTCGGGCGAGCCAAAGTAAAGGCATCCGTCCTCTCCCATGACCTTGCGGATGCGTCGAGCGATGAGCTCGGTGTTGCCGGTTTGGCTGGAGAAGACGATTGAGTAACCCATAGCTGTCCCTATCTCACGGTTAGCGGTAGGGGGTTTATACCCTGACCCGCCTGCGTTGAGCCATTCTATCTGCGGTGATTCGTCTTATGGCTTTGTAAACCCCTGGTGGCTGGGCGCATCGACCCCGGCGCGAAGGTTCGCCTGGCCTCTTCGCGTGCCAGCTGGTGTGACCGTGGAGGTTACTGCCTGGCCTATTCGCGCGCCCTGCCCATCACGAACATCGTGAGCGTGCATACGGCCAGCACCGCGCCGTCGCCGTTGGTGAGCGTGACCTCGTTCACGATAGTGGTCTTGCCCATGTGCAGGTTGCGCACGCGCGCCGTGACCTCCTCGCCGGGGGCGCCGCCGCGCAGGTAGTTGATGGAGGCCTGCTGCGTCACGCAGTCGAGGCCGTGCGAGAACACGAAGGCGCCGCTCGCCGTGTCACAGAGCGAGAACAGCCATCCGCCATGGGCGAAGCCCCGCAGGTTGAGCGACGTGCTCGTGATGCGCGTGCGCAGCGTGAGGCTCGTGGGCGAGCAGCCGACGATGCACAGCCCGTCGAGGCAGGTGATGGGCTTCACGCGGTCGTTGATGTGGTGCATGAGTCTTTTGTGCTGCTCCTGCTCGTCTACCATGGGATTCCTCTCTCGGCGGTTGTGCATTTGATGATACTGCCCCACGGGCGTCCGTTGGCACACAAAGAGAGGGGGCGCTCGCTTGCGACGAGCGCCCCCTCGCAGAGCCGGTTTAGGCCTCCTTGGCGCCGTACTGCTCGTAGTAGGCGTCGATGCGACCCTTGAGCTCGTCGTCAATCACGACGCGGCCGGCCACCTCGCGGTTGTAGAGGTGCTCGGTCACCTCGGCCATGCTCACGATGGAGGCAACGGGGAACCCGTATTTCTCCTGGACCTCGAGCTGCGCGGTCTTCACGCCGCCCTTGCCAACCTCCATGCGGTTGAGGCTCACGATGAGGCCCTTGACCTCAACGTTTGCGGCTGCCATGAGCTTGGGGTAGGTCTCGTCGATGGACTTGCCGGAAGTGGTGACGTCTTCCACCATGATCACGCGGTCGCCGTCCTTGAGCTCGTAGCCCAGCATGTTGCCCTTGTCAGAGCCGTGGTCCTTGACCTCCTTGCGGTCGGAGCAGTACTTGACCTCCTTGCCGTAGAGCTCGTCGAAGGCGATGGCGGTGGCCACGGAGATGGGGATGCCCTTATAGGCAGGGCCAAAGACCACGTCGAAGTCCAGGCCAAAGCTGTCGTGGATGGCCTGCGCGTAGTAGCTGCCCAGGCGCTTGAGCTGCGCGCCCGTCACGTAGGCGCCGGCGTTCATGAAGAAGGGGGACTTGCGGCCGCTCTTGAGCGTGAAGTCGCCAAACTTCAGCACGTCGGACTCGACCATGAACTCGATGAACTCCTGCTTGTACTGCTCCATGGGGCACCTTTCGCTTGCGGTTTTCGCTGCAGACAAGCATAGCAGTGCCGCCGTTGCGGCTTTGCTGCGACGGCGGCACTGGGGTGGTCCTTGTATGTGAGGTGCCGGCTTGTTTGCTCGAGTGGCTGAGGCAAGCCGGCTCGTGTCGCTTGCGGCCTCGCGCACCAGAGGCCCGGTCAAAGGCGCCTACTTGCTGTAACGGGTGAGGAACTCCCTGGTACGAGTCTCGCGCGGATGGTTAATCACCTGGTCTGCCGGACCCTGCTCCACGATGTGCCCACCGTCCATGAAGACCACGCGGCTGGCCACGTCGCGCGCGAAGGCCATCTCGTGCGTGACGACCACCATCGTGGTGCCCTCATCCGCAAGCTGGCGCATGACCTTGAGCACCTCGCCGGTGAGCTCGGGGTCGAGCGCGCTCGTGGGCTCGTCAAAGTAGAGGATCTCGGGCTTTGTGGCGAGGGCGCGGGCGATGCTCGCGCGCTGCTGCTGCCCGCCGGAGAGCTGGCAGGGCACCTTGTCCTCGTTGCCGGCGAGGCCCATCTTGGCGATGAGCTCGCGGGCCTCGGCCTCCACCTCGGTGCGCGGGCGCTTCTGGACGGCAACGGGCGCGTCCATGACGTTGCGCATCACGGTGAAGTGCGGGAACAGGTTGAACTGCTGGAACACGAGGCCAAAGCGCTGGCGCGCCTGGGCGAGCGTGGTCTTGGGCGCGTACCCGAAGCCGCCGCCCGTTTCGCCGCCGCCGTGGCCGGCCACACGCAGGTCGCCGTACCAGAGCTCGCCGTCGTCGAGCTGCTCGAGCAGGGTCATGCAGCGCAGGAGCGTTGACTTGCCGCCGCCCGAGGGGCCAATGACGGCGACGACCTCACCTGGCGTGACCTCAAGTGAAATGTCGCGCAGGACGTGGTTGTCACCAAAGCTCTTGCTTGCGTGCTCCAGGCGAACGATGGGGCCGTTAGTGGTCTGTGGCATGGAAACCTCCGGGTTGGAGAAGTGGCGGGCGTGGGGCGTCGCCGTGCAGGTGATGAGGGTGCCGTTGCGGGTGGTAAAAGCGTTGCTGCCGCAGTGGCAGGGGTGCCACTGCGGCAGACCCTCGGCTGGCGCGGGCGCCGAGCCGCGCGGTTGTGTGGGCGCGGGTGATGAGGGCACTAGTCGTGGTAATAGTCCATCTTCTTCTCGAGCTGCCCCAGGGCCACCTCGACGATGAAGTTGAACACCCAGTAGAACGCGGCCGCGATGGCAAACGGCACCATGCTCACCTGCGAGGCCACGAGCGCCTTGGCGGTGGAGAACATCTCGGCCACGCCAATCGAGAAGGCCAGCGAGGTGTCCTTCACAAGCGTGATGACCTCGTTGCCCATGGCCGGCAGGATGCGCTTTGCCACCTGGGGCGCCACGATGCGGAAGAACGTCTGCGAGCGCGAGTATCCCAGCACCTCGGCTGCCTCGTACTGGCCGCGCGGGATGGACTGGATGCCCGAGCGGTAGATCTCGGCGAAGTAGGCGGCGTAGTTGAGGATGAACGCGATGACGCAGGCCTGGAACTTGGACGCCGGCGTGAGCTCGATGCCAAACACGTAGTACGGCGCAAAGTAGATGGCGAACATCTGCAGCATGAGCGGGGTGCCGCGCAGCACCGAGATGTAGGCGCGCGCCAGCCATGAGAGCGGGGCGAACTTGCTCATGCGCGCGAGTGCGACGGGAACGCCGAGGGGGATGGCGCCCACGAGCGTGAGCAGGAAGATCTGCAGCGTGGTGCCAAAGCCCGTGAGCAACATGCCCGTCATGGTCGAGATGTCCAAGGGTTCTCCTTTAAACGAAACCCCCGGTTCGCGCACGGCGAGCCGGGGGAGCGGTGCGAGCTTGGGACTAGTCTACTTGAGCTGCCAGTTGTCGTACGAGATGCCATAGCTGGCGTACTTGTCGCAGAGGGTCTTGACGAAGCCGTCGGCGTCCATGGCCTTGAGCGTGTCGGTGACCTTCTTGGCCAGCGCGTTGCTGCCCTTCTTGAAGCCCACGGCGTAGTGCTCGGAGGAAAGGGTCTCGTCGAGCTGGGTGTATGCGTCGGGCTTGGCGGCGAGCTGATACTGCGCGATGGAGAGGTCGCAGGCCACGGCATCAACGGCGCCGCTCTCGAGCTGCATGAAGGCGGTGTTGTAGTCGCCGATGGTCTCGAGGCTGGCGAAGGTGGCGGCCACGTCGGCCTTGTCGCCCTCGAGGACCTCCTGCGCGGCGGAGTCGGTCTGGGTGATGACCGTCTTGCCGGCGAGGTCTGCGAGGCTCGAGATGCCGGAGTCCTTCTTCACCACGACAACCTGGCCGTTCAGCATGTAGGGGTCGGAGAAGGTATAGTCATCCTCGCGGCCCTCCATGGTGAAGCCGTTCCAGATGCAGGTGATGGCGCCGGAGTTCAGCAGCGTGTCCTTGGCGTCCCAGTCGATGGCCTCGTACTTGACCTCCCAGTTGTTGCGCTTGCAGACCTCGGCGGCGAGGTCCAGGTCGAAGCCGGTGAAGTTGCCGTCGTCGCCCACGAAGCCGTAAGGAGGATAGGCCTGGTCAAAGCCCACGGTGAGCGCGGAGATCTGGTCGGACTGGTCCGAGGCGGAGGAGGCGCTGGTGTCAGCGGCGCTCGTGGACGCGGCGCCCTTGTCAGACGAGCCGGAGTTGCCGCAGCCGATGAGGCCGAGGGCGGCAGTGCAGGCAAGGGCGGCGCTCGAGGCGATGAAGGACCTTCTGCTCAGCATGACGTGACCTTTCGTTTGTCGGTGCCGGACGGGCGGCGCGTTTTGCCTGCCTGCCGGCGCTCGTGTGCGGGCGCTCCCGTAAGTGCCCGATCCAGTTTGCGTTGCGTGGCCCGGTGCGGGCCTCGCATGGCTGTCACTTTAGCAAACTAAAGTGCATGCGACAAGACTTTAGCGCGATAAAGTGGCTCGAGAATTCGGCCGCCAGAGGAAAACAGAGTTCCCCTATCAGTGGTTTTGGCTCTTTTAGACCACAGTTGACATGATCTGGTCTCTCGTCCAACCCGATTCGAGAAGTGCCCGGAGTGTCGGCGGTTGTGTCGGATGATGCTCCCTGAACGATTCGGATTCGCAGGCCGCTAGTCGTTCCCTTCGGGCTTCTTTTGAGACACCTTCATCTCGAAGGGCATCCCGCCCTCGCGGGCGAGCGCCCTGAGGAACGCGTTGACGGCGGTCGACATCGACAGGCCGAGCTCGTCGAGGATGGCGGCGGCCTCTTTTCTGACCTCCGGCTCGATGCGGATCGTCGTGGCCGGCATGTTCGACGGCATGGCTGCACCTTTTCCCGTATATCGCGGTGCAGCCATTCTATCGTCCCTATGCGGCGGATGCGGCCCAGTAGCCCATATAGGGCGGGCGGACGTTGAACATGTCGCGGATGCGGCTCCTGCACACGCCGTTCGCGAGCCGTCCGCGCGAGAAGGTGATGGCCAGTTCCTCGGCGTTCACGACGCTCCAATGCCGTATTGCTTACGACTATTAAGCCGCAGCGGCATCACTCATATGTCAATTTTGGTCTAACGGAGCCTTTCGTTTTGCGGGAAAGCTGTATGGCTTGCTTGCCTTAAGCAGCTCGTTTGTCCGATTTGCAGGCTTTGGCGCGAATCATCATGGGACTCGATGCGGGCGTTCATCAGGCCTAGGCGCAGGCCCGTCTACGCTTCGATGTACGAATCGGCGCTGAGCTTCCACCAGAAGATGCAGGGGACCAAGAGTATCCCGAGGACATACCAGTGGCTCTTGCCGAAGTGGTCGCAAAGGTTGCGAAGCACCAGTATCTGCAGGACGAGGGCTGCAAGCCCAAAGAACGAGCCCGTCGTGTTGCCGTTCGCGTCGGTTGATGTCGTGAGGGCTTCGAGCAGGGAGACCAGGGCACAGGCCAGGCCAAGGTTCCTCTTGGCGGGGTCGCAGGCGTTCTGGAACGCGAGCCAGTTGTAGTAGGGGATAATGCCCTTCCACCCCTCGATGCCGAGCGCTTTGGCAGTCTGCCATTGTCCGTAGAGCGGCATGACCGCAAACAGCAGGAAGACGATCAGCAAGAAGAGCCAGGAAAACCCGTAGGTATAGGCAATCCCGATGAGCCCGATGAGAAACAGCATGACTGTCATGGCGACCGCCTTCCAACGTATGTCCTGCGGAACAAATGCTTGCATACGTCAAAGCAAATTGATGACCTGCGTACCACAACACAACAGCCCTTCGAGTAAAAGAATAAGAGGTGTCGAATTGGTTCCCGTGCGCTGCCGCACTCGGGTCGGCAGATGGTCCTTGCGGGGCCGCTGATGGTGAAAGGAGGGCGTCATGAAGGTCGTCAAGGGTGGCAACGTTTCCCGGCTTCTGAAAGACGTCGAGATCCCGGAGATGTTCTTTGCGCGTCAGGCGTTCCCGCGCGAGTCCATCGCCCCGGCCGACATCCCCACCGCGGTACGCACGAGATTGGCAAGAACTACAGCGGCACGGGCGTGGACCCCAATATCACGGGCACGTTCTCGACCGAGTTCGCCCACGGCGGCCTAAACGTGCGGCGCACGTGCTTCCTGAACCTCAGCGAGGTCAGCCATGGCAACGCGCTGGGCGTGGGCCTTGCGAGCGCCATCACCAAGAAGATCTTCGACGAGATGGACATCAAGAAGATGTACCCGAACTGTCTCACGAGCGCCGTGCTCAAGAGCGCGTGCATCCCGTGCGTGGTGGCGACGGACAAGGAGGCCATCCAGCTGTGCATCAAGACCTGCAACGGCCTTGAGGGCAAGTCGCCCCGCGTGGTGCGCATCCCGAACAGCCTGAACATCGGCAAGATCATGCTGTCCGCGGCGTATTACGACGGCGTGGTGGCCGGCAAGTACGAGGGCCTCGAGGCGCTCGGCGAGCCGCAGCCGCTCGTATTCGACGCCGCAGGCGACCTCGGGCGCATGGACGTGGACTAACCGTCGGAAATGCCTGCTTGCGGGCGCGTCCGATCGGCGTGCCCGTGAGAACAGAAGCGGAGCAGCCACGTGGCCGCTCCGCTGTTCTTGCGCGAGTAAAGTTGACTAGCAATCAGTAGTCATTAGGGGTACAGTTGGTCGGCCGCGATTGGGGTTCGCGGGGGGCCTTAGAGGAGAGGAAGAGAGCGTGGCAATCCATATTGTTGAGGAAGCCAACCGTTGCCTGCACTGCAAGCGTCCGATGTGCCAGAAGGGCTGCCCGATTTCCACGAGCATCCCGCAGGTCATCCAGCTGTTCCAGGAAGGCAAGATGAGCGAGGCCGGGCAGATGCTCTTCGAGAACAACCCGCTCTCCGTCGTCTGCTCGATTGTGTGCAACCACGAGGGCCAGTGCGAGGGCCACTGCATCCGCGGCCGCAAGGACACGCCGGTGCACTTCAGCGCCATCGAGAGCTTCATCTCCGACCTGTATCTCGACCGCATGGCCGTCGAGCGCGCCGAGTCCAACGGTCACATGGCTGCCGTGATCGGTGCCGGTCCCGCGGGCATCACGGTGGCCGTCGAGCTTGCCAAGGCCGGCTACGAGGTCACCATCTTCGACTCCAAGGAGCGCATCGGCGGTGTCATGCGCTACGGCATCCCCGACTTCCGCCTCCCGCGCACCATCCTCGACCGCTACGCTGCCCGCCTCGAGCAGATGGGCATCAAGTTCCGTGCCAACGCCACCATCGGCGGCGCGCTCGAGATTCACGACCTGTTCCGCGACGGCTACGAGAGCGTGTTCGTGGGCACCGGCGTGTGGCGCCCCAAGACGCTTGGCATGCGCGGCGAGTCCCTCGCCAACGTGCACTTCAGCGTCGATTACCTGGCAGACCCCGACGCCTTTGACCTCGGCGAGACGGTTGCCGTAATCGGCGTGGGCAACTCCGCCATGGACGTGGCCCGCACGGCGCTTCGCCACGGCGCCCGCCATGTGACCATGTACGCGCGCTCCAAGCACGTCTCCGCCAGCTCCGACGAGCTTGCCTATGCCCAGCTCGAGGGTGCCGAGATCGTCTACGGCAAGGCCATCACTCTCATCACGGAGGACGGCCCCGTCTTCAAGACGGCCATCTTCGACGAGGACGACAAGGTGACGGGCTATCAAGACGAGCTCGACCAGCAGCACGCGGACTCCACCATCATTTCCATCTCCCAGGGCCCCAAGAACAAGCTGATCCTCACCACCGCCGGCCTCGAGGGGTCCGACCGCGGCCTGCTCGTGACCGACGAGAACGGCATGACCACGGTCGACGGAGTGTTTGCCGCAGGCGACGTGGTGACCGGCTCCAAGACGGTGGTGCACGCCGTGGCCGCCGCCAAGGAGGTCGCCGAGTCCATGAAGCGCTACATGGAGGCCAAGGCAGCAGCGGGCGAGGAGGGCTCCGAGCCCGCGGGTCCCGTCCATCACGTGCACGACACGATGGACGTGTAGCGCGGCGCGGCCTTATGGTCCCGTGAAGCGCTTTAATCGGGCCTTTCGGCCTACGGGCGAGCTGGGTTTATGCAGTTGAGGCCCCGCGCCTGCAGGCCTTGTGCGGTGAGGCCTCGCGGCTGGGACGGAACGCCCGCGTACCGTGCGTGGCGAGGCCTCTAGCACCCCCGTCGGAGCGCGATAAGAGAATCGAGCCGTATCTGGGCGGCGTGCGTCAACTCTGGGACGAGTTGGTGCGCGCCGCCCCGCACGTGGGCGGAGCATAGCGCGGACACGAGCTGGTATGACCACTTGAGCGTGAGCCAGTGCGTCACCTGTGAGGCGAGCGCTCCCTCCGGTATCGAGGTTGTGTCCAGGCAGGAGAGCAATTGGGGGAGCCGCTCGTCGGCGGTGTCTGCGAGGCGGGCGAAGGTGCGACTTGAGGCGGGACGGTCGAGCTCCTGCAGGATAAGGCGCACGCTCGCGCGGTGGCTCTCGACCGCCTCGGCTATGAGACCGATTCGGAGACGCACCTCGCGTTCGGGTGGCAGGAGCGGCTCGGCCATACGGCCGCCTGGGAGATCGGGCGCGCCAAACGCCACGAGCAGGGCCCTGGCGGCAGGCTCCACGCAGGCTGTGAACAGGTCTTCCTTGCCGTCGAAGAGGCAATAGAGGGAGCCCGTCGACTTACCGGCCCGCTCGCATATCCTGCGGACCGAGGCCCTCGCGTACCCATGAGCGAGGAACTCTTCGCGCGCCGAGAGGATGAGCAACTCGGCCGCCTTCTGCGAGCGTCGGGTCTTGCCTCTTGCCAAAACGTCTCCCTTGTTTGGACGGGCTCCGGCCGAGCGCTGACTTGCCAAGCGCCGAATTGCTGGGCACCTGTTATATCCCAAATCGCACCGTGTTGCGCAATAAGGCTCTGTCTCTTCGCTGTCCTCTACGGGCCCCTCCTCGCCACCTCTCGCGGAGCTTTTTTGCAGTCCCCCAACAAGCGCCCCTACCTCACATTCTGGCACGGAAGGCGTCTCTGGGTGTGCCCAGCTTCCCATGCCCGAGCTCTCTCCACGCGCCGGGCGCGGAAAGCGGCGGCGTCCCGAGCTGCTCACGTTCTCCGGGAGGTTGCCTTTCCCTACACTGAGTGCAGAGAAGGGTGGCGCGCAAATCGGCGTGCTGCAAAGTCGAATGGATGGAGGACGCATGGAAGGCCGGGAAGCGACGCGCGTGGCAATCATGGGCATCATCGTGGAGGACACGAGCTCGGTCGAGCAGCTCAACGAGCTCCTGCACGAGTACGGCCACCTCATTATTGGCCGCATGGGCATTCCGTACCGCGCCCGTGGCGTCAACGTGATTTCGGTGGTCCTCGACGCTCCCCAGGACGATATTTCCGCGCTTGCCGGCAAGGTTGGGGCGCTTGAGGGCGTGAGCGTCAAGACGCTGTTCTCGAACGTGGTGTCCGAGTAGGGCAATGTCGGGCGGCGGTGCGCGGTCCCTCCGCCCGATTTCAGCTCGTACATCTTCCCCGCTCGCAACCGAGCGGCACATGTTCGGCCGGCTGGCACGCCGGTCATGCGCTGGCGGGCACATGTGGCGTGCCGCTCAGGCAGGCGGCGGCCGGGCCCGGCCTGGTTCGGCTCCGCTGTCTTATCTGCGTGCTCTGGCATGGTGTTCGCGTGTAGGGAGTGACCTTGCGCGCAGGTTCTGGGTAGGCTTGAGACTCGATTTCGAGCTGGGAGGGACGATGGCCGAGTACGACCAGAACGCGTGGGACGGCGAGATGCCCCGCCATGCGCCGAGGCACGCCGCGCCGGTGGCGGGCGGCTCAAATTTGGGCGCCACGCAATATGTGGGCACCTCCGCCGTGCGCGCCGCGCCTGCCGATGCGGCGCAGGGTTCGGGCGCGCCTGCCGCGGGCACGACGCCGGCGGGCGGTGTGGCGTGGGCGGCGCCTGAGGGCGACCCGTGCGCGCCGGCCTCGGCGTCCGCGGATCCCTACTCCGCAAATGGCCCGACGGCGGCGCCTGCCCGCGACCCGTACACGTCCCGCGACCCGTACGCAGCGCCGTCTGCCCCATCGCTTGACGAGACCCAGTGCGTGGCCCAGCCTCGCTACGTCCAGTCGCACGCGGCGGGCGCGCAGCGCAGGGCGTATGTGGAGTCTCCGCCTCAGCAGGACCCCTACATTCCCGGCGAGGACAGCTCGGGCGAGGGCGGGGGAGCGGTGTTCTCGCGTCGCGTCAACGTGAGCCCACGGCTGGTCAAGCGCGTCGTGAAAGTCGTCCTTGCCCTGGTGGCCCTCATCGTGGCGTTCCAGGCGATCACGTGGGTGATGAACGGCGGCCGCACGGTGGCCAGCGCCGGATCGAACGCGGTGAGCAAGTCCCAGCTCAACGGCGGCTCCTCGGGCTCGAAGGGGTCGGGCTCGGGCGACTCGGCGACCACCACGGGGTCGTCGGACAGCGCGGCGCATGACATCGGCTCGTCCATTGGGTCCTCGGTGGGCTCCGTCCTGGGCGGTGTCGCCGGCGACATGGCTGGCAAGCTGGGCAGTGTGGACACGAGCAACATCGCGGACCAGCTCGGCAGCGCGGCCGACTCGTTGGGCAGTGCCGCGTCCAGCGTCGCAGGCGCGCTCGGGGACCTGGTGGGCCAGCTCGCCAACTAGGGGGCCGATGGTTCGGCTTGCCGGCTGGCTGCACGTGTGGGCCAACTCGCCAATTCGGGACCTGGCGAGCCGGCTGGCGGCATGTGCCGCCACACCCTGCCGGCGCCTTTGGCGAAGGCTGGTCTGCGCCTGAGAGAGTGGCACGCTGCGAGAAAGGTACGTTGGCAGGGGCCAACACCGGGAGGTTGGCCCCTGCCGCATAAGGGGAGAGCGGGCCCGGGGGGACGCATGCATGCCGCGCCGCAGGGCGCGCTTGCCCTCGGCTCGGGAGGGGTTTTCTACGTGATCAGCACCAATGCAGTCTGGGCGAAGGCCCGCGAGCTTCTCGAGACGCTCGCGCGCGACCACGAGCTGCCGCTCGAGGGCTACCGCGCCCTCGTCGAGGCATATGCTCCCGAAACCGCTGCGTACGCGGCTGAGCTGGCCGTGCCGCTGCGTCAGGCCGTCTATGGCAAAGCGGTCTTCGTGCGCGGCCTCATAGAGCTTTCCAGCTACTGCAAGAACGACTGCCTCTACTGTGGCATCCGGCGCTCCAACGCCTCCGCCGAGCGCTACCGCCTGACGCCCGAGCAGATTCTGGACTGCTGCGAGCGGGGCCACGAGATGGGCTTTCGTACCTTCGTGCTCCAGGGCGGCGAGGACCCCACGCTTGCGGACGAGGCGGTATCCGACCTGCTTCACGCCATCAAGGGCCGGTACCCAGACTGCGCCGTCACGCTGTCGCTGGGCGAGCGAAGCCGCGAGAGCTACCAGGTACTCTTCGATGCCGGCGCGGACCGCTACCTGCTGCGCCACGAGACCGCCGACGCCGCCCACTACGTCCGTCTGCACCCAAGGAGCATGTCGTTCGAGCATCGCATGCAGTGCCTGCGCAACCTCAAGGAGATTGGCTACCAGGTGGGCTGCGGCTTCATGGTGGGCTCGCCCTGGCAGACGCCGGAAACCCTCGCCAAGGACCTCAAGTTCATCGAGGAGCTGCGTCCGGCGATGTGCGGCATCGGTCCTTTCGTGCCGCACCACGCCACGCCCTTTGCGGAGCGGGAAGCCGGAACGGTTGGACTGACCTGCTATTTGTTGAGCTTGCTGCGGCTCATCGACCCCACGCTCAACATTCCCGCCACCACGGCGCTGGGCACCATCGACCCGCGGGGGCGCGAGAAGGGCATCCAGGCTGGCGCTAACGTCGTGATGCCCAACCTAAGCCCGCGCGACGTGCGCAAGAAGTACGAGCTCTACGACAACAAGATCTGCACGGGCGAGGAGGCGGCCGAGTGCCGCGGTTGCCTGGCCCGGCGCATGGAGTCGATTGGGTATCGGGTGGTCGTGGACCGCGGCGATGCGCGCCAGCCGGCGCTCTCCCGCATCAAACCTGTTTGCGCGAACTATGGCGATGGGACGCGCGGGGGCGATCAGGAGTATCATCAACCCATCTGACCGGAAAGGGCGTCGCGGGGAAACGACGCGCCTGACCAGCAAGAGGAGAGGGACATGTACGAGTACGACCCTTCGTCGCGTTGCGCCGACGAGTTCATCAACCATGAGGAAATCCTGGACACCCTCGCCTATGCGGACGAGCACAAGGACGACCTCGAGCTCTGCCATGCCATCATCGAGAAGGCCCGCAAGAACACCGACCTTGCCTCCAACCACTGCACGGTCATCAGCCATCGCGAGGCCAGCGTGTTGCTCGCCTGCGAGGACCCGGGCATCAACGAGGAGATTCGCCAGCTCGCCCGCGAGATCAAGCTGTCCTACTATGGCAACCGCATCGTGCTGTTTGCCCCGCTCTACCTCTCCAACTACTGTGTGAACGGCTGTCTCTACTGCCCGTATCACCTCAAGAACAAGCACATCCCGCGCAAGAAGCTCACCCAGGACGAGGTACGCGCCGAGGTCATCGCCCTGCAGGACATGGGCCACAAGCGCCTTGCCATCGAGGCTGGCGAGGACCCGAAGAACAACCCCATCGAGTACATCCTCGAGTGCATGCGCACCATCTACGCCACGAAGCACAAGAACGGCGCCATCCGTCGCGTCAACGTGAACATCGCGGCCACCACGGTGGACGAGTACCGCATGCTCAAGGAAGCCGAGATAGGCACCTACATCCTCTTCCAGGAGACCTACCACAAGCAGTCCTACCTCGAGCTGCACCCCACCGGTCCCAAGCACGACTACAACTGGCACACCGAGGCTATGGACCGCGCCCAGGAGGCCGGCATCGACGACGTGGGCCTGGGCGTCCTCTTTGGCCTTGACAAGTACCGCTTCGAGTTCGCCGGACTCCTCATGCACGCCGAGCACCTCGAGAAGGTTTGGGGCGTGGGCCCGCACACCATCAGCGTGCCGCGCATCAAGCACGCCGATGACATCGATCCGGACGCCTTCGACAACTCGCTCTCCGACGAGATGTTTCTCAAGATCATCGCGCTCATCCGCCTCTCGGTGCCCTATACCGGCATGATCATCTCCACGCGTGAGAACGAGGCCGTGCGCCAGCAGGCGCTGCAGTACGGCATCTCCCAGATCAGCGGCGGCTCGCGCACGAGCGTGGGCGGCTATACCGAGGAGGAGCGTCCGCACGACACCGAGCAGTTCGACGTCTCGGACAACCGCACGCTCGACGAGGTCGTCCACTGGCTCATGGACAACAACCACATCCCCAGCTTCTGCACCGCCTGCTACCGCGCCGGCCGTACCGGCGACCGTTTCATGAGCTTCTGCAAGAGCGGACAGATCCTCAACTACTGCCACCCCAACGCCCTCATGACGCTGGCCGAGTTCCTCACGGACTATGCCTCGCCCGAGACGAAGCGCGTGGGCTTCGAGCTCATCGACCGCGAGCTGGGCCGTGTCGCCGACCCTCAGCGGCGCGAGCTGTGCCGCGCGCACATCGCCGACATTGTGGCTAACCGCGCCAACGACTTCCGCTTCTAGCCTGCGGAGGCGCGGGGCGCAATCCGCTCTCTGCGCGCGCTCCTCACGTACCTTTGTACGCCGCGTCGCGCGCTCGGGGCATCTCGCGCCCCACACCGCCGCAGGGGCGTGGTATTGGGGACAGACCCTTTTGCAAGTTTTCTGAACATAGGGGAGATTCTGCTATGGGACTCAACGAGACGCCGAGTGGCGAGCGCGTGACCATTGCGTTCTTTGGCGTGAGAAACGCGGGCAAGTCCAGCGTCGTCAACGCCGTGACGGGCCAGAGGCTCGCCGTGGTGTCCGACGTGCGCGGCACCACCACAGACCCAGTCAAGAAGGCGATGGAGCTTCTGCCGCTGGGCCCAGTCGTGATCGTGGACACTCCGGGCATCGACGACGAGGGCGAGCTGGGCGAGATGCGCGTGGCGCAGGCGCGCCGCGTCCTGCGCGGCTGTGACGTGGCCGTGCTCGTGGTGGACGGCACACGGGCCCTCACCTCGGCAGATGAGGGCCTGCTTGCGGAGTTCAAGGCGCGCTCGGTGCCCTTCGTGGTGGCCTGGAACAAGGCCGACGAGGCCTGCCGGCCCATCCCTGCCCAGCTTGTCGAGCGCACGCAGGCCGTGAGCGCCGCCACGGGTGAGGGCATCCGCGAGCTCAAGGAGCGTATCGCCCATATCGCCGACAAGCCGGCTGTCTCCCGCCCGCTCGTCCACGACCTCGTGCCCGCAGGCTCCACCGTCATCCTCGTGTGCCCCATCGACTCGGCGGCGCCCAAGGGCCGGCTCATCCTGCCGCAGCAGCAGGTCCTGCGCGACCTCATCGACCACGCCTGCCTGCCGATCGTCTGCCGCGAGACGGAGCTTGCCGCCGCCCTCGACGCCCTGCGCGAGCCGCCCGCGCTCGTGGTGACGGACTCGCAGGCCTTTGGACCGGTGTCCAAGATCGTGCCGGAGAGCGTGCCGCTCACGAGCTTCTCCATCCTCATGGTCCGCTACAAGGGCGACCTCGTGGAGGCCGCCCGCGGCGCCGCCAAGCTCGATCACTTGCGCGACGGCGACCGGATTCTCGTGAGCGAGGGCTGCACGCACCATCGCCAGTGCGACGACATCGGCACCGTCAAGCTTCCGAGGTGGCTGCGCTCCTACACGGGCGCCGACCTCGAATTCGAGTTCACGAGCGGCGTGGAGTTTCCGGACGACCCAAGCAGCTACGCGCTCGTCGTGCACTGTGGCGGCTGCATGCTGAATGCGCGCGAGATGCGCTCGCGCCAGCGGGCCGCGGTGGAGGCCGGCGTGCCGGTGACCAACTACGGCGTCACCATCGCGCAGGTGCACGGGGTGCTGCGCCGGAGCCTCACGCCCTTCCCGGAGGCGTTGGCGGCACTGGGGGAATAGCGCGTCGGGGGCGCCAGGGCGCGCTCTCGGCCCTGTCGATCGGCCTCCACGCTCGTCCTGCTCGGCAGGGTCGACAATGACGTGCAGGTAGACGGCTATCCGCCATTTTCAGGAATGCCGGTCTCAGAACCACCGCTTGCGTTTGAACCAGACGATCTCCGCCGTGGCCACGGCCACCGCAACGGCAATGACCATGTAGTACGAGTAGTGGTTGTGGAGCTCCGGCATGTACTCGAAGTTCATGCCGTACCAGCTCGTGAGCAGCGTCAGCGGCATGAAGATCGTCGAGACGATGGTGAGCACGGTCATGACCTTGTTCTGCCGCACGTCGATCTTGCCCTGGTACATGCTGCGAATCTGCAGCGCGTAGTCGCGCAGGTTGCGCGCGTCGGAGGCGAGGCGGTCCGTGCGGCTCGAGAGCACGTGGAAGAGCTCGGAGGTCTGCTCGCTCGTGACGCGCGCCGGGCTCGTGGCAACCGAGTCGGCCACGTCGGAGAGCTGCCGGTAGAAGCTCTCGAGCACGCGGAGGTCGCTGCGCGTGCGCATCACGAAGTCCGTGAAGTCCTGCGGAATCTCGTTCACGTCCTCGCTCATGTTGTCCTCGAGGTGGTCGAGGCGGTCCTCCACGTCGATGAGGAAGGTCGTGTCGTCGTGGACCACGAGGTCGCAGAGCTCAAAGAGCACGGTGGCGGCGGAGTGCTTCACGAGGGTCTGGTTCTCGAGGTAGTAGGACACGAAGCTTGCTGCATCGGCATCGTCGCTCACGAGCTCGAGGTGGTCGCGCTCGAGGTTGAAGGCGAGGGCCACGTCGTTGTCGAAGGGCATCTCGGAGGCGAGAAGGTCCTCGCGCGGGATGAGCAGCGAGCCGTAGACCGAGTCCTCGAAGGTGCTTGCCGTGCAGTGGTGGATTGAGCGGGCGCTGTGGGCGAGGTGGCGCGCCACGGCCGAGTCGTTCTCGCGGCGCTCGTACTCGTCCAGGGACAGGAACTCAACCGAGGCCCGCTCGCCCTCGCGGGCCGGCCTGAGGGCGCCCGTGGCCTCGTCAAGGACGAAGCGGTCGTTGACGCAGGTGGCAACGCGCGCCACGGGTGCCACGGCGGTCTGCTCCTTGATGCCCTCCCAGAAGTCGTCGCGCTCCTCGCGACGCGCGGCGGCGTAGTAGGCGATGGGCACGGCGATGGAGAGGACGAGGCCCGCAAAGTCGAGCGTGCCGAGGGCGCCGGAGGTGATGCGGTCCGTGAGCCAGGTGATGGCCGCGAGGCCGGCCAGCACGATGCCAAGGGTCTGGCAGCGCTCGGTGGTGCCGATGCCCTTGCGAAGCCTGAGGCCCGAGCGGCCCGCCCACAGCTGAAGGCCCGCGTTGAGCAGGCCGGCGGCGGCGCTCGAGCTCAGGGCCACGGTGATGGTCATCGTGTCCGAGGGCAGACCCGCTCGCTGCACGGCCGGGACGAACGCGCCCACGCCCATGGTTGCGAACCCGACGATGAGCGAGCCCTCCAAGGCAAGCCCGATGATGCCGAGCACGATGAGGATGATGCTCGAATAGGCGAGGAGCTTGTTGTTGGGACCGGTTGGTGTGTCGCGCATGCCGCCTCCTTGTGTACGTCTCGCCCATGGTACCCCGCGGGATGTGCCGGTGTTGTCGGCCGGCGTGCCTTTCCGCGTGCGCGGCGATCTGTGGCGAGTGCGCCTGGCATTGGGATGTTGCCGCGAGGGGAGGCGCTGCCGCGCGACGGCGCGCCACATACTGTCCGCAACGAGCGGTATAGTCCCCATGACGAACCTGCGCGGCCGCGACGCCGCGTGCGAAGAGGGGAGAGCCCATGACCTACAATCCCAGCCCGAGCGACGCCCTCGAGCGCCTGCTGCGCTACGTCCAGGTGGACACGCAGTCGGATTCCCACAACGAGGCGCAGACGCCCTCCACGGCCTGCCAGCACGACCTCGCCCGCATGCTGGCGGGCGAGCTGCTGGAGCTTGGCTGCTCGGACGCCAAGGCAGACGAGCACGCCTACGTCACGGCAACGCTGCCGGCGAGCGCCGGGGCCGAGGGCCTGCCCGCGCTTGGCCTCATCGCCCACATTGACACGGCCATGGATGCGCCCGCCAGCGGCGTCAAGCCGCACATCGTGCGCTACGAGGGCGGCCCCCTCGTCTCGGGCATTGTGGACGGCGGGCCCGTCCAGACCACGCCCGAGCAGGTGCCGGGCCTCGCCCAGCTCGTGGGCCAGGACATCGTGGTGACGGACGGCACCACGCTTCTGGGTGCAGACGACAAGGCCGGCGTGGCCGAGATCATGGCCCTCGTGGCTCGCCTCGTGGCAAACCCGGAGCTTGCGCACCCCGCGCTCAAGGTGGCCTTCGTGCCAGACGAGGAGATCGGCCACGGTGCGAGCCTGCTGGACCTGGGCGCCTTTGGGGCCGAGTGGGCCTACACGGTGGACGGGGAGTCCCTGGGCGAGTTCAACTACGAGTGCTTCTCCGCGAGCCAGGCCACGGTGCGCGCCCATGGCGTGGCGGTGCACCCCGGTATGGCCAAGGACGTGATGGTGAACGCCATCACGGTGCTTCGCGAGTTCGATGACCTGCTTCCCGCCAACGAGCGGCCGGAGCACACGGAAGGCTACGAGGGCTTCTTCCATCCCATTGAGGTTGGGGGTACGGCGCTGGACGCAAGCTGCACCTATATCATCCGCGACTTCGACGCCGAACGCTTCTCGGCGCGCGAGCAGCTCATGCAAGACGCCGCCGCCTTCCTCAACCGCCGCCATGGCGAGGGAACTGTGACGGTGGAGATTCGGGAGCAGTACCGCAACATGGCCGAGCACCTGCGGGGCCTGGACTTCCTGCGCGACAACGCCTTCGCAGCCATGGAGGCGTGCGGCATGGACGCCCGCGCGGTGCCCGTGCGCGGCGGCACGGACGGCGCGCAGCTCACGTTCCGCGGCCTGCCGTGCCCCAACCTGCCCACCGGCGGCTACAACTTCCACGGCGTGCGCGAGTTCATCCCGGTGCGCTCGCTCGAGGCCATGGTGGACGTCCTGGAGGGCATCGTCGCCCGTTTCGCGGTGCCTCAGGCGTAGGGAGGGCCGAGGGCGGGAGGAAGGCCGAATGGCTGCCTGGCCTTCCCGCCCATGCGGGCATGACCGGGCGTCAGGAGGGGTAGGCTGTGGCTATTGGGCGCGCCGCGCGGGGAGGTGCGGCGCGCCGGCAATCCCAGACGGAGGGAACTCATGATCAAGCTCATCGCGTCCGACATGGACGGCACGCTGCTGGACGAGAACTCGCGGGTGCCACCCGAGACCTATGACCTCATTCGCAAGCTGCGAGACCGCGGGGTGCACTTTGCGGCGAGCTCGGGACGTCGCTATGACACGCTCTGCGAGTTCTTTGAGCCGGTGGTGGACCAGATGGACTTCGTGGCCTCCAACGGCAGCCAGGTCTATTGTGCCGGCGAGCTCGTGGACCGCGAGGTCTACAGCCACGCGGCGGTGCGGCGCCTGGAGCGCGTGGGCAACATGTTCGACTGCCTGCACCTCGCCCTCTTTGACCGCACCCGCACCTTCCTCATGGACGACGAGGTCGTCTACGAGCGAGAGATGGACAAGGACCTTCCCAACGCCGAGCGCCTCCACCACGCCCCCGGCCCCGAGATCAACGTCATCAAGGCGTCATTCTTCTGCGACAACACGGACTGCGTGATGGACATGGCCTACGTGCTCGAGCGCGAGCTGGGCGACAAGTTCGTGTTTGCGCCCTCTGGCCGCAAGTGGATCGACGCCATGCAGATCGGCGTCTCCAAGGCCACGGGCGTGCAGCAGGTCATGGGCCACTACGGCATCGACGCCTCCGAGGTCATGGCCTTCGGCGACGCGATGAACGACTACGAGATTCTTCGCATGGTGGGCCACTCCTGCGCCATGGGCAATGGCCGCTATGCCGTGAAGCAGGTGGCGAAGCGCGTCATCGGCACCAACGTGGACCACGCGGTGCAGGCGGAGATGCGCAGGGTGTTGGAGGCAGCATGCTAGGCATGGAGTCGACGCTCGAGACAGCGCAGCTGATGAGCAATGACGTGCCCAACGAGCCGCAGGTCAAAGGTCCCGTGCCTCGCCAGTACATCGTGGTGGACCGGTCTCTTGGCATGAGCCCCGGCAAGCTTGCGGCGCAGGTGGCCCACGCGAGCGTGGCCTGCCTGCTCGCCGGCACCCAGCGCTACGTGGACGGCGAGGCCTCCTCGACGCCCATCGGCCTCGAGTGGGGCGGCTGCCTCGCCCGCACGGCCGTGGACGCCAGCGTGCTTGCCGCCTGGGTGCGCCAGGGCGAGCCCAAGATCGTGCTGGCGGTGGACGGCGAGCGCGCCCTGGCGTCGCTCGTGGCGCGTGCGGAGGCCCGCGGCCTCATGGAGGGGCTCGACTTCTTCTGCATCCGCGACGCCTGTCACACCGAGCTCACGCCGGACGAGACCGGGAGCCGCTGGACCTGCGTGGGCTTCTCGCCCATGGACATGGACACCATCGCCCCGGTGACGGGCCAGCTGCCGCTGTACCGCTAGCATGCCCGGCGTTCGCCGCTTTCTGGCCTGAGGTTCCGCCTCTTCTGCGTTCTGCCCTTTTTCCTTTCCATTTGCCATCTTTGCGAGGTGCCCGCCATGTTGCTTGCCATCGTTGCTGCCGTGAGCTGCGTCGCGCTGTGCGCATGGCCCCATCTCGTCATGCGGCGCGTGAGCGACGACGACGTCCTCGCGGCGTTTCCCGAGCACAAGGAGCCACGCCCCGCAGACCAGCCCATCTTCGAGGCGCCTCGGGAGCTCAGCGCCGAGGCCGTGGTGGGAACGGTCTGCACGGCCGTGACCCGCATCGCCTCGCGTCTGGCGCCGCAACCTGCCACGCCCAGCGAGCTCGCCTATGACGGTCTCGTGCGCCGTGTGAGGCGCTCGAGGCTCTGGGCGGTGCCGCTTGCGCTGGCCGTTGCCGCGGATGCCACGCTGCTGGGAGGGGGAGCCGCCCTGAGCCTCACCGGGCAGGCCATGGCGTTCACGCTTGCCGTACTGCTCGACGTGACGCTCGTCTCCGTGGCCGTGGTCATGTTTGCCATGAGCTGTCGAAAGGTGACGCCCGAACAGCGCGCGAGCTTCGAGTCTGCCTGGGCGGGCAGGCTCCGAGAGCGGGCGGCGCGGGTGCGCGAGAGCCGGACGGTGCGGCGCGTTGCCTCCCATACCACCCCGGACGCGCCGATTCTCGAGCGGGGCACGGAGGACGCCATCATGGGCGCTCGCAGACACCTGCTGGGCACGGGCTCCGTCACTGAGCAGGCGCTCGCCGAGCAGCTCCTGGACGTGCTCGCGCGCACCCGGGAGCTCGAGGCCTCGCCGCACCGTGACTCGCACGCCAACGTCACGGCTCAGGTCTATGCCGAGCAGGTGGACGAGGCCATGCGCGCCTACCTGCAGCTGAGCGAGCCCACCGAGGCCGACGCCGAGCAAGTGCGCCAGGTCCTGAGCGTGGTGGACCAGGCGCTCGACCGCGAGGCGGAGCGCCTCGACGGCAAGGCCCGCCTCAATCTGGACGTCACGCGCCGTGCCACCGAGGCCCTGTACAACAAACGTTACGGGAACGTCTCGGATGGCCAGGGCGAGCGAGACCGCTAGCCCAAGAGCCCGGAGCTTCGCTTCGCGCGTTTTGACACTTCCTAATCTGCGCCACTCCTTCGCACCGGCTTCATGGCGTCAAGGTCCGGGCGTGTCGCCCGCTCGTCCCCTGTCCCGTCGATTTGCCGCCCGTCGGTAGTCCTTTGGCGCGCGGCCCATCCCGAAAGGAATTCCATGAAGTTCTCCGACATGCCCTATGAGCGCCCAAACCTCGACGAGGTCAAGGCACGTATCGCGAGCCTCACCGAGCGGCTGACGAAGGCCGCCACCTTCGAGGACGCCGACGCTGCCTTCCTTGCCAAAGACGAGCTCGACCGCCACGTCTCCACGCTGGGCACCATCGCCAACATCCGACACACGGTGAACACGCTTGATGAGTTCTACGACGAGGAGACCGAGTTCTGGAACGCCGCCGGCCCCGAGATCCAGGCCGCAGACGACATCTTCCGCGCGGCACTTTTGGACTCGAAGTTCCGGCCGCAGCTGGAGGAGAAGTACGGCATGCTCATCTTCGAGCAGGCCGAGCAGCAGCGCCGCACCTTCTCTCCCGACATCGTGGACGACCTCAAGCACGAGAACGAGCTCTCCACGGAGTACCAGAAGCTCATCGCCTCGGCCCAGATCGAGTTCGAGGGCGAGACATACACGCTCTCCCAGCTCACGCCCATGAAGACCTGCGCCGATGACGCGCGCCGCCTAGCTGCCTGGAAGGCGGAGGGCGTCTGGTACAAGGGCAACCAGCCCGAGCTCGACCGCCTGTATGACGAGCTTGTGGCTGTGCGTACGAAGATGGGCCGGGCGCTTGGCCACGATGACTTCATCGCGCTGGGCTACGACCGCATGGGCAGGCTCTCCTATGGTCGCGAGGACGTTGAGCGCTTCCGCACCGCGGTGCGTGCCTACGTGGTGCCGCTGGCCAACAAGGTCTTCTACGCGCAGTCCAAGCGGACGGGACGCCCCTACCCGCTGTCCTTCGCGGACGAGGCCCTGACCTTCCGCGGTGGCAACCCGCGCCCCAAGGGCACGGCCGAGGACATCCTCGATGCCGGTAGCGCCTTCTACCACGAGCTCTCGCCCGAGACGGACGCCTTCTTCAAGACGATGCGCAACGACGACCTCATGGACGTGCTCTCCACCAAGGGCAAGGCCGGCGGTGGCTACATGACTGAGATCCTCGACTACAACGTGCCGTTCATCTTTGCCAACTTCAACGGCACGGCCGGCGACGTGGACGTGGTGACCCACGAGGCGGGCCATGCGTTCTCCTACTACATGAACACGGACCGCGTGCCCGCGGCGCTCTGCATGCCCACCTCGGAGGCTTGCGAGGTGCACTCCATGTCGATGGAGTTCCTTGCCTGGCCGTGGGAGGAGGGCTTCTTTGGCGAGGATGCGCGCAAGTACCGCTACGCGCACCTGGCGGGCGCGCTCACCTTCATCCCGTACGGCACGATGGTTGACCACTTCCAGCACGAGATGTACGAGCACCCCGACCTGACGCCGGCCGAGCGTCACGCCACCTGGAAACGCCTGCTGGCCACCTACATGCCATGGATGGCCGTGAACGGCGACATCCCGTTCTATGGCGAGGGACAGGGCTGGCAGCGCCAGCAGCACATCTACGAGCTGCCGTTCTACTACATCGACTATTGCCTGGCGCAGACGGTGGCGCTCGAGGTGTGGCAGCTGTCCCAGGCGGACTTCAAGGACGCGTGGGAGCACTACATGGCCTATACGCGCCAGGGTGGCACGCGGCCGTTCACCGAGCTTGTGGAGCATGCCGGCCTCAAGAGCCCCTTCGACGCCGAATGTCTCAAGGGCATCTGCGAGGCGGCCAGCGCATGGCTCGAGTCCTACGACCTCTCGGGCATCGAGTAGTGGGCTGCGTATAGGTCAACTCGGGGGGGGG
>NZ_CAAKON010000032.1 GCF_901212655.1 Olsenella uli | reverse complement strand
GAGGTGTTCGGATAAAGTTGATAATCAAGGAAGCCTAGATAAATTTGGGAATACTATTCCTAAATTTGACCATATCATCATCGGATGAGATAATGCCTCCCATCGGAAGATGGGAGGCATTATGTATATAGTCAGAGAAATCGAAGGGACCATCGACAAACTGCTCGGGCAGGGTAAAGTCGTGCTGATTACCGGCGCCCGCCAGGTAGGCAAGACCACCGTCCTCAGAGAACACCTGGGAAGTTCGTTCGATTACGTCACCATGGAAGATCCCGCGGCGTATGCGCAGGCCAAGTCCGATGCAGTTCTTTTCTTCGAGATGCATTCCCTGCCGCTCATCGTCGATGAAATCCAACGAGTGCCCGAACTGTTCTCGCCGGTGAAGTGGCTGGTCGACCAGTCGGCAGAGAAGGGCCGCATCGTGCTCACGGGATCTCAGACCTACCACCTCATGAAGGGCGTGAGCGAGTCGCTCGCAGGTCGCATCAGAATCATAGAGATGCCCGCCCTGTCGCTGCGCGAGCTCGCGGGAAAGAGCGACAACCCCTGCAAATACATACCTTCTATGCTCAAGCCGCATGACGTATCAGCGCCTGACGGCTTCGACCTCTGGCGGCACATGCACCGCGGCAGCATGCCGGAGCTGCAGGACCCCGACGTCGACTGGGACCTGTTCTACACCGACTACGAACGCGCCTACCTCGAGCGCGACGTGCGCGATCTCGTTAACGTGAAGGACGAGGCGAAGTTCTACAGCTTTATGGTGGCCTGCGCCGCCCGCACCGGACAGCTGTTCAACGCCTCGGACATCGGTAACGCCATCGACGCCGACCACAAGACGGTCAAGGCCTGGCTCTCGATTCTTCAGGCCTCGGGCATCGTCCGCATCGTCGAACCGTTTTTCCCGAACGTCGAGAAGCGTCTCACCAAAACGCCGAAGATTTTCTTCATGGACACGGGGCTGGTGTGCCACCTCACCCGATGGACGACCCACGAGCAGCTGCGCGTGGGCGCGATGGCGGGCCACGTATTCGAGACCTTCGTCGTCTCCGAAGTGCTGAAGAGCCATATGAACGCCGGGGCGAACCTGCGCGACGTGTGGTTCTACCGCGACTCCAAGAAACGCGAGATCGACCTGGTCATCCAGGACGGTCGCACGCTCCATCCCGTTGAAATCAAGACCAACGCGTTGGTCAAGAAGGATGCGATCAAGAACTTCGGCTGCCTTGAGGGCATGGCCGACTACGAGGTGGGGTTCGGGCATGTCATCTGCCAGACCCAGGAGCCGTATCTGCTGGTCGAGAACGTGGAGGCCGTGCCCGTTTGGGCGATATAGGAATCAGGCAGCCGCGCCTTCGCCCTGATTGCCGCCAGCGCAAAACGGGACGACGGGGGAGAGCGTTGGAAAGGGATTTTTAATTCCCCCGTTTGGTGCCAAATGGGTGCCGGCCGGGCTGGGCGGCATGGCGGTTCCCGTTTGGGCTAGCAAGATTCCACACGCGCCTATGACTTTCCAGCAGCGCGGCGCGGGGGAGCGGTTGGCTGTTATTCGCGGCCAATGCATCCTGGGGCAAGCGGCTCCGAGAGTGTTTCCGGCGCGGGCTTTCGCTTAGTTGTAGACCGTGCTCCTGTGGCCCACCTTGAACACCTCGACGACGAGACGATTATCTTCGATTACAGCGAGCACGCGGTACGACCCAACGCGGTAGCGCCATTCTCCAGTGCGGTTCGCCGTGAGACCCTTGCCGAACGCGCGGGGGTCCACGCAGCCCTCCAGGTTCTTCTCGATCCAGCTCAGGATAAGCGATGCGTCGAACCGGTCCATCTTCTTGAGCTGCTTCTTAGCGGCGGACGAGAATTCGACGCGATAGCTCATAGCCCGAGCTCCGATTTGACGTCGGAGAGGGAGAAGCGCACCCCGTCGTCTGCCGCCGCGGCCGCGCGAAGGTCTGCGAGGTCCTGGGAGTCCTCGATCTTCTCGAACACGGCATCGCGCAGGAAATCAGAGATCGAAACCCCTTCGAAGGCCGCATACTTGCGCACGACCTCGGCGTCGGCGTCATCCATGCGAAGCGTCATCGTGGTCATAAAATCCTCCTTTTGCCGAATACGTTGTATTCATTCTATCATCTGGCGAAAGGTACGTTTCACCAAAGCGCATGTGATCTTTGCAAACCGACCGACGGTCTGTTAGACTGACTCCCGTTAACGAGAGGAGTGCCCATGGCGCGCAACCCGCATCCCGAGCAGACCGAGCGTCGCATCCTTGACGCCGCCCGCAGGCTCTTCGCTGAGAAGGGCTACGAGAAGACCTCGGTCCAGGACATCATCAGCACGACGGGCCTGTCCAAGGGTGCCGTCTACCACCACTTCAGGTCCAAGGAGGCCATCCTCGACCGGCTGAACGACGACGAGTGGGGCGCGAGCCTGAACCTGCGCGACGAGCTCCGCCGCCGACACGACCTGAACGCGCTCGAGAAGCTACGGGCGCTCATCTCCTCGACCCTGGACGCCGAGCACCTGCGCCTTGTGCGCCTGCAGACACCGCTGCTCAGCGATCCCGCGTCCTTTACCTCCAACATGCGGTTCTGGTCCGATGGCCTGCCGGAGTCCCTTCGTCCCCTGATAGAGGAGGGCGTGCGCGACGGCTCCATTCCCACCGCGTATCCGGCCGAGGCGTCGCAGCTGATCGCGCTGCTGTGCAACTACTGGCTCATGCCATGCTTCTACCCGGCCGCGCGCGAGGATATGGCCCTCCGCATCCGCTGCCTGGCGTCCATGCTCGGCTCCATCGGCGTCCCGCTGTTCGACGAGGCGCTGATGGCGAGGGCGGTCGACGGGCTCATGGAGCTCGCGCCTGGGGCGGGAGAGCTTGAGGCGGCCGGTCCCAGGGCGGGGGAGCCGCGGCCGGAAGGCCTTGGAGCCGAGAAACCCGAGGCATAGGGCACGCTTTCCGTCGAATCACCGAACGCTCGGACTGATGGTTGAACCATCCCGGCCCGAGCCATTCTTTTGCCCTCAATACAGACCGACGGTCGGTCTGATTAGGGAATGGCAGGAATTACCAAAGAAAGGAACGAACCATGTCAGTACCTGCAGTCTCCACCGATTCCGGGCGCCGTGCGCCCCAATCAGACCCCCTGCGTTCGCGCAGCTTCGCCCTGCTCCTTGCCGGCCTGGGCATCTCCCTGTTCGGCAACCTCATGCTGCGCTTTGCAATGTCGATGTGGGTTCTCGACGAGACGGGGTCGGCGGCCGCCTTCGCGTCCATCCTCACCGCGTCTGTCATCCCCACCATCGTGCTCTCGCCGCTCGGCGGCGTGCTCGCCGACCGGATGAACCGCCGCACCATCATGGTGGCGCTCGACGCAACCTCAGCGGCGATCGTACTGGCGTGCGCGCCGGTCTTCTCCGTCACGGGATTCAACCTCGCGGCAATCGCCGCGATGCAGGTGACGCTTGCCGTGCTCGACGCCATGGAGACGCCGACCGTGCAGGCGGCTCTCCCGCAGCTGTTCCGCGAGCACGGGGAGGAGACGATGCGCCGAGCGATGGCGGCCGTCAACATGGTGAACCAGGCCGGAACCCTCGTGCCGGCGCTCCTCGGCGGCGTCCTGTACTCGCTCGTCGGCGCGGCGCCCATGATGCGCATCGCCGTCGCGGGCTTCGCGACGGCCGCGGTGGTGGAGTGCTTCATTCAGCTCGACGCCCCGGACCGGTCTGGGCAAAAGTCATCCTCGGCGGTCGACGACATGAGGGAGGCCGCGCGCTTTCTCACGCGCGAACGGCCCCACATCTTCCGGCTGCTCCTGATCTGCGGCGCGCTCAACTTCCTGGTCACGGGGTATGCCGAGGTGGGCTTTCCCTACATGGTGCGCACGCTGCTCGGCTTCGATGCCGGCGCGTACGGGGTGGCCTACGCGCTGGTGGGCGTGTCCGGGCTCGTCGGGGCGCTTGCGGGCGGGATGGTCGCGAGCCGCCTCTCCATGCGGCGCTTTCCGCTGACGATCCTCGCCTTCGCGCTCACGATCCTGCCGCAGGCACTGGCGATGATGCTTCCCGTGGCTGCGACGGTGCGCCTCGCGGCCCTCACGGCGGGCACGTGCGGGACCATGGTCTCCATCTGCATCTCGAACCTCATCTCCGTCCCCGCCATCCAGATGAGCTGCCCCGAGGGCCTTACGGGCAAGGTCATGTCTCTCGCGCTGTCGTGCAGCCTGTGCGCGCAGCCCCTCGGCCAGATCACCTATGGCCTCGCGTACGGCGCGCTCCCCGCGGGGGTTGTGCTATTCGCGACGTTCGCCCTCGCGCTGCTGTGTGCGGTCCCGGTCGCGCGCGTCGCGGATCGGTTCGAGGCGTAGGGGGGCGGGGGGGCACCCCAACTCCTGTGGCGGTGCGGGGCGCGACCCCGAGGGTTCCCGCACAATATGTGGGTTCCCACCCGGATCGGACGCAGCCAGCGCAAGTTTTTGTCCGCATGACTCAACGCCCCGCCGGCATCTTTTGTCCAAGATTTGTCCATGTGAGAGCCGGAGGTACGATGTCCATCAGCTCAACAAGGCCATCTACCTGCTGCTATGTAAGTAGAGATCAGCGCGTCCGCAAGCGCATGCTCATTGAGTGGGAATAGGAAATTCCCTAGTTATGGGGGTACAAATCATACTTCTGATAAACGAAACTGGCACCGCTTCTGTATAAGGGTTTAAGGGTTGCGCAGATGGCGATCAATGCCCGCGATGCTTCTGCTTGCGTCTCAGCTTCCGCTGCTCGAAGCGCGCCTCCGCCTCGTCCGCGCGACGTTGGCTTCTTGCGCGGACCGACTCCCGTTTCATTGCCTCCCGCTGACTCGCGAGCGCCTGCTGCGCCTTGGTCCCCATCGCCGGCCGCTTTAGGACCTTCGACACCTCGCGGGCGCGGCGCTTGGGGTTTTTCGCAGGCTTGCTTCCCTCGGCGGGATCGTCACCGAAGAACGCGAGCTTCGCCCATTGGCTTCGAACGAACTGCAGGATTTCCCCATCGGACGGCGCCGCGCCGAAGACGATGCGGGCGGCGCCGTACCTTCCGTCCTCGACATGCTCCGCCAGCCCGACCCAAAATTGACCGTCATGGAATACGGTCAGAGTGGACGACACACCGATCTGCATGGTTGGCTCCTCCTTTATGTAGATGACCATGCAGAGAAGGGACAACCAAGGAGGCAGGTTACTGATGCGGACTCCCGCACGCCCACGACTACCCCACGGGGACTGTGTTTTCATCTCTGATGTCCGCATTGTAGCACGAGCGGTTATCGCGGGCGCACCGCGTGACCTCGAGAGGAGCGATGCGGGTTGAGTTGGATTGAAAAGCTCGGGATCTCGAATGCTCGCGGCTTCCATTTCGGTGTACAGCACGAAGAAGACGCCCTTTTGTTTGAGGCGTTCGATTTGCTGCTCTCCCGCGGGGATGGGCTTTCTGCTTTGGGCGTCTGCCATCATCGGCCTCCTGTCGCCAACCTGCATGGGTCATTCCACCAGCGTGTTCTCGCGTTACCGCGAAGAACGTTCGTCGGTTCATGGCGCAACCGCCTGCAACTATTCCCTTATTTCGACAAGGGTAACTAGTTTGACCTGGGGTTTTGCAAACTGCTCGAAAGCCGCCCGAGTCGATCCACTTGCGATTGCGGCTGGCGGCTTGCAGGCTACAGGGCGGTTGAGTTTCAAAACGGGCGTTTTCGGCGCCATCGAGCCCCAAAGGCTGCCCGCCGCGCCCTTTGGGGCAAAAACGAAAACTCAAAGCCCCGAGTTTGAAATGAGTTTTTGGAGTTGTCCCAGTCTTTGTCCCCGAGGCCGACGAAAACGCGACGCGGCGTCACCCGGCGGCACTCGGCTCGAGACGGCATCGAAAACTGGGTGCAACTGGAGTGGCGGGACGGCAGAACCGTCACCATCGAGTGGGAGTAAACAAAAATCAAACTTAAGGGACTAGTTTTCGCATTTTTGAAATAATTGGTGCCTTAAACGTACGATAACACCTCCTAGCGTACAATCTCGCTTGGAGGTGTTATCTTGCTTTGAAGCTATTTCGCAGAGAACAATATCTGAAGAAGATCCGCCCGTTTTACGATGACGACTTGATAAAAGTCATCACGGGAATACGACGGTGCGGAAAATCGTGCCTCATGGCAACCATCGTCGAAGAGCTCAAGGATCGAGGGGTCCCAGAGAAAGACGTCGTCTACCTCGACCTCGACAAGCGCGGCAACCGCTCTATCAAAACCCCGGATCAGCTTGAGGCGGCAATCGAGTCGAGGCTCGTCGACGACGACTTTAAATACCTCTTCATAGACGAGGTTCAGAACGTCCGCGATTACGAGGAAGTCGTGAACGCGTTCAACACCGACGGCGGCTTCTCCATTTTCATCACGGGATCGAACTCCTACCTTCTCTCCGGTGAGCTCATGACCAAGCTCACGGGACGTTATATCGAGTTCGAAATGTTCACCTTGTCGTTTAGCGAATTCCTAGCCATGAAGGAGTTCCTTGGCGTCGAGGCGAAGGACGATAGGATTGAGTTCGAAGAATACCTTCGCTACGGCGGCTTCCCCCGTTCCCTCGAATACGACGACGTCGAGGCGAAGGCTCGCTACATCGAGGATGTCGTGAGGCAAATCGTCAAGAAGGACATCAGGTCTCGGAATAAGATACGAAACATCGACGCCTTCGAGCGCGTCACGGCCTATATCATCAACAATTACGGCGCACCGACAAGCCTCACCAACCTGGTTGATCACCTTAGGAACGTCGAGAAGATCGCCATCGAAAGAAGAACCGTCTCTGCATACATCCAGATGCTGGTCGACGCGAAGATTCTCTACAAATGCCAGCGCTTCGACCTGAAATCGAGGAAGTCTCTTCGAGGTGAGGAGAAGTACTACCTGGCCGATCCCGGGATTTACTTCGCGAGGAATGTCGATGTGCGCTTGAATTACGGGCCATCTTTGGAAAACGCCCTCTACATCTACCTCAGGTCCCGTGGATACAAGCTCTCGGTCGGGCGAATCGGCAAGCTGGAATGCGACTTCATCGCCAGGAGCCATGACCTTTACGCCTACATCCAGGTGTCCATGACGATCGCCGACCGTGATGTAGAAGAGCGCGAGTACAGACCGTTCAGCCATATCAGAGACGGATACCCGCGCTACCTCTTCACATTGGATCCGCTCCTGCAAAGGCGAGAAGGCGTGAGGCATCTTAATTTGATCGACTTCATGAAGAGCGATGAAGATCTGCAGTAGCGGGATGAGCGACGAAACAAAGCAGATTTCCTTCGTCTCGAGTTTTTTCCCGATACTGCATCGCCCGAGGCAATCAGATACTGTGGTCGAAATGATTCGACCATAGAAATGAGCGGCCATGGATCTGATGGAAGCAATCGAAGTGCGCCATTCGGTGCGTCAATATCAAGACAAGCCCATTCCCGCCGCCGTGCGCGAGGCGCTGCAGGCTGAAATAGACAAGGCAAATGAAGAGGGATACCTTCAGCTAAAAATAGCCTTTGACGAGCCTAGAGCTTTTCCAGCATGATGGCACACTACGGTAAGTTCAGAGGCGTGAACAATTACATCGTATGCGGCGGAAGGCCAAGCCCTGATCTGCAGGAGCGCGTCGGGTTCTTCGTCGAGTGCGTGGTGCTGAAAGCCCAGCAGCTCGGACTCAACACCTGCTGGGTGGCACTCACGTACGGCAAGGGCTCTTGCAAAATCCTGGTCGAACCAGGCTCGAAGCTGGTATGCACGATAGCGCTAGGTTATGGCGAAACTCAGGGGATTCCCCGCAAAAGTAAAGCCGTGCAAGACCTATGCAGCGTAAACGGCGTCCTGCCCGAATGGTTCGAACGAGGCGTGAAGGCAGCACAGCTTGCCCCCACCGCCATGAACCAGCAGAAGTTCCGCTTTGAATTGCACTCGGACGGGCATGCCGTTTCCGCCAAAAGCCTGGGCGGGTTCTACTCGAACATAGACCTGGGCATCGTTCGCTACCATTTCCAGATAGGCGCGAATTCGGCATCCGAAGACTGGCGCTGGGAAGCATAATGCAGCGCTCCACGAATCGCAAATGCGCGCCTGCTGCTAGTGAAACCAATAACACCATCGGACATGCCGACCTTACCGCACGCAAAATGAGTGAGCTCGGCCAAGAATTCGCCATGTGCCGCGATGCCTTCATCGCCCTTGGTGACGAGAGCCGGCAGCTCATATTCATGCAGCTCTTGCAGAATTACGGCGGCATGCGCGTTGGCGAGCTGACGAATACCGTAGGGTTATCGCGCCCAACGGTGTCGCACCATTTGAAGATCCTGAAAGACGCCGGCCTGGTCAGCATGTATTCGGTTGGCACCAAGAACTTCTATCACGCCAGTTCCAACCTGGCCAAATGGCGCCAAATCGCTCACTTAGCCAAACAGGCAGAACGCTTCGTGGAAGACTACCTTAAAAGCTGCGATCAAGGAACGATCCCACCCTACCGAGCAGAGTAGGGTTGCGCATCGCCCTCCTCAAACCTGGCCTATCAGGTTCTTCTTACTCGGCCATTCATAAATGGCCAGGTAAGTTCGTCCTGATAATTGTGGTATCCAACATTTTTACGCCCTTAATAATGTTGTTTAGAGAAATTTAGGAATAGCATTCCTAAACTTGACCACATTACAAGCAAATGAAATGCACTGGTAGAGAAGGATGCGATCGAGAACTTCGGCTGCCTTGAGGGCATGGCCGACTATGAGGATGGATTCGGCCACGTCATCTGCCAGACTCAAGAGCCGTACCTGCTGACCGAGAACGTCGAGGCCGTTCCCGTTTGGACGATATGGGAATCGGGCAACCGAGCCTCCGCCCTGATTGCCGCCAACGCAAAACGGGACGGCGGGGGAGAGATGGCTTGCCTCATGAGCGAGGCGCTCCAGCACACCAAAGATCCGAATGGCGTGGCGTCGATGAAGAGGCTTGGTAGGTTTCTCGTGTCGGCGCTGAAGGTCACGCTGGGCTTTTTCGTTTGGCTATTCCACGCCGTGTTCACTTATTCCTTACTCCATTTGCTCTTTTCCAGGGTGGGACAGCCCTTTGTGGGGTATTCCGACTTTTTGGAGACGGGTGTCGTGAACGTCGTTCCTGCATGGCAATGGCTGCTCGATACCTGACGCTCGTGTCGCTCAGCTCCAGCCTTCGGGCAATCAGTCCACCAGGTTCTCGATGCTCGCGCCTTGCTCGGTGGTGCCGAGCCGCAGGCGATCGGTGGTGAGCACCAGCTTGGGGAAGGCATCGTTCACAAGGGCAAAGGGCGCCAGTTCGCGCTCGTATGTCTCGGGGCTTGCAAGCGTTTCGGTCACCTGGATGTAGAGACAGATCCATGTCGCCTACCCGGGCGTGCATGGCCACGTTGCGTCATACGGCGGCACTTGCTTCGAGATGCCGGCGAAAACTGGGCGCAACTGGAATGACGGGACGGCAGAACCGAAGGCCTCGTGTGGGAATGATCTCCTCTGGCTTTCAGGTGTACAGGGCGCGAATGCAGCTAACGAATTGAGATGCCAGAACCGCGGGATCATCTGCGAACCCGGATTCTGCCCACATCAAGGCCATCTCGACGAAGCCCCCCGCGACGTATCTTTCGAGGAAGTCCCTATCAAGGCCAGACGCGACGCCCCGTCTCGCTTCCGGCAGGAACCGGCCCACATTTGCTACCGCTGACTTGCGCAGCGCACCCGCAAGCTCGCCGCTGCCGCCCCCAAGGGCGAGCGCCCTCACGCCACTTCCCTGCTCCAGCAGATGGCGCAAGGCGTGCTCCACCAGCGCCTCCGGCGTCTCCGACCGCGTGAAGTCGTGCTCCGGCTCGGGCTCGACGGGAGCTATCACGTGGGCGCATATCTGGTCGAGCAGATCGGCCATAAGCGCCTCCTTGCTGGAGAAGCGCGCATAGAAGGTGGCTCGGCCCACATCCGCCCGCTCGATGACCATGCTTGCGGTAACGGCCTCGTAGCCCTTCTCCGCCAGAAGTTCTTGAAAAGCGCCCCTTATCAATCGCTTGCTGCGGGCAACGCGTCTGTCGTCGACTTTGAAGTCCGGTGCATCGGGCCCAGGCTTGCGGCGGGGCTCGCGCTCACGACGGTGGCGTGCGCCATGCTGTCGGTCGATTCCTCCCGGGCCATGAGCTTCACGCCTGGATCGTCTTCCAGGTGCCGCCAGGCGTTCCATTTGCAGTCGGGCTCGTCTTCATGGCAGCGGGCAGCGTGCTCGCTGCACCGCAAGTGTGTGAGCGAAGTCCGACGGGATGACGGTAGTCATTGCTCCGCGGACCCAACCCCTATCTACTCCCAGCTGTTCCAGACCTCGGGCTTGTAGCCAACGGTTGCCTGCTTGCCGTTGCGCACGACGGGCTCGGCGAGGACCTGCTGGTTCTCGAGCAGCTTGTCGAAGCGTTGGCTCTCTGCCAGGTGTTGGATGAGCGCAAGGGTGTCCTCGTCCTTGGCCTTGGGGTTGAGCAGCGCGTCGATACCGCCTGCCGCCTGCATCACGGAGCGCAGCTCGCCCTTGCTCATCTCCTTCTCCTTGAGGTCGATGAACTGGAACTTGATGCGGCGCTCCTTGAACCAGCGCTGGGCCTTCTTGGTGTCAAAGCTCTTCTTCGTGCCGAATATCTGGATGTTCATGGGGTTTCCCAATCCGGTTCGTTCGCGAGTATCCTTATAGAGTTTGACTGTACCGCGGCGTCCTGGCTTACGGGGCGCCGCTCGCAAGAAAGGCCCCACATGCTCCCTCTGCCCGAGGAAATCCGCCGCCGCTGCACCTTCGCCATCATCTCCCACCCAGACGCCGGCAAGACCACGCTTACCGAGAAGCTGCTGCTCTACAGCGGCACCATCCAGTCCGCCGGCTCGGTGAAGGGCAAGAGCTCGTCCAAGCACGCCGTCTCCGACTGGATGGACATCGAGAAGCAGCGCGGCATCTCCGTGACCTCCTCGGTGTTGCAGTTCGAGTACGGCGGACGCTTCGTGAACATCCTCGACACCCCGGGTCACCAGGACTTCTCCGAGGACACCTACCGCACGCTCATGGCCGCCGACGCCGCGGTTATGGTCATCGACGGCGCCAAGGGCGTCGAGGCCCAGACCAAGAAGCTCTTCAAGGTCTGCACGCTGCGCCACATTCCCATCTTCACCTTCGTGAACAAGCTCGACCACGACGCGCGCGACCCCTTCGACCTCATGGAGGAGATCGAGAACGTGCTGGGTATCGGCACGTATCCCATGAACTGGCCCATCGGCTCGGGACGCAACTTCAAGGGCGTGTTCGACCGTGCGAGCCGTCATGTGCTCGCCTTCCAGGGCGACGGCCACGCCAACGCTGCCAAGAGGGTAGCCGAGATTGAGGCGGAGCTGGGCGCGCCCGAGATGGACGAGCTTATCGGCGAGGAGAACCACGCGAACCTGCGCGACGACATCGAGCTGCTCGACGGCGCCGCCGACGAGTTTGACGAGGGGGCCGTGGCCACGGGCAAGCTCTCGCCCGTGTTCTTTGGCTCGGCGCTCACCAACTTTGGCGTGGAGCCGTTCCTGAAGGACTTCCTGCGTCTGGCCCCCAGCCCCGGCGCGCACAAGGATGCCGAGACGGGCGAGGTCATCGAGGCGACCGACCCCGACTTCTCGGGCTTCGTGTTCAAGATCCAGGCCAACATGGACAAGAACCACCGAGACCGCATCGCCTTTCTGCGCATCTGCTCGGGCGAGTTCAACCGTGGCATGGACGCCCTCCACGTGCAGGGTGGCCGCAAGATCAAGCTCGCCACGGGCACCTCGATGATGGCCGACGACCGCTCCACGGTAGACCGTGCCGTTGCGGGTGACATCGTGGGCCTGTTCGACCCGGGCATCTTCTCCATCGGAGACACGTTGTGCGCCGGCAAGCGCCGCGTGCGCTACGCGGGCATTCCCACCTTTGCGCCCGAGCACTTTGCGCGCATCACCCAGGTGGACACCCTGCGCCGCAAGCAGTTCGTGAAGGGCATGGAGGAGCTTGCCCAGGAGGGTGCCATCCAGATCTTCCGCGAGGTGGGCTCCGGCATGGAGAGCGTCATCGTGGGCGTGGTTGGCGTGCTGCAGTTCGAGGTGCTCGAGCAGCGCCTCAAGAGCGAGTACAAGGTCGAGGTCGACCGCAGGGCCCTGCCATACGAGATCATCCGCTGGGTGGAGAACGACCCGGAGGAGCTGGACCTGGCCTCGCTCGACCTCACGCGCGACACCTGCAAGGTGGAGGACATGCGCGGCCACCGGCTGCTGCTCTTCACGCGTCCGTGGAGCCTGGACTGGGCGGTGGAGCACAACGAGAACCTGCGCCTGGCCGAGTTTGGCAACGTGACGTTCTAGATGCGCCTGGGACGTGGGCTCTCCTAGCCCTCTACGGCCTTGGTCTCTTGGGCAAGATCCTCGCTGAGGTCGAGCTTGTTGAACTCCTCGTTGGTGGGGAGGGCCATCTCGAAGCGGCAATACGTCTCGAGCTTGCCCTCGGCCTTGTCAACGGAGAGCTCAAGGAGGTGCCCGCCGCGAGCGTGGTCGTCCGAGAGGTAGTGCAGGTGCCACCCCGGCAGGTTGATTCCCTGCAGGTAGGCGGGGGTCCAGACACCAATCGCCCATCCATGCTCGTGCTCGTAGGCATGCTCATGCTGGTCGCTGGCGAGCTCGGGGAAGGTGGGGTAGGGCTTGGTCTCGCACTTCTTGCAGCTGCGCACGCGAACGTGGGGGAATGTGCCGTGCAGGGCGACGAGCGCCCAAGCGTTGTCGTTGTCGTCGTAGGCACGGCGCCTGCGCTCGAGCTCGGCCCTTGCCTCGTCGAGGCTGCCGGTGGTGTCGAGACACACGCTTCCGGCGCGGCCCGTGAAGTTGGCCACCGTTGCAAAGGCGAGGCGGTTGGTGTTGGGGTACTCGCTGGCAGACCCGCTGTAGTGGGCGTTGTAGGCGTGGCCGTCGCAGATGATGGCCTCGCCGTCGAGTCCCTCGTAGGTGCCGATGCCCCAGGCGCCGTGGCGCTTGAGGCAACCAACGGTGACGGCTCCGTCGAAGTTGCCCATCATGAGGGCGTTGAGCGTGCTCACCTGGAAGAAGATGGGCTTGTTAGCGTAGGCCCTGGCCTCGGCGTCGATGCTGGAATCCTGGGCTGTGGCGTCAATGGGTTCCCGTAGGTTCATGGTGGTTCCCTCCTTTGGCTGCTCAGGATACGACTTGCGGCGTGGCCGGGGGCGCTTCGTCGCGTAGTATGGGTAAGGTCTTACAGGTTAAGGGGCGCGCGGGTGCGAGATCGTCCGGCGCGGGCGCTTGCGTGCGCGTGCTTGCGAGGCGGCTGGCGGATGGGACGCTTGCGGGCGAATGCGGGCGCGGGATGGCCGGTGGGCAAGTGGGCACCCGCGGGCATGGATGGGCGCGAGGCGGCAGGCGGACGGGCTGAAGCTCGTTTGCGCGTGGAGGTATGGATGGGCGAACGCGAGAGTCATAAGGCTGGGGGCGGGACGGCCGACGCTGCCGTCGCGGCTCCGCGCCTCACGCGCGACGAAGCTGGTCTCGCGCTGGTTGGCGGCAACATGGTGCTGCGGGGAGACTTCTCCCGCATGCTGCCGCGCCTGAGGCGCGACCGGCTCTCTCGCGAGTTGTTGGTTCGGGCGGCCAAGGTCAAGGGGGTGGACGCGCCGGTTGCCGTTGACGCCACGGCGGGCCTTGGCGAGGACTCGCTACTGCTTGCCGCCGCGGGTTTCAGCGTCCTGCTCTGCGAGCGGGACGAGGTGGTTGCCGCCCTGCTTAAGGACGCGCTTGAGCGGGCGGCGGCAGACCCTGCGCTCGCGGCGGTGGTCGCCCGCATGCGCGTGGCCGAGGGCGACAGCATCGAGGTGCTGCACTCGCTTCCCGAGCCTCCTGATGTGGTCTACCTGGACCCGATGTTTCCCGAGCGCCGCAAGAGCGCGGCGGTGAAGAAGAAGTTCCAGCTCATCCATCAGCTCGAGCCTCCCTGCGGCGAGCAGGAGGAGCTGCTGGGAGCAGCGCTCGCGGCCTCGCCGCGCAAGGTGGTTATCAAGCGGCCGGTCAAGGGACCCGCGCTCGCCGGCGTGAAGCCGAGCTACTCGCTCTCTGGCAAGGCTGTGCGTTACGACGTGCTGGTTCCGCCTCGGTAGGAGACCGTGCGTCCTCGGTAGGAGACTGTGAAGATGGTCGGGCTGCTGCTCGCTGTTGTGGCTTGCCGTTGCGGTGACGTTTGCTTAGGCCGGCGGAACAAATTCCCGTTGCATGGATAGGGCCTCTTACCTGCAATGTATGCACTCCTGGATGCTGTGCCGCCTTGGAGGCCTGTCAAAACGTGAGGCTTTTCGCCCCTTTCTTGTTTGGTGTCAGTTTGATTTGCGTTTGCGCCAGGACGGGTTTCCGGCATTTCTTTCTGCCGCCCGTGGGGCCGCCCATAGGCTCGAGGTGAGGCCGCTCCGTCGGGAGCGAGGCTGCGCCTCGGCATCGTTGCGCGGTCGGCCCAATGGTGGGCGCCTCGTCTTGAAAGGGGAGGCGTATGGACCTGTATCAGCGCGTGGACGAGGACATATTGGGGGTCTACAAGCGGTGGGCAGACAGGAGCAAACCGTACTTCGAGCGTTCGCGCGACGAGTTCTCCCGCCTCGTGAATCCCCGCGCCTATTACGACGAGGCCCCCGACCCCAACGACATCGTGCTCATCAATCTCTGCTTCACGGAGTGGTTCCTGTTCGAGTTTGACCTCGCGGACGGATGCACGCCTCTTGAGTGCTATGTGGCGGAGCCCCCGACGAGAATCGACGAGGAGAGCGTGCACCGCCTCGCGCAGGTGGCGACAACGCAGCGCTTCTCGCGCTTTGCCATCTGCGAGAAGCTCCTGGCGTCTGAAGATGCGCGTCTGCTCGACCTCTTCACGGGGGAGGAGCTGCTGGTGCATGCGCCAACGGTCTGCAAGAGGCGCAACTGGAGGCGCGGGACCGTGTCCATGAGAATTGCCTGCGTGGACGGCCGGTGGATGCAGGTGGGAAAGGCGACACTCTATGACAAGGCTCCGGCGAAAGCGGAATGCTCGATTCGGGGCGAGGACAAGGTCACGATCTTGGCTCGCAAGGATGGAGCCTGGGGCTTTCTGCACCGCGAATGGAGCGAGAGCTACTTCCTCAACCTTCTCTATGATGTCATCGGAGTAGCCGGGGCCTACACGGACACATGTCGCGCGGTTCCTGTGTAATTGGAGGCGGTTCCTTTTTCAACATTCCTGAATACGTGGCGTTGCCGCGCGTGGGCCATGCCTTTTGCGGGGTTGTTGCGGTGGGTCTCGCGTGAGTGGGCCCCAATCTCGTATCATCAAGGGTCGCAAACTATATCCGAGTGAAGGGTGCACACGTGATCAAGGAGATCGTCAAGGACGAGGAGTTCCTGAGCAAGCCGGCGGAGCCTGCAACGGCGGAGGATGCCGAGGTGGCGCAGGACCTGCTCGACACGATGGCGTCGCTGGACGACTGCGCCTGCCTCGCTGCCAACCAGATTGGCTCCACGAAGGCGATCATCGCGTTCCAGAGCACGAACGGCCCTGCGGTCATGTTCAATCCCAAGATCGTTGCCTTCATGGCTCCGTACAAGGCAACCGAGGGTTGCCTGTCGCTCGAGAACGTCTCCGAGGTGAAGCGCTTCCAGCTCATTCGCGTCAAGTTCGACGCTCTCGTGGACGGCAAGCTCGTCTCCCGCACGCGCAAATACCACAACTGGGTGGCCGAGTGCGTGCAACACGGCGTCGACCACTGCGCCGGCAAGCTGGTGTAGGCGAGGCATAGCGGTGGCCCCCGGCCCCGCATGCAACGGGGTTCGCGACGCCGGACTCGCGTGTGGCGGTGGGCTATGGCCGGCGGTCTCGTGTTCGCATGGGCACTACTCCAGGAACCCGAGTTCGCATGGGTGCTACTCCAGGAACCCGAACACGATGCCGAGCGTGATGTAGGCGGCCACCCAGACAATGAACGCGACGAAGCAGTACGCGAACAGGCGCAGGTGCGAGACCGAGGCGCTCTGGGCAATCTCCGCCATGGCGTCGGCGCGGGGGTTGCCTGTGGCGCTCGTTCCCTGGCGCTTGCGACGGCGTTTGGCGCTCTTGCTCTTGCTGGCATTTCCCTCGAGGTCGAGCGGCTCGTTCCAGGTGAAGGAGAACGAGAGCCGGGCGTCAGTGCCCACGCGCGTGCGCAGGGCGGCCACCTGCTCGGGCAGGTACGAGTTCGCCTGGCCTGGCTGGAGCTTTTCTCCCTCGGGAACGGTTCTGGGAACGCGGGAGCGGATGTGGCGTAGCGCCGAGGTGGACACGCCATAGCCGGCGGCGCCCACCGCGACGGCGATGATGAAGCCGATGCCAAGCGAGATTTCGACCGCGAGGCAGACCGCGTTGATGGTGTCGCCCACGACCGCCTCGGGATAGGAGGTCAGGATGCGTGACCTCACGAAGGGGACCGCCACGGGCAGCGCCACGAGCGCCCAGATCACAACGATGCCGAACCGCCAGGCGCGCAGGCGGCGGACCCAGGAGAGCAGGGTGGCGTCGTCATCGAGGTCAGCGAGGGTGGAGCGCCAGATGAGGCGTGCGTAGAGACACAGGTAGGGAACGACGAGCGCCCCGCCGAGACCGGCCACGAGCATGCCTTGCGTCGACACCTCGTTCAGCGATACGAACTGCGCCATGAACATGGACCCGCCTGCGAGGGCGAGCGCCGCGATGACGAGGAACGCCTTGAACCCCAGGCTCCAGGCGGGACGGCGCGTGTCGGGGCTTCCTGCCTCGGAGTCTTCCGTCGTGATGTGGTTGTCCATGAGCTTTTCCCTCCACCCGTTGTGGAGGACAGTATATCCCTCGGCACAAACGCTCCCTGCGTCGATTTCCGTGACGCCCCTCCTGCGCGATGCTTTCCGAGACGCCTCCCTCGCCGTTTTCGCGATGCCCTCGCGGTACTCCCCCGAATCGGGCGAATCGATGGAAATTGAACCATTGAACTCATTTCCATTGGTTTGTCCACGAAGTTCAATATCCTGTGTGGTAGAGTGTCGATAAATTGAACTTAAGGAGCCCCGAGGTTCTGGGAAGTTCAATTTATTAGCAGATATTGAACTTTGTGGAGTGAGGTGGGCATGGAAAACGAGTTCGCATCCCGGCTGAGAGCCGCGATGGAGGCTCGCGGCCTCAAGCAGTCCGACCTCGTCCGCGCCGCCGCAGAGGCGGGCGGCCACCTTGGCAAGAGCCAGGTAAGCCAATACGTGAGCGGCAAGACCGTCCCGAGGCCGGCCCCCGCCGCGCTGCTCGCGCGCATCCTCGACGTTCCCGAGGCATGGCTGCGCGAGGGAGCGGGCGACTTTGAGCCGGCGGGTGCTGGCGAAGGGCCAAAGGGCGACGGTTGTCTTGGGCCGGCGGATGATGGCCGTGCCCCCGAGGGCGCCAGCGACGGGTCGGCCACCAACGCCGACGGGCAGAAGGCTCGCGGCGACGGTCCGAAGCCCGATGGCGAGCGAGCTACTGCGCGGCCTGCAGCCGCGACCCCGGGCGCGTCGCCCGCGGCCGATTCCCATCACACCTCCACCCAAGGGAGCATCTCCATGCGTCAGTTCAAGAAGTCCTCAAAGCTCGACAACGTGCTCTATGACGTCCGTGGCCCCGTCGTGGATGAGGCGGCCCGCATGGAGGCCGAGGGCACGCGCATCCTCAAGCTCAACATCGGCAACCCCGCGCCCTTTGGCTTCCGCACACCCGACGAGGTTGTGCAGGACATGCGCTACCAGCTGCCCGAGTGCGAGGGCTACTCGGACTCGCGCGGCCTCTTCTCCGCGCGCAAGGCCATCATGCAGTACGCCCAGATCAAGCAGCTGCCCAACGTGGGCATGGACGACATCTACACCGGCAACGGCGTCTCCGAGCTCATCAACCTGTCCTTGCAGGCGCTGCTGGACAACGGCGACGAGATCCTCATCCCCAGCCCTGACTACCCGCTGTGGACCGCCTGCGCCACCCTCGCCGGCGGCACACCCGTCCATTACCTCTGCGACGAGCAGGCCGAGTGGTACCCCGACATCGACGATATCCGTGCCAAGGTGACCCCGCGCACGAAGGCCATCGTCATCATCAACCCCAACAACCCCACCGGCGCCCTCTACCCGCGTGAGGTGCTCGAGGAGATTGTCCAGGTGGCGCGCGAGAATCAGCTCATCATCTTCTCCGACGAGATCTATGACCGCCTCGTCATGGACGGCCTCGAGCACGTCTCCATCGCCAGTCTGGCGCCGGACCTGTTCTGTGTGACGTTCTCGGGCCTCTCCAAGAGCCACATGATCGCCGGCTACCGCATCGGCTGGATGGTGCTCTCGGGCAACAAGCGCTGCGCCCGCGACCTCATTCTGGGCATCAACATGCTCTCCAACATGCGCCTGTGCTCCAACGTGCCGGCGCAGTCCATCGTGCAGACCGCCCTGTGGGGCCACCAGAGCGTGAACGACTACATCGTGCCGGGCGGCCGCATCTACGAGCAGCGCGACTGCGTGTACAAGGGCCTCAACGAGATTGACGGCATCACGGCCGTGAAGCCCAAGGCGGCGTTCTACATCTTCCCGAAGATTGACATCGAGCGCTTTGGCATCACGGACGACGAGCAGTTTGCGCTGGATCTGCTGCACGAGAAGCGCGTGCTGATCGTGCCGGGCAAGGGCTTCAACTGGGGCAAGCCAGATCACTTCCGCGTGGTCTACCTGCCGCGTCGTCGCGTGCTGCGCGAGTGCATGGAAGACATCGCCGACTTCCTCAGCACCTACCGCCAGTAGCGTGCCATTAAGGACACCCGAGCTTGCCATGGGGGACAGACCCTTTTGCAAGTCTTCTGAATAAAGAAGCATTTCCGATGAATATGGGGGCGCGGGGATAATTATTCCTCGCGCCCCCTAGACTGTCCATTTGGTGCCGGGCACCCTGGAAGGGGTCAAGACGAATGACACGGATGATCAGAAGTTGAGGAATCCGGCACGGATGGCGCGGAAGCGCCGTTTGACGCGTCGGAAGACGCAAGAAGGAGACGTAATGTCTGATTTCGAGAACGAGAACCTGAACGAGAGCGACGAGATGCTGGACGAGACGACCGACCAGGGCGTTGAGGACGAGGTCGTCGAGGAGGACGTCGAGGTCGAGGCTGAGGCCGACGAGACCGAGGACGCCGAGGATTCTGACGATAGCGCCGAGGAGGCCGAGGAGCAGGACGAGAACGAGAAGCTCTTCGCCAAGGTGAAGCGTGCCGAGAACCTGCTGTTCCGTCGCCGCGTTTCCCTCGAGCGTGCCGCCGAGGAGAAGAAGGAGAAGACGGCCAGCCTGGTTCGTGCCCTGAAGCTCCTCGAGCTCAAGCCCAAGATGGACCAGAAGGAGATGTCTGACCTGCTGGGCATGCGCCTGCGCGAGCTCGACTCCCTGATGGCCGACGCCGAGGCCAAGGACATCGTGGCCCGCGTTGAGCCGGAGGAGCCCGACATGCGCAAGGTTGTCGTGTTCGCCGGCGAGGACGCCGTCGAGCGCGCCGAGGCCGAGGGCCGCAAGGGCGACGACCTGGTTCCGGGCCTCTCCGAGGAGGAGACCGAGCAGCTTCTTTCCCTGCTCGATAAGGTGATTGACCCGCTCGTGGCCATGGGTCTCGACGAGCCGCGCGAGGATCGTGGCGGCCGTGGCGGCTTTGGCCGCGGCGGCGACCGTGGCGGTCGCGGCGGCTTTGGCGGCCGCGGTGGCGACCGCGGTGGTGACCGTGGCGGTCGCGGCGGCTTCGGCGGCCGCGGTGGCGACCGTGGCGGCCATGGTGGCTTTGGTGGTCGCGACAGCCGTGGCGGCGACCGCGGGGGCTTCCGCGGCGGCGACCGTCGCGATGACCGTCGTGGCGGCTATGGCGATCGCGACAACCGCGGGGGCTTCGGCGGCCGTGGCGGCGACCGCGGGGGCTTCCGCGGCGGCGACCGTCGCGATGACCGTCGTGGCGGCTTCGGCGGCAACCGTGGCGGCTATGACCGCGGCGGCAACCGTGGCGGCTATGACCGCGGTGGCGATCGTGGCGGGTTCGGCGGGAACCGCGGCGGCTTCTCCGGCAACCGCGGCGGCGACCGTCGCGATGACCGTCGTGGCGGCTTCGGCGGCAACCGCGGTGGCTTCTCCGGCAACCGTGGCGGTTACCGCGACTAGCTCGGGCCGCGCTGTCTGACCGACAGCACCGATAGTCTCTGCCTGGCAAAAGGCCCCGCAAGCTCGCGATGAGCTTGCGGGGCCTTTGCGTGGCGGGCCTCGTGGCGCCTTGAGCGGGCCTCTCGTCTTACTTCTTGTACTCGTAGAAACCCTTGCCCGCGGCAACGCCGGTCTCGCCCTTGTCGGCCTTCTCCTTCACCGGAGTCATGCGGACGCTCGCGGCATACTTCATGACCTCGGGAACGTTAGCGAGGTCCGTGCCGGCGTGAGGCATGACCTCGGCGAGCGGTAGAGTGTCTGATTTGGAGAGGAATGGGCGCGCCGGGGGGCGAGTGCGTGAGGGGGCGGCCCTAAGGGCGCCAGACCCTGGGGGAACTAGCCCAAGGGTGGCGGGCGCGCGAGAGGCATGAGCACATGAGAGGGGCGATGGCATGACCGACTGGCTTTCGCGGATGTTCGTCAAGAACTATGGCAAGGTGGATGACCCGCAGGTGCGCGTGGGATACGGCATACTCGCCGGCGTGGTGGGGATTGTCTGCAACCTGCTGCTTTGCGCCGCGAAGGGTGCCATCGGCCTTTCGGCGGGATCTGTCTCTATCGTGGCGGACGCCGTCAACAACTTGAGCGACGCGTCGAGTAACGTGGTGAGCCTGATTGGCTTCAAGCTGGCAAGCCGACCGGCAGACGAGGGCCATCCGTATGGGCACGGACGCTTCGAGTACCTTGCGGGGCTTGTCATATCAGTGCTGGTCACAGCTGTGGGCATCGAACTTGCGCGCTCGGGCGTCGAGCGAATCGCGGTGCCGGAGCCGGTGGAGTTCAGCTGGGCGCTCGTTGTGGTGATGCTGTTGTCCGTGGCCGTGAAGGCGTGGATGATGGGGTTCAACAAGACGCTCGGGCACCGCATTGAATCCGAGACCCTTGCCGCGACGGCGACCGATTCGCGTAACGATGCCCTCTCGACCCTTGCCGTGCTGGCCTGCACGCTGGTCTCGCAGCTCACGGGCATACAGATTGACGGCTGGGTGGGCCTTGCGCTGGGCATCTTCGTGCTGGTGAGCGGCCTTGGGCTCGTGCACGAGACGGTGGATACCCTCCTGGGCGAGGCGCCCTCTCCCGAGCTCGTGGCCCACATTCGCAACGAGATCCTGAGCCGTCCGGGGGTGCTGGACATGCATGGGCTCATGGTGCATGACTATGGTCCGGGCCGTAAGTTCGCCAGTGCCCACGTGGTGATGGCCGCCGAGGAGAATCCCCTCGAGGCGCACGCGGTGCTCGATGCCATCGAGAGGCATTCGCTCGAGCACGATGGCATCATGCTGACGCTGCATTGGGATCCGGTGGTTACCAAGAGTGGCGAGGGCGGCGTGTTCGAGGGGGCCGGCGTGCCCGATGGGATTGACGAAGGCAGGCGGTAGGGCGCGCCAGTGATGGCCTGCGGGTTTACGGGAGCGCGATGGGGCAGGTATGAATCGAGGCGACCTCGCGGGTGCGGGGCCGCCTCGATGCGTTTTGCTTGGCGGTAGTGGTGGCGCGGCGGTGCGAGGGGCGCGGCGCGTATGGTCCGAGGCTGCTCTCGTTACTTCAGGCTCGCCTCGATGATGCCCTTGAGCTCGTCCATGCCGGAGCCGTTGGCGGCTGAGGTGATGACGTAGGGCACGTTGCTCGGCAGGGTGAACTGGCGCGCGAGTGCCTTTGCCTGCGCGGCCTGCTTGCTCTTTGCGAGCTTGTCGGCCTTGGTGAAGGCGATGCAGAACGGGTGCTCGAGCTTGAGCAGGTAGTCCACCATGTTCTCGTCGAGTGGCTGCATGTCGTGGCGGATGTCCACGAGCGCCACCACGAGGCGGAGGTTGCGCTCCATCTCGAAGTAGTCGGCCATGAGCTTGACCCAGCGCTCCTGCTCGGCGCCGGAGACGCGAGCGTAGCCGTAGCCGGGTAGGTCGACGAAGTCCACACCCTGGACGTCGAAGAAGTTGATGTTGATGGTCTTGCCCGGCTTGGCGGAGACCTTCACGAGGTTCTTGCGGTTAAAGAGCTTGTTCATGATGGAGGACTTGCCCACGTTGGAGCGGCCGACGAAGGCGATCTCGGGGCGTCCGGGCTTGGGCAGCTGGGCGGCCGTTCCGGCAGACCAGGTGAACTGTGCGAGGTTGTAGTTGAGCTTCTTGGCCATCTCGGCTCCGTTTCTCGGCGCGTGGGCGGCGGTTGGGATGGGTGGCCTGCCTTGCGCGCGTGTCATACATGTCAGGCTCATGAGTCTACCCGAGGGTGCGAAGCTGCGGCGACGATGTCCAACGCGTACTCGCGGAATCTCCGCTTGCGTTGGGGGATAGACCCTTTTACAAGAAACCTGAAAATGGGGGGGATTGCCGCCTTGCCCTCACTCCCGAGCAGACGCGCTGTCCCCCAAGTGCAGATACCTTGCAAAAGAATCTGTCCCCAATTACATGTCTCCAATTACAGGAGGGAGCCGGCACGGTAGTTCTTGAAGATGGGCTCGCCCTGCTCCTGGGTGGCATCGAGATCAAGGTCGGCCTGGATCTGGAAGTCGTTGTCGCTGTCTGCGTCGTGGAAGATTTGCGTGACGTGCCAGATGTGGTCGGACTGCTCCTCGCTCTCGTCTACGAGGAAGTACTTCGAGCTGTGGGCGTCGGCGTCGAGCAGCAGCTCGTCGTGGGCGGCGTGGAACTCCTCCAACACCTCGCGCCACTTGCGCTCGCCCATGCCCCAGGGCTGGTCCAGGTCTCCGAGCGTGGGTATCTCCTCCGCGCGGAACAGCCGCACACGGCGCCACAGGGCGTTGCGCACGAGCACCGTAAGGCCGTGGCGGTCCTTGACGACGGCCTCCTTCGCGGTGGGCGGCAGGTCCTCGGGCACCTCGCCGGCCGCCTCCCAGGCGTCCACGAGGCTGGAGTCCGTGGTGCGGACGATGAAGCCGAGCCAGGCCACGATGTCATCGAGGCTCTCGGAGCGCTTGTCGGTGGGGATGGTGCGGTCCAGCACGCGCCAGGCGTCGGAGAGGTAACGCAGCAGCGTCCCCTCGGAGCGGGCGAGCTTGTAGTGCTGGATATAGGTCTTGAAGTCCGCGGCAGTCTCGAGCATGTCGCGCAGGACGGACTTGGGGCGGAGGCAGTAGTCGCGCGCCCAGGGGACCTTCTCGCAGTACGTGCCAAACGCGGCGTCGAGCTCGTCCTCGAGCGGCCTGGGATACGTGATCTCCTGCAACTTGTCCATGCGCTCGTCGTAGTCGATGCCCTCGGCCTTCATCTCCGCGAGGGCGCGTCCGCGCGCCTCGCGCTCCTGGGCGCGGAGCACCTGGTAGGGATCCTCGAGCGTGGCCTCCACCATGGAGATGAGGTCCATGTCGTAGGTGTCGCTCTCCGGGTCCAGCAGCTCCAGCGCCGCGAGCAGGAAGGGCGAGAGCGGCTGGTCCAGCGCGAAGTCATCGGGAAGGTCGACGGTGAGGCTGTACGTGGCGGGCGAGGCGAAGGGCGAGGTCGCAGCGGTGGGCAGTGTCTCGGCAAGCTCGGGCGAGATGGCGTCGACGGCATCGGGGAAGTCCTCGCGCACGATGACGCCGGCGTCGATGAGGGTGGCGAAGATCTCGTCGGCACGCGCCACGAGGGCCACCTTCTCGGCGTCTGTCTGGAGGGAGTCCGCGATAAGGCGCATGACGCGGCCGCGGGCGTCGCCTCCCTGCTCGGTCTCGGCGAGAATCATCGAGTTGGTGATGCGCAGGCGCGGCACGAGCGTCTCGGGCGGGGCCACCGTGAGCTTCTCGAAGGTGTCCTTGTTCCAACCCACGAAGCCCTCGGGCGGGCGCTTCTTCTTGACCTTGCGCTGCTTCTTGACGTCGCCGCCGGCCTTGAGCAGGGCCTTTGCATACTCGATGTCATGCTCGGGAGCCTCGGCGATGACGCGCCCCTCGGTGTCGAAGCCGGCACGCCCCGCGCGGCCCGCAATCTGGTGAAACTCGCGCGAGCGCAGGCGGCGCTGGCGGTGGCCGTCGTACTTGGTGAGCGCCGTGAGCAGCACGGTGTGGATGGGCACGTTGATGCCCACGCCCAGGGTGTCGGTGCCGCAGATGACGGGCAACAGGCCCTGCTGGGCAAGCTTCTCCACCAGCAGGCGGTAGCGCGGCAGCATGCCCGCGTGGTGCACGCCCACACCGCAGCCAAGCAGGCGCTGGAGGGTCTTGCCGAAGGCCGTGGTGAAGCGGGTGCCCTTGCAGGCCTCCTTCACAGCGTCGCGCTGCTCCTTGGTGGCCACGCCGTAGCTCGCGAGGCTCTGTGCCGTGTTGAGGGCGGCATCCTGCGCAAAGTGCACGATGTAGATGGGGGCATCGCCGTCGCGCAGGGCCAGCTCGACCGTGCCCTCGAGGGCGGTGTCCACGTATTGGTAGGTGAGGGGCACGGGACGCTCGGCGTCCTTGACCTCGTCCACCGCGCGTCCGGTCTGCCGTTCGAGGGCGGCGGAGATGGCGCCCGTGTCGCCCAGCGTGGCGCTCATGAGGAGGAACTGCGTGTGGGGGAGGGCCAGCAGGGGCACCTGCCAGGCCCAGCCACGGTCGGCCTCGCCAAAGAAGTGGAACTCGTCCATGGCCACGGCGGCCACGTCGCTGGCGGCGCCCTCGCGCAGGGCCTGGTTGGCGAGGATTTCCTCCGTGCAGCAGATGACGGGCGCCTGCGTGTTGATGCGCGTGTCGCCGGTGATCATGCCCACGTTGTCGCGCCCCAGCACCTCCACAAGGTCAAAGAACTTTTCGGACACGAGGGCCTTGATGGGTGCGGTGTAGTAGGCGCGCTTGTGCTGACAGATGGTGAGGTAGGCAAGGCCCAGGGCCACCATGGACTTGCCGGAGCCCGTGGGCGTGCCAAGGATTACGTGGTCGCCCGCGGCAAGGTCGAGCAGGGCCTCTTCCTGGTGGGGCCAAAGCTCCATGCCGCGGCCCGCGCACCAGTCCAGGTAGCGCTCGAGGGCGACGTCTGGGTCGAGGGGCGGCTCGGGCTCGTAGTCGGGCCATTCCTCGGGGTCGAACCAGAGGTCTGGCACGAGCTCGCCGAGCGAGCCGGGCACGGTGGGGTCTGTGGTTGCTGCGTTGTCTGCCGTCTCTGCCATGTGCGTCCCGTTTGTCGTGGTGAGGTTGCATCTGACCAATCATATCGCGCCCGCGCCGTGGCATCGCGAGGCGCTAGCCGAGGAAGCTCACGAGGTTGTGGGCGCAGATGAGGGCGATGAGCGCGAGGGCGAAGAGGTAGAGCCGGTTTCGCGCGGCGTCCTCGATGACGCCCGAGAGGGTCATGCCGCCGAGCGACCCGGCGATGGCGGCCGCAATCATGCCAGCGAGGTCGGCGGGCGAAAAGCCGGGGATGGTGCCCGCCGCCAGCATGGAGACAAGCCCCGCCGTCTGGGAGAAGGCGATGATGAGTAGCGAGGCCTGCGAGGCGGCAAGCGTGTCCATATCGAGGAAGAAGACGAGGAGTACGAGGTTGAACGGCCCTCCGCCGATGCCGAGGAACGACCAGACGGCGCCCGAGAGGACGCCGAGCGCAGCGCGGGCGGGCATGCCTCCGAGCCGGGGGTGCGGAAGCCGGTCCTTCTCGAGGGTGTAGAAGATCGAGAGCGCCGTGAGCGCGAGGAGCAGACCCGCCTGGGCGCCACCCACGAGGGCCGGGTTGTCAAGCTGGTGGGAGACGGCCGTGAACAGGGCCTTGCCAAGCGCGCCGCCACAGGCGGAGCCGAGGCAGATGGGCAGCATGGTATGCATGTCTACCTGCAGCGTATTGGCGCGAACCCGGCGCGCGACGGTAAAGGCGGCCATGGCGAGCACGGTGATGCCAGACAGGAAGCTCGCGGCGTTCACGCCCATGAGCCCCAGCGCGTCGATGGCGGGCTTGATGATGACGCCGCCGCCGATGCCGCAGGTGGGGCCCAGGACGCAGGCGAGAAAGCAGACGGCGATGAGCAGGGCATAGGAGATCATGTGCGCCTCGGGTGGGCGGGCGCCCGATGGCGCCCGCGGTGGTGAAAACGTTCTCGCCCAGTGTATGACGCTGCGCGCCCAGCCGTGTCAGGCGCGCGTAAGCGGGACGGCCGGGTGTGCACGTGATTGCGGACGAGAGCTCCATCGGCCGGTCCAGGACGAGCGCCTAGCCGCAGCCCTCCTACAGGTAGCGCCCGGTGACGCTCTCGGGATTCTCGGCAATCTGCTTGGGCGTGCCCGTTGCCACAATGCGCCCGCCGTGCTCCCCGCCGCCGGGCCCGAGGTCAATCACGTAGTCTGCCGCGTGGATGACGTCCAGGTCGTGCTCGATGACCACGATGGTGGCTCCGCGTGAGACGAGCCCGTCGAACACGCCGGGCAGCGTCTGCACGTCGAGCGGATGCAGGCCGATGGTGGGCTCGTCGAACACGAAGACCGTATCGTCCTGGGCGCGTCCCATCTCGCTCGCGAGCTTGAGGCGCTGCGCCTCGCCGCCGGAGAGCGCAGGCGTGGCCTCACCCAGCGTGAGGTAGCCAAGCCCCAGGCTGCTCAGGGTCTGGAGCCTGGTCTGGACGCGCTTGAGGCCCAGCGTTGCCTCGATGGCCTCGTCCACGCTCATGGCCATGAGCTGCGGGAGCGAGAGGGCGCTGCCGTCCTTGCTTGTGCGCCTGATGGCGCTTGCGAAGGCCGCGTAGCGCGAGCCCCTGCAGCTTGGGCAGGGGATGTCTACGTCTGGGAGGAACTGCACGTCGAGCGATATCTGTCCCGTGCCGTCGCAGGTGGGGCAGCGCAGCTTGCCGGTGTTGTAGGAGAAGTCGCCAGCCTTGTACCCGGCCTGCTTGGCATCCTCCGTGCGCGCGAAGGCGCGACGAAGCTCGTCGTGGACGCCGGCGTAGGTTGCCACCGTGCTGCGCACGTTGATGCCGATGGGCGAGGAGTCGATGAGCTCGGCGCGCCGTATGCCCTCGGCTTCGACGCCGCACACGTGCGCGGGCGGCGGCGTGCCTGCCGCCGCGGCGTTGAGGGCCGGGATGAGGCTCTCGAGCACGAGCGTGGTCTTTCCGGAGCCCGAGACGCCGGTCACCACGACGAGCCTGCCGCGCGGGATGTCGACCGACAGGGGCTTCACGGTGTGGATGGCGTTTGTCTCAAGGTGAATGCGCCCCAGGTCAAACGGGTCGAATTCGCACGCGACCTCGGGCGTTGAATCGGCGCCTGCCGGGTGCGTGGAGAGGTCTCGGCTGCTTTCCGTGCCGGCGAGGGCGTCTCTCCCGCGTCCCGCATTGGCGAGGAAAGGCGCGATGCGGCTCTTGGGGTCATGCGAGACCTCGTCCACCGTGCCCTCGGCGATGACGCGGCCGCCGCCCGCGCCGGCAACCGGGCCCATCTCCACGAGCCAGTCGGCCTCGGCGAGGATGCGGGTGTCGTGGTCCACCATCACCACGGAGTTGCCGTCGGCGAGGAGGTCGCGCATGACGCCGAGCAGCCCGTCGATGTTGGCGGGATGCAGGCCGATGCTGGGCTCGTCGAGCACATAGAGCACGCCGGTGGTGCGGTTGCGCACGGAGCGCGCGAGCTGCACGCGCTGCCGCTCGCCGGTGGAGAGGGTGGCGCCCGCGCGGTCGAGCGAGAGGTAGCCGAGGCCCAGCTCGAGCAGGCGTCGTGCCGTGTCGGCAAAGCTCTCGCAGATGCGCACGGCCATGGGTCGCATGTCCTCGGGTAGGGTCTCGGACACGCCGGTCACCCACTCGGAGAGGTCGTCGAGGGTCATCTCGCACGCCTGGGCGAGGTTGATGCCGCGGACCCTCGGTGCCCGTGCGGCTGCTGAGAGGCGGGTGCCTCCGCAGTCTGGGCAGGGGCCCTCCTTGAGGAAGCGCGCCACGCGCTTGAGGCCCTTCTCGTCCTTGACCTTGGCGAGGGCGTTCTCCACCGAGTAGACTGCGTTGTAGTAGGTGAAGTCGAGCTCGGCGAAGTCGTCCGAGGACTTGGCCCGGTAGAGGATGTGCCTCTTGACGGCGGGGCCGTGGAAGACGATGTCGCGCTCCTCGGGCGTGAGCTCGCAGAACGGGACGTTGGTGCGAACGCCCATGGCCGCGCACACCTGTTTCATGAGGTCCCACATGAGACTGCCCCAGGGCTTGACGGCGCCGTCGTCGATCGAGATGGACTCGTCGGGCACGAGCGAGGCCTCGTCCACCACGCGCTGCACGCCGGTGCCTCCGCAGGTGGGACAGGCGCCGCCGCTGTTGAAGGCGAGGTCCTCGGCGCCGGGGCCATAGAAGGTCTCTCCGCAGGAGGTGCAGGTGATGGGCTGCTCGGCGGCTACGGCGAGGGTGGGCGGCACATGGGCGCCGCAGTGCGGGCAGGCGTGGGACCCGCAGCGGCTGAACAGCAGGCGCAGGCTGTTGAGCAGCTCGGACATCGTGCCAAAGGTGGAGCGCACGCCTGGCACGGCGGGGCGCTGGTGCAGGGCGAGGGCGGCGGGCACGTAGCGAACGTCGTCCACCTGGGCGCGACCCGCCTGCGTGAGGCGTCGGCGCGTGTAGGTGGAGAGTGCCTCGAGGTAGCGGCGCGATCCCTCGGCATAGAGGACGCCCAGGGCGAGCGAGCTCTTGCCCGAGCCCGACACGCCGGCGATGCCCACGAGCTTGCCGAGCGGGATGTCCAGGTCCACGTTCTTGAGGTTGTGTACGCGCGCGCCGCGGATCTCGATGTGCGTGGGGGTGGGTTGCGCGGAATTGCCGCCCGCGTGCCGGACCATCTGTGCCATGGGGCTCCCTTCTTCGCCGGTCATGGTACCGCTCGAGACGCCTTGCCCGCGGCGGTTCCGGTCGCTGCGGCCGGCGTTTTCCATGCGCGTCCTCCGCATAATACGCAGCCCGGGCGCGCGGAGGGCCTGCGCGCCCGGGCTGTCCTCACTGCGTGCTTTTTTTGTTTTGGGCTATTACACGGGCGCGAGTTTTCGTGCTAGCGTACCCGCTCGCTGCAACGGTTCGCAGCCCATAACGTCAAGAAAGGACGCCTGCCTGTGCCTACCAACAAGCGCGAGAGCCTCATTTTCACCTTCATCATGTGCTTCCTGATGGTCCTCTGGATGTCGATTTACAACATCGCCCGAATGGAGGGTCACATCGGCCTGGATGTCCTGGCTCAGGCTTGGATGGGTATGCCGCCCGCGTACATCTTCGCGATGCTTTGCGACTGGTTCGTTGCCTCTCCTCTTGCGAAGGGCTTTGCGTTCAAGCACCTCGTGACTCCGGGCAAGAGCTCGCCTGTGGCCATGACGCTGGCCGTGAGCAGCTGCATGGTGGTGCCGATGGTGGTCATCATGTCGCTCTATGGCTGCCTTGAGGCCGGCCTGCACATGCCGGGCGGCATCGCGGCGCTCCTGCCGAGCCTGCTGCCGATGTGGCTCACCAACATCTGCTTCAACTTCATCATGGCCCTGCCGTGGAACCTGCTTATCGCCGGTCCCATCGCTCGCCTGGTCTTCCGTCGCGCGTTCCCGATGGGCACGGTGCTCGCAGCTCCGCTGGACGCCGAGTAGGGTACAGACGGGCTGCTGCCTGGGCTGTTGGGGCCTGCGGGCAAGACGTCGGAGGCGCCTTGCCCGCAGGCGTTCGCCCGGCTTCAGCCCAAAGATAGAACCAAGCCACGAGAAGAAGGCGGCGATGGGGTTCGTCGAACCCGTCTGCGCCTCGCTTGTCTCAGATGCGGTTGTCGCCGAATTGGCGGTGGCCGCATCTGCGTCCGCGGAGTCCGGCACCCTTGCCCTCGCGCGTCCCTCCCTACAGAAGGGGAACGATGGAGCCCACGTACCAGGCCGTCAGCGGCATGACGAAGATCATGGCGGGCAGCATGTCGGCCATGGGGAAGTTCTTGATCTGCGTAATGCGGAAGCCCGTGGCAAGCATGAGGATGCCGCCCGTGGCCTTGAAGTTGGCGATCATGCCCGCGTCCGTGAGCGGCAGGATGACGCCTGCGAGGGCGTAGAGCACAAGCAGCACCGCCAGCTGCAGCACGGCAACGAGCGGCAGCATGATGCCGAGGTCGCAGGCAAAGATCATCGCCGTGAAGAAGTCCAGCACCGCCTTGGTGACAAGGATTGAGGGGTCTCCGGAGAGGCCCTCCTGCATGGCGCCGTAGATGCCGGTGCCCGAGGCGCAGAACAGCACGACGGCCGCCACGTAGCGGGCCATCCACTCGTCCTGGGCGACGCCCGCGACGCCGTCGGACCTCAAAAGCGCGTTGAGGGGGCCGCGCAGCTTGCCGGCGGCCTTGGCGATGGCGCGCTCCCAGTGCATGGCGCAGCCCACCCCTGCGCCCAGGATGATGGAGAGCACGAGCGGTGCGAGCGCGGAGAGGCCCGCGATCTGCGAGACGCCCATGGCCATGGAGCAGAGGCCAAACATGAGGTTGAGCGTTGCCCGCAGCTCCTTGGGCACAAAGCGGCCGAGGCCCACACCAAGCAGACCTCCCACGAGTACGGCGCTTGCGTTGATGAGGACTCCCGTTGGCATGGCTACTTTCCGTCTGATGCTGGCTTCGTTCCGAGTGTCTTGGAGTGAAGAGCATAGACGAACATGGCCACCACCAGCAAAAGCGAGGTGGAGAAGGCCGCCGTAAGGCCGTCGGCAAAGCTGGGGAGCACCGTGGCGTAGACGCCAAAGACGGCCACGCCCAGGGCGCCTCCCACCTGGCGCATCGTGTTGAACGCGGCGCTGGCGATGCCGCCCTGGTCTGTGCGCGCGCTCCTCAGCACGAGGGCGGAGAGTGCCGGCGTGCCGATGGCGCCGCCAAAGCCCACGACGATGGTGCCGGCTGCCACGTGCGCGAGCGTGATGTCCCGCGAGCCTACGATGAGGACGGCGAAGCCCGCGAGCATGCAGCTGAAGCCCACGAGCAGGGCGTAGCGGAACCCCTTGCCGCCGATGAGGCGGTCGCTCATGAGGTTGCCGATGACGCCGGTGAAGGCGCACGGCACGAAGGCCATGCCGCTGACGAAGGGGGAGAGGCCCAGGTGCTGCTGGAGGGCGAGCGTGCTGATGAACACGAGGCCGTTCCAGTTGAGAATTATCGAGAAGCCGCCGAGCATCGCCATGCGCATGTCGCGCGAGTCAAAGAGGGAGAGGGGCATCATCGGGTACCTGGCGCGGGACTGGGACCAGATGAAGGCCGCGCAGGACGCGACGCCCACGGCGAGCAGGATGGCCGGGAAGCCGAGGAAGCCTTCGGAGCCGCCCTCGATGATGCCGCCCACGAAGCAGCCGAGGCCCACGATGGCGAGCGCCTGGCCCAGGAAGTCGAACGGCACGCGCGTGCAGGGCGAGGGCTTGAGCCTGGGGACGAGGACGAGGATGGCGAGGCAGAACGGGATGTTGATGAGGAAGGTGAGGCTCCAGTGGATGGGCACGAGGATGCCACCGAGGATGGGGCCCACCGCCGTGGCGACCGAGCCCCCGATGCCCCAGAACGCAAGGGCCTTGGAGCGGCTGGGGCCGTCGGGGTAGCCCTCCTTGATGAGGGCCATGCTCGAGGGGAGCACGAGGGCGGCTCCGATGCCCAGCAGCGCGCGCCCCAGCACGAGCGTCACGATGTTGAGCGCCGTGCCGCAGACGAGCGATGCCGCGCAGAACAAGGCCATGCCCAGGCCAAAGATGCGCTTGGAGCCATGACGGTCCGAGAGGTTACCGGCGAGGAGCAGAAGCGTGGCAAAGGGCAGCGTGTAGCCGTCGACCACCCACTGTTGGGCCGCCATGCCGCCGCCGAGCTCGGCCTCGATGGTGGGGAGTGCAACGTTGGTGATGAACGTGTCCATGCAGACGATGAACATGGCCACCGAGGCCAGAAGCCCCGGGATGGCGCTGTGGTGCTCGTGCGTTGGCTGCTTGGGTGCGGTGGCCTCAATGCTCTCGCTCATACTGAGAACCCTTCTAATCTGGAGTACGGCGAGAAGAATAGACCCGTTTCTCGGCCAACAGCACCAGAATGGCCATGGAAGGTTCGAATACCTCGTATGCGAGGCGCGCCCCACTTGCCCTTGTCTACTTGAGCGAGCGCTCCCAGAGGCGGCCGAGGGCGCTGAGGGCCATGACGATGACGTAGTAGATGATTGCCGCAATGAAGAACGGCTCGAAGGCGCGGTAGGTGAAGGCCTGGATGCTCTCGGCCGCGCGCATGAGGTCCATGAGGCCGATGACCGAGACGAGCGCCGAGCTCTTGAGCACGGTGATGACCTCGTTGACGAGCGCCGGCACCACGGAGCGCAGGGCCTGCGGGATGATGATGTGCAGCATCGTGGGTGCGTAGGGCACGCTGAGCGCTCGGGCGGCGTCCGCCTGTCCGGGGTCCACGCCCTCGATGCCGCCGCGGAGCGTCTCGGACACCGTGGCGGAGCCGTTGAGGCCCAGCGTGAGCACGCCGGCGGCAAACATCGAGATCTTGTAGCCCGTGAGCTGCGGAGTTGCGAAGTAGGCCATGAACAGCAGCACGATAAGGGGCACGCCTCTAAAGATGGAGGTGTAGAAGCCCAGCACGAGGCGCAGGGGACGGCAGGGAAGCACCTTGAGCACGGCGATGGCGGCGCCCAGCGCAAACGCCAACACGAGCGAGCCGGCCGTCACCTTGAGGGTAACGGCCAAGCCTCCCCAGAACATCGAGAGGTAGGGCGCTATGAGCTGGAAGTTCAGCGACATCTGGCCTCGATTCGAGGGCGGGCCGGTCGGGTGTTGTCCCGGGCCGGCCCGCAGTGGTCGTGCTGTTGGGTGGGGCTATTGTCCCGCGCTTTCAGAAAAGTTGGAAAAGGGTCTGTCCCCTATCCAACATTACTCGGCGCTGGCGGCCTCGGCGGCCTTGTCGCCCCAGACGAAGCTCTCGTTCGTCCACTTGGCGATGAACTGGTCCATGGTGCCGTCGGCGATCATCTCGCCCACGCACTTGTTGAACGCCGGGATGAAGGCGGCGCCCTTCTTGGCCATGATGCGGTAGACGCTCACGTACTGGTCCGTCTCCTCCGCCGGCAGCAGCCCCAGCACGGTCTCGGGATTGGCCTGCTGCATGGCGAGGCCCTCGGCGCCGTCGCAGATATAGACGTCGACGCGGCCGGCGAGCACCTCCTGCAGGCACTGGTCGCCGCCGTCGAAGGTTGTGAACTCGTTGTCGGGCAGGGCGGAGGTGATGAACTTGTTCTGCACGGTGCCCGTGGTGCAGGTGAGCTTCTTGCCCTTGAGGGCGTCGAGGCTCTCGAGCGCATTGCCGCCCTTGGAGAGCGCGCCCACGAGCGGCTGATAGTAGCCGCGCGTGAAGTCGAAGGTCTGCTTGCGCTCGTCGTTGGCGCTCATCGGCATGGTGAAGGCGTCGTTGCTGCCCTGTACGGATGCGAGGGTGGCGGCAAAGTCCTGCGCCTCGAAGGTGTAGGCAAAGCCGAGGCGCTTGGCCATCTCGTCTACGACGTCGATGTCGAGGCCCGCGAGCTTCTGGCTGCCGTCTGCCTGCGGCTGCAGGGAGCGGAACGGCGCGAAGGCATCGTCGCCAACGAAGGTGAGATGGAGGCCCGTGATGTCGGTGGCGGCAGCCGTGGTGGCCGCCTCGGTGGTGGCGGCGTCACTCGCCTGGGAGTTGCCGCAGGCGGTGAGGGCAAGCGGGGTGGCGATGGCGCCAAGGCCCATAAGGGCGAGGAAGTTGCGGCGCGTGAGGCCGGTGGTGTGCGAGACAGTGTGCTGAGAGTTGCTCATGCTGAACCCTTCCTTGTAGCGGAGCCCAACATCATAGCGTAGGCGGGCGCCGGGGACGCGGCGAGCTTATCCTGTTAGCGAGCGCTAACGCAGGCGGGCCCCGCACGGCATGCGGGGTGCCGGGAGGGGGAATCCGATGGCTCTCATAAACGTGTTGGTTGCCGCGCTGGTCTTCTATATTGCATGCCGGACGGCGCTGTGCTGGAGCGCAACGGGCGTGGCCCGGGAGCACCTGGGACGCATGGCCCTTAAGACGGCGCACCTTGGCTGCGGGGAGATGACCTACCTCGACGAGTCCACAGGGGACCGCCCACGCTCCGAGGTGGTGGCGGGGGAGAGCCCCGAGCTGGTGCCCCTGCTTTCCATCCACGGCACCTTTGGCGGGGCAGACCGGGGGCTGGATGCCTGCCGCGACTTTGGGCCGGGCTTCCGGGTGATTGCGCCCTCGCGGTTTGGCTATCTGGGGAGCGACGTTGCCGGCGAGGGCACGCCTGCCGATCAAGCCCGGGCCTATGTGGAGCTTCTAGATGAGCTTGGCGTCGAGCGCGCCTTCGTGGTGGCAACCTCTGGGGGCGCCGCGTCTGCCCTGCGACTCGCCCTCGACCATCCGGAGCGCGTGAGGGGACTCATCCTGCGCTCCGCGCTGATGCCGCCTGCCGGGGTGCCCTCAAAGGCTCCCTCGGGCGTGCGTCTGCCGGCGCCGCTGCTGACGGACCTGGGCCTCTACCTCGTGGCGCCGCTTTTGGCCGCGGTGACGGGGCTGCCCATGTCCGCGGCCGACCGCATGCTGCCTGTGGCGGAGCGCCGGCGCGGCGTGGAGCTTGACCTCTCGGTCACCGATGTGGACATGGCTCGCAACTACGACAGCTATCAGCTCGAGGGGCTGTCGGTGCCGGCGCTCATGCTCAGGGCGAGGGGCGACAAGATGACGAGCGGGGCAGACGCCGATGCAGCTGCCGACCGGATTCCCGGCTGCGAGCTCGTGCAGTTCGAGACCGGCGGGCACGCGCTCGTGGGGCATTCGGACGAGATCCGCGCCAAGGTGCGCGCCTTCGTGCGGAGCGCGTCGTAGAGAGCGAGGACTGCCGCTCACCTCGGTAAAGACTCGCGTGACGCGACCCGTGCCCTTGTGGGCGGGGTTCTGCGCGATATGCCCGTCGCCCGGTCGATAGGGCGACGCTGGTGCCCCCTTCGAGTCATGCATAGGAACAAACTATGCATGAACATCCACAAAGGGTATTTCCCGTTGGCTCACCAACCCGGTAGGCTGGTCCTCGTCAAACAAGCACCCGCAGTGCGGGGACCTGAGCCCCGCGCCTCAAACGATGGGAGACCCCCTATGAGCACCCTGCACTCGCCCTTCCGCTACGACTACGTTGGCAGCTTCCTGCGCCCGGACGTCCTCAAGCAGGCCCGCGCTGACCACGAGGCCGGCGTCATCGACGCGGCCCAGCTGTGCGTCGTCGAGGACGAGGCCATCCGCGACCTCGTGGCCAAGCAGAAGGCCGCCGGCTATCAGGTCATCACCGACGGCGAGTTCCGCCGCAGCTACTGGCACCTCGACTTCATGTGGGGGCTGCAGGGCATCGAGCACGTCGAACTCGATCACGGCTACTTCTTCCACGGCGAGGAGACCACGCACGGCTCCGCCGAGGTCTCCGGCAAGATCTCTGGCGAGAACCACCCGTTCGTGGAGGACTACAAGTTCGTGCATGCCCTCGAGGAGGACGGCGTCGTTGCCAAGCAGACCATCCCGGCGCCTGCGCAGACGCTCTGCGAGCTCTTCCGCGACGAGGATCACATCCGTAAGACGGAGGCCGTCTACCCCAACCTCGATGACCTGCTCGAGGACCTGGGCGCCGCCTACCGTACCGTGATTCGCGACCTCTACGACGCCGGTTGCCGCAACATCCAGCTCGACGACTGCACCTGGGGCATGATCGTGGACGAGGGCTACTGGAAGTCTCGCTCCGTGGGAGACGTGACCGTGGAGGACGAGGCCGCCAAGTACCTCAAGGTCAACAACCTCGCCCTCCAGGACCTGCCCGAGGACCTCGTGGTGACCACGCACGTCTGCCGCGGCAACTACCACTCCGCCTATGCCGGCAGTGGCCCCTACGACAAGGTGGCCCCCTTCCTCTTTGCCAAGGAGAACGTGGGCGCGTTCTATCTCGAGTTCGACGACGAGCGCTCCGGTGGCTTTGCGCCGCTTGCTGAGGTTGCCGCGGGCAAGAAGGTTGTGCTTGGTCTCATCACGAGCAAGTTCCCCGAGCTCGAGGACAAGGCCACCGTCATCGCGCGCATCCACGAGGCTGCCAAGTACGTGCCGCTGGAGAACCTCTGCCTCTCCCCGCAGTGCGGCTTCGCGAGCTGCGAGATTGGCAACAAGCTCACCGAGGAGCAGCAGTGGGCCAAGCTTGCCCTTGTCAAGGAGATTGCCGAGGAGGTTTGGGGCAAGTAGCCCCGGCTTTGGCTCGAGTGCCTCCTCCTTGGGGCGTCCCCACACCCGGTATGGTTGGCAAGTAGCCCTGGCTTTGGCTCGAGTGCCTCCTGGCTGAATTGGATCGAGCGGCCCTGGCTTTGAGCCAGATGGCTCAGGCTTTGGGGCAGTCCGGCTACGAGGCGCGTGGCCTCCGCCGCCGGGCGGACGGTTCCCAAGCTATTCGTCTAAGCAAAAGGGACCCGGACGATTGTCCGGGTCCCTGTGCGTTTGAGCTTCGGGTGTGGTGCGTTTGGGCGTTTGAGTGTGCCGGAGCATGCTATCAAACGCTTTCCGTGCTTCCAAGGCTTGCAATCGGAGCCCTGGTATGTATTGGTATGTCGTTGCAGCGTAGGGGCGTAAGGGCATTTTTCGGGCAGTCGCATGGCGGGCGCTGGGCAAGTGCGCCTCTCTTGGGCTGGGCTTGCCCCTGGTCACTCGGCCTTGGTCGCCACACTCCCCACAAACGGGTGCGCGAGGTAGATGCTGCCAAGGAGCAGCGCGCACGCGAGCCAGGAGGCTGGCTCGGTGAAGCTTGCGGCCACATAGCCGTGGAGCGGAGTGACGAACAGCGAGCTCACAACCTTGAACGCAAGCTCGAGGCCGCTCGAGAAGAGCGGCGCGATCTTGTGGCCCATGGCCTGCATGGCCATCCGCAGGCACAGCAGCACGCCAAGCGCCGGGAAGAACACGAAGTTGATGCGCAGGTTCATGACCGCGTTTGCCAGGACGTCCGCATCGGTGGTGGCCGTGAGCAGCGCGATCATCTCCCGGCCGCATAGGAACACGAGCGCAGCGGCGATGAGGCCCCATGCCACCTCGACGAACAGGGACTTCCTGAGCGCGCTTCGGATGCGGCCCGGCTCTCTCGCGCCCCAGTTCTGTCCCACGAACACGGAGACGGCGTTGGACACGGTGTTGAGCGGCATCATGAGCACCATCACCACGCGCTGGGCACTGGCCTGGGCGGTGATGACGGCGTTGCCCAGGGCGTTGATGGCACGCTGCAGCACGAGCGAGCCCACGGCGTAGATGCAGTTCATCGCCGCCATGGAGATGCCCGTGGTGAACATCTCGAGGTAGAGCTTCCGATCCCAGGCAAAGTTGGCGCGCTTGGGCAGGAGGTCTTGGTAGTGCTTCCAGATGTAGCGGGCACAGAGGGCCGAGGCACAGGCCTGCCCCAGGACGCTCGTGAGTGCCGAGACCGCGATGCCAAAGCCCAGGCCCGCGATGAGGATGAGGTCGGCTACGAGGTTGATGAGGCACGATGCGAGCAGGAACCAGAGCGGGACGGTGCTGTTGCCCACGGCGCGGAGGAATCCCGCCAGCATGTTGAAGGCAAGCGTGGTGCAGAGGCCCGCGCAGGTGATGAAGATGTAGATAAAGGCCTGGTCGTAAATCTCTGCCGGCGTGTTGAGGAAGTCGAGCGCCGGGTGGAGCAGGGCGAGCGAGAGCGCCGTGAGCAGCACGGTGCCGATGGCGTTGAGCACGAGCATCGCCGCCACCGAGGAGCGGAGCCGCTCGCGGTCGTGGGAGCCAAAGCATTGCGACACGACGATTCCGTGGCCGCCATTGAGGCCCCACGAGAAGTTCAGCAGCAGTGAGTAGAACGAGCTTGTGGCACCGATGGCGGCAATGGCGGAGTCGCCCAGGTTATACCCCGTGATCATCATGTCGCCGATGTTGTAGACCTGCTGCAGCAGGTTGCTAAAGAACAGCGGCACGGCAAAGGCAAGGATGTGCCTGACGGGGCTGCCGGTAGTCATGTCTTTGGTAAGCGTCTTCATGGGATTCAGTCTAGCGGCCTCGGGGCCCTCGCGAGCGGCAGGCCCCGGCCCTCGGGCCTCCGCCTGCGCGCCGGGCGTGCGCAGCGTCCGATCTTCGGGCCAACCTGCTCCGCCGTGCGGCCTCGTTAGATCTCAAACTCTGCGAAGTCTCGATGCGGCGGTTGCGTGCCCGCGGGTCCAGACGATGAAGGTAGTCCTGCGGAAGGGGTGCCGGCGGCGTGGCCTCCTGTCGCGACGGGACTTCCGGGCGTCTCTGTCGTGGGGGTTGTGCCGCCCTCTCCTGCGAGGACGCTCTCCATGCTGGTGCCGGGGTTCTGGTAGAGGATGTCGAGCAGCTCCACAAAGTCGCGGATGACCTCGCGGGGCGTGAGGTGCGTGTCCGCGCCCACGCGGCCGTACTCGATTTGGAGGAACCTCACGAGGTCGTTCGTGTCGAGCGCGCGCTCGTAGCCAAAGTAGCCGGCGTGAATCTGCGCCAGCTTCTCGATGAGGACGAGCAGCTCCTCGTAGGTGAGGGGATTGAGCTTGATGACGGGTGCCAGCATGTCAGAGAGTCCCTCGCGGGCGAAGCGGCCCTCTGCCAGGCGGCTGCGTAGGGCCTCGTAGGAGTACACGCCGCGCCTACGGTCCTCGATGGACTGTGGCGTGCCGCCCATGACGATGCCTAGGTGGTGCGCCTTGCCCTGGAGGGTGTCGTTGTACATGGTGAGAATCTTCTCGTAGTTGTACTGGCGCGTGATGGCGTTGGGAATCTTGAAGAGGTTCACGAGCTCGTCGATGAGCACGAGCAGGCCCTCGTAGCCGGCACCGGTGAGGAACTGGGCGAGAAGCTTGAGGTAGTCGTACCAGTCGTCATCCGTGATGATGACGTTGATGCCCAGCTCGGCCTTGGCCTCGGTCTTGGTGCGGAATTCGCCGCGCAGCCAGCGCAGCGCCGCGCTCTTGCGCTCCTCGTCCTCGTCTGAGTCCATGAGGCTGGCGGCCCGGTATGCCTTGAGCACGCGCACGAAGTCGAAGCCGTGCACCATCTCCTCGAGCGCCGAAAACTGGGCGTTCAGGGCCTCCGCCTCTTGCGCCGAAGCCGTTGCATCGCCGGGCGCCGCGGCGGGGATGCTGGCAACCCAGCGATCAAGCACGAGCTGGAGCGATCCGCCCTCTGGGCGCGTCTTGGTTGAGAGGTTGCGGATGAGCTCGCGGTAGGTGGCGAGGCCCTCGCCGTGGCGGCCCTGGAGGCGCCGTTCGGGGGAGAGGTCCGCGTCTGCCACCACGAAGCCCTTGCCCATGGCATGCGTACGGATTGTCTGGAGCAGGAAGCTCTTGCCGGCGCCGAAGCGGCCAACGAGGAAGCGGAAGCTCGCGCCTCCGTTGGCGATGAGGTCCAGGTCATGAAGGAGGGCGGCGATCTCCGTCTCTCGGCCAACCGTGATGTAGGGCAGGCCGATGCGCGGCACGACGCCGCCCTTGAGCGAGTTGATGATGACCGCGGCGATGCGCTTGGGCACGCGCGGGCTGGTGCTGTCACCCATGGATGGCTCCCCTCACGTCTTCCAGGTAGTCCTCGATGATAGTCGGCTTTCCGGACAAATCGAACTCGAGGGCGGTGTCGCCCAGGAGTTCGAAAAGCTTCTCGTTGATGCCGTCCACAAGCATGTCCAGCGACGTGCCCGCGGGCGGGGTGTAGGGCGTGCCTTCCAGCAGGGCCTCCACGAGGGCGAGCTCCGGTGCCGTGAGACTCATGGGAGAGCCCGTCTCCGCCTGCGGGCACGCACTTGCCACGATAGCTGGCGCTGTTGTGGCACTTACCGACACGGCCCCGCCTGGCGCAGCGGCGCTGCTGGGTGAGATGGCCGGCGCGGCGAGCGTGCCGAGGTCCTCGGATACGGCTGCTCCGCCAGGCCTCCCTGCCTGGGCGGAGGTAGGCCCTGGCTCGTTGGTCATGGTCTCCGTGCGGGCGTCGGGCTCCGCGGCTTGGCCTTGTGCCAGGGGCGCGGGCGCCTCATCCTCGCGTTCCTCGTCCACGAGCAGGGCCTCACGCGTTGTGCTTGCCGCGGCGCGAATGCCTGCCAGCTGCGAGAGGTCCACGTGGATGGTTAGGGCCTCGCGCTCGCGCTCCCAGGCGAGGCGGGCGGCGATCTCGTCGTCGATGATCTTGGCCAGGTACTTGGGAACCTGCTTCTCCGCCAGTGGGTGGGGATACCCGATGGCGTCGCGAAGCCGCTGGTCCACGGCGCGCAGCACGGCTCCCAACTTGGCGTTGCGATCATGGCTACCGTGGTAGCCCTCCCAATACCAGCGCCCGCGAGCGCAGGTGTAGCGGTTGACCTCGTCCAGCTCGTAGACGGCATCCGGGTGTGGCTCGTTGGGCCAGAACACGGCCGAGGCAAACATCTCGTGCGGCATGGCGAGCGGGCTTCCAAAGAGGCTCTCCATCAGGCCGGCCTTGCGGTGCCGGTCGTAGTGGAGGGAGAGCCGCACGAGGGTTGCGCAGCACACGTGCCGCAGGGTCTCCGGCCGCGTCTGGTAGAGCCGGCTCACGCGCGGGCGGTAGCTCGAGAGGGCGTCGAGCGAGGAAAAGAGCTCCTCCTCGACGGGGTTGTCCGCCCCGTTCGATGCCTTGCGGCCACGCTTGCCCGTGCGGGGCGAGGCGGTGCGGGTGGGCGAGGGATCCGGGGCGATGAGGTTCAGCGGCGTGGCGAGGGGCCTGGCCTCGCCTCCGTTCCAGCCGGCGAGCCCGTTGCGCATGGCTATGAGCGCGCGGTCGAACTCGAGGTTCACGTAGGGTTCGATGAGTGCGCGATCCAGGTTATGCCACACCGCGTAGTCGCGCAGCCATGTGCGTACGTAGCGGTCGATACGCGGCTCGTACTCGCGGTATGCCCACCAGAAGCGCTCGATGGCCCGAAACCCCTCCGCACCCGGTGTGGCGCCGACGCCACACAGCAGCTCATAGAGATGCACGAAGACAAAGGAGAGCGAGGTTCTCCATATGTCGCCCCGGCGCACGGCGGCGCGCCACGTGAAGTAACCGCGCAGCTGGCGGTCGCTCATTGCCTGGTAGGTGGGGAAGTAGTGCTCAAAGGTGCCGTGGTAGACCACGTCGTCCGTATAGTCTTCCATAAACTGCGCCTGCCGCAGAAACACGAGGGCCTCCGGCTTGGTGCGAGACTCGGGGGAGGTGGCTATCCTGCGCATCTCGCGAATCTGCTCTGGCAGGTAGGTGGCCATCTGGGACCCGCGGCGGATGATTGGCTCGTCCGTGAAGGTGCGCCCGGCAAAGGCGCGGTTGGCCTGTGCGCGGGGGCTGGCCAAGATGCGATCGATGATGCTCTGGACATCCTCAGACATGGCCGCCTCCCCGCGCCTCCCGTGGCCGTTCTTCGGCCTGTAGCGTTTAGCTAGCATACCATAAAACGAACACCTGTTTGTTTGCGCGTGAGGCGCCTACGGGTCCGTTTGCCCGGTTTGTCGTGCGCGCAGAAGTGGGTGGAGGGGATGGTAGGCGCCCCGTTTGGAATGCTTGCCTCGTGTGCGCGACAATTTTGGACAACGAGTAATCAGAATGCAGAAAATTAGCTATGAATACCTGCAATAATGGCGAGACAACGTTTGCATGGATTAGGCATGAAACAGAGGTTGTCGTTAGCTGACAAACGGTTCACGTATGAAAAACACGGGATAACTGTGCCATGTTCGTTACAGGATGCACACGTTTTCATGGTCTTGGAGGGTGCTGCAGGCCCCTCAACCCTATAGTTTCTCCCACAAGTTTGCTGGGACTTCAAAGGGCGGTGCGTCACCACGGCGCACGAGCCAGCCATCGGTCTGGCTCTGCATGGGGTGGGAGGGAAAATGACGGGAAGCGTGTCGCGTCGCGCATTTCTGGGTCTTGCCGCGGGGGCGTTTGCCACGCTTGCCGCCGGCGGCCTGTCTGCATGCGGGGCCGCAGGGTCTGGCAGCACCCTCATCAACGTGTCTTACGACCCCACGCGAGAGTTTTACGAGGCGTACAACAGGCTCTTCAATGCATGGTGGGGGCAGGGCCACGGCCAGCAGGGCGTGGAGGTCATCCAGTCCCATGGAGGTTCGGGCAAGCAGGCGCTCGAGGTGGCAAACGGACTCAATGCGGACGTGGTGACGCTCGCCCTCGCCCCAGACATCGACTCCCTCGCCAACGAGGGACTCATCGCAAGCGACTGGCAGAGCCGCCTTCCCAACGAGTCCTCGCCCTATACCTCCACGATCGTCTTCGTGGTGCGCAGGGGCAACCCGCTCGGCATTCGCGACTGGGCAGACCTTGCGGCGGACGGCGTGGGCGTCATCGCGCCCAACCCCAAGACCTCCGGCGGAGCCCGCTGGAACTACCTGGCGGCCTGGGCCTGGGCGGAGCGTCAGTTCCCTAATGAGGGTCAGGTCAAGGACTACATGCGGAAGCTCTACGGCAACGTGCTCGTGCTGGATTCGGGGGCCCGCGCCTCCACCACGACCTTCGTGGAGAACGGCCAGGGTGACGTGCTGGTCTCCTGGGAGAACGAGGCTTACCTCTCCGTGCGCGACAACCCGGACGGCTTCGAAATCGTGACGCCCCCGGTGTCCATCCTCGCCCAGCCGCCGGTCTCGGTGGTGGACGAGTCCGTGGACGCCCACGGTACCCGTGAGGTGGCCACGGCCTACCTCGAGCACCTCTATTCCACGGAGGCGCAGCGGCTCTGCGGCGAGAACTTCTATCGCCCCGTGGACGAGGACGTGCTCGCGGAGTTTTCGGGCACGTTCCCGAGCCTCGAGCTTGCCACCATCGACGACTTTGGCGGCTGGGCCCAGGCAAAGCGCGACCACTTTGACGAGGGCGGCACCTTCGACGAGATTTACGGAGGGTAGGACATGGCAGACGAACGGCGCAACGATGGGGTGAGGGGTGCGAGTGCCGCGGGCGCGGGCGCGGCGGGCGAGGACCTGGCCGGGACGGACGCGAAGGCGGCAATCTGCGCTGCGCCTGCGCGCCCGCGGCGCCGCACCGGGCCGGTCCGCGTCATCCCGGGCTTCGGACTCATGGGTGGCATCACGCTCACGGCCCTCAGCCTCATCGTGCTCATCCCGCTCGCGAGCATCGTGCTCACGGCGGCCAAGGCTGGCCCGGCCCAGTTCCTCTCCGAGATAACGCGCCCGCGCGTGCTCTCGGCCTTCTGGGTGAGCTTCTCCACCGCCTTTGTGGCCTCTGCCATAAACGCCGTGTTCGGCACGCTCCTGGCCTGGGTGCTCGTGCGTTACCGCTTCCCGGGCCGCACCATTCTGGACGGCATGGTGGAGCTGCCCCTGGCGCTGCCCACGGCGGTGGCCGGCATCGCCCTCACCTCCCTCACGACAGACCAGGGCTGGGTGGGCTCGCTCTTTGCCCCGTATGGCATCCACCTCGCCTACACGCGCGTGGGCATCACGGTTGCGCTCGTGTTCGTGGGCATCCCGTTCGTGGTGCGCGCCGTGCAGCCGGTTCTCGAGAAGCTCGACCCTTCCGTTGAGGAGGCGGCCGACGTCATGGGCGCCAGCCGGGCCCGGACGTTTCTGCTCGCCATTCTGCCCGAGCTGCTGCCGGCGCTGCTCACGGGCTTTGGCCTGGCGTTCTCTCGCTGCCTGGGTGAGTACGGCAGCGTGGTGTTCATCGCCGGAAACCTGCCGTTCCAGACCGAGATCGCCCCGCTCGTGATCATGGGTGACCTCGAGAGCTATGACTACGTGGCCGCAACGTCGGTTGCCGTCGTGATGCTGGCGGCCGCCTTCCTCGTGCTCTTTGCGATGGGCCTCGTGCAGGCGCGCAGCAACCGCATCCTGAGGGGGAAGTGAGTGAGATGGCGCAGCAAGGCTATTCCAGGTCCGTTGCCCCTACCGGCTCGGTGACGGTGCGCGAGCGCAACCGCATGCGTCCCGCTCAGGTGGCGCTGCTCGTTGTGGCCCTGGCCTTCGTGGCCCTCATGCTCGTGCTGCCCCTTGTGGTGGTGCTGGTGACGGCGTTCCGCGAGGGTGCGGGCGCATGGCTTGCGGCGGTGGCGGACAAGTACACGCTGCGGGCCCTGGGCCTCACACTCGTGGCCACGCTCTTCGCCGTGGTCATCAACACGGCCTTGGGCCTGTGCGCGGCATGGCTGGTCACGCGCTTCAACTTCCGCGGAAAGAAGGTGCTCTCGGCCCTGCTCGACCTGCCCATGGCGGTGAGCCCCGTCATCGTGGGCCTCTCCCTGCTTCTGGTGTTTGGGCGCAAGAGCCCCATATACCCGCTGCTCACGGCCTTGCATCTCGACATCATGTTTGCCGTGCCGGGCATCATCCTGGCCACGGTGTTCGTGACCTTCCCGTTCGTCTCACGTTCCGTGATTCCCGTGCTGGAGGCCCGTGGCACGGACGAGGAGGAGGCCGCGGCCCTCATGGGTGCCTCCGGCCGCACGATCTTCTTCCGTGTGACTCTGCCGCACGTGCGCTGGGCGCTCACCTACGGCGTGGTGCTCTGCTGCGCCCGCGCGATGGGCGAGTTTGGCGCCGTGTCCGTTGTCTCCGGCCACCTGCGCGGCCTCACCAACACGCTGCCCCTGCACATCGAGATTCTGTTCAACGAGTTCCAGTACGTGCCCGCCTTTGCCGTCTCCACGATTCTCGTGGTGCTGGCGCTGGTGATTCTTGTTGCCAAGAGCGTCCTCACCAGGCGCATGGAGGAGGAGTAGCCCATGTCAGACGTTACCGACGGCCGCGTGGCCAGCCAGGGCGAGGAGGCGGGCGAGCGCCCGTATGTTGAGCTGCGGGGCATCAACAAGGCCTATGGCACCTACCAGGCCTCCCATGACGTGAGCTTTGGCGTCGAGAAGGGCACGCTGGCGGCGCTGCTGGGCCCCTCGGGCTCGGGCAAGACCACCATCCTGCGCATGATTGCCGGTCTGGAGCGGCCGGATTCCGGCGCCATCTCCATCGGTGGTCGCGTGGTTAACGACGTGCCGGCGGCCGAGCGCGGCATCGGGTTCGTGTTCCAGAGCTACGCGCTGTTCCGTTACATGACCGTGCGCGACAACGTGGCGTTTGGCCTGCGCGTCAAGCGCGCGCCCAAGGCCCAGGTGCGGGGGCGTGTGGACGAGCTGCTTGAGCTCACGGGCCTCGCCGACCTGGGAGGCCGCTACCCGGGCCAGCTCTCCGGTGGCCAGCGGCAGCGCGTGGCGTTTGCGCGCGCCCTCGCCCCCAACCCCAAGGTGCTGCTGCTCGACGAGCCGTTTGCCGCCATCGACGCCAAGATTCGCCGCGAGCTCCGCAGCTGGCTCAAGCAGACCATCCGCCAGCTGGGCATCACCTCGATCTTTGTGACACACGACCAAGAGGAGGCCATCGAGGTCTCGGACTCCATCGTGCTCACCCATGCGGGGCGCATCGAGCAGGTTGGCACGCCGGCCCAAATCTATGCTGCTCCCAAGACGCAGTTCTCCGCCGGCTTCTTCGGTGACTCCGCGCACGTGGAGAGCGTCTCGGCGCTTGGCTCCTTCGACGTGCCCGACCCCTCGTGCGGGGCCATCGTGCGCTCCGAACATGTGGCCGTTCACCTGCCGGGCGAGACATTCCCCTATGCCGCCTCGGCCGTGCCGGGCGAGGTGATCGACGTCTCCTTCCGTGGCCGGAGCATCGAGGTCGAGGTGGAGGTGGCGGGCCAGCGCCTGCATTCCACCCGCAGCCCCGAGCTGGCGCCCCTTGCCCCGGGCGACAAGGTTGGCGTCTTCGTCTACCGTCTGTTTGCGGAGCAGGGCAACGGCCTGGTTGTGCCGGTGGAGAACCGCAGCATGCGCGAGACGTCCGTGGTGATCTAGCGGCTGTTCCTTGGTGGCGCCCGTGGTTTGGGCGGCTTGGGGCGGCGTGCCGGGGATCCGGTACGTGGCGGGGTGCGAGAGCGAGGAGGGCGAGCATGTCCATCAGAGATATCGCCAAGCGGGCGGGCGTCTCGCCGTCCACCGTGTCGCGCGTGCTCAACGACCCCGCGCACCGCTGCTCGTCAGACGGCGTGCGCGACCGCATCTGGCAGGTCGCGCGCGAGATGAACTACCTTCCCAACGAGGCGGCCCGAAGCCTCAAGACCGGTGCCGCTGCCGCCGAGCGGGCGCCGCGCTACGTGGACGTGCTGATGACGAGGTCCACGCGCCGGCAGGCCGAGCCCTTCTTTTCCGAGCTCCTTCGCGTGGTGGAGGCCGAGACCCAGCGCCAGCGCTGCATCATCGCCAACGTCTGGAGCCTGCCCTCGCTCATGGGGACGCGCCGCAATCGTGCCGCCGGGCTCGAGTACGAGCGCGTGCTGGCGCCCGACGCCTCACGTGCGGACGGCCTGCTCATCCTGGGCAAGTGCGCGCCCGTCGTGCTGGACCGGTTGCTGCGCGCCTATGGCGGCAACGTGGTGTGCGTGGGCAGGAACTCCGTGGGCGAGCGAGCCGACGAGGTGCTGTGCGACGGCGAGAAGCTCGCCCGCATGGCCGTGGAGCACCTCATCGGGCTGGGGCACTCGACCATCGGGTATGTGGGCGACTGCCGGGGCGAAGCTCGCTGCCGCGGCTATCAGCGCACGCTGCTGGACCATCACCTCGAGCCCGAGGTGGACCTCATGATCTCGTGCGAGCACACGGAGGCGGCGGGCTATGCCGTGATGAAGCGGCTCGTGCAGCGCGACAACGCCCCCACGGCCATCTACTGCGCCACGGACGCCATCGCCGTGGGCATGCTCCGCTGCCTCTCCGAGCTGGGCGGACGCTACTACGCGCCGTCCATCGTCGGCTGTGACGACATCGAGTCGGCGCAATTCACCGCGCCCGCGTTGACGACGGTGGCGCTTCCCAAGCGCGACATGGGGCGCTATGCCCTGTGGCTGCTCGCAGACCGCATGGCGGGCGGCCACTCCACCACGACGCGGGTGGAGCTCTCCGGCCGCCTCGTCGTGCGCGACTCCTGCTCGCTGCCAAGCGACGCGAACGGCTACACCTACGTCATCTAGCCACGCCTCGTCGTGCGCCTTCGCTCACCGGGGCGTCGCCTGCGCGCCTGCGGCCCCACGGTTCGCTGCCTGCGGCCCCATGACCTGCCTACGAGTGGCCCGCCGTTGGCGCAAGAGGGGCGTTGCGCGGTAAGGAATCCAAACGAATCCGTCGTTTCCGCTTCCAATAACCTACAAACATAGTAGGATTATCGGAAATTATTGGCTCGGGAAACGGGGACCCCGATGGAGAGCAAGCGAATTCGCTGCGACGTGTTGGTGATTGGCGGTGGAACCGCCGGATGCTTCGCCGCCCTCACGATTGCCGGGAAGGCGCGCGAGGAGGGCACGGCTGCGGGGGCGCCCGGTGCCTGGGAGCAGGGTGCGTCATACCTGCCGGGCGCCGCGGCGGGGAAGGACGTCGCCGCCGCGGCCGACGTGGGCGCACGCGGAGCCGCGGATGGCACTCAGGCGAGCGCTTCCGGTGCAAACGACGCCGCAGGACCCGCCGATGCCACGGCTGCCGGCCTGCCCAAGGTCGTCATTCTCGAGAAGGCCAACGTCGAGCGCTCGGGCTGCCTGGCCGCCGGCGTCAACGCCCTCAACGCTTACATCACCCCTGGTCATGTGCCGCAGGACTACGTGGACTACGCCCGCAAGGATGCCGGGGGCATCGTTCGCGGCGACCTGCTGCTCACCATCTGCGAGCGTCTCAACCACGTGACGCGCAGGCTCGAGGAGCTTGGCCTCGTCATCCTCAAGGACGAGGACGGCAACTACGTCTCGCGCGGCTGGCGCAACCTCAAGATCAACGGCGAGAACATCAAGCCGCTGCTGGCCGAGGCCGTGCGCCGATGCCCCAACGTCGAGGTCATCAACCACGTCAACGTCACAGACCTCGTGACGGTGCCGGACGAGACCGCGCCGAGCGGCCGCCGCGCGGTTGGCGCCGTGGGCTTCTCCGTCAACGACCCCGTGGCCTTTGGCATCGAGGCCAAGACGGTCATCGTGGCAACGGGCGGCGCGGCCGGCCTCTACAGGCCCAACAACCCCGGGTTCTCGCGCCATAAGATGTGGTACCCACCGTTCAACGTGGGCTCCGGCTTTGCCATGGGCCTGCGCGCTGGCGCCGAGATGACCACGCTCGAGAACCGCTTTATCGCGCTTCGCTGCAAGGACACCATCGCCCCCACGGGCACCATCGCCCAGGGCGCGCACGCCCCGCAGGTCAATGCCCTTGGCCGCAACTACGAGAAGAAGTACGGCATCACCACGCCGGAGCGCCTCTGGGGCACCGCCGAGGAGACGCTGGCCGGACGTGGTCCCTGCTACCTGCACACGAAGGGCCTCTCGGCCGAGGCGGAGCAGGACCTGTTCCGCGCCTACCTCAACATGGCGCCCTCGCAGACCCTGCGCTGGATCGAGCGAAACTCCGGTCCCGCCAGCGAGGACGTTGAGGTGGAGGGCACCGAGCCCTACGTGGTGGGCGGCCATACCGCGAGTGGCTACTGGGTCGACACCAGGCGTGAGAGCACGGTGGCCAACCTCTTTGCCGCGGGCGACGTGGCCGGCGGCGCCCCGCAGAAGTACGTGACCGGCGCGCTTGCCGAGGGCGAGATCGCGGCCGAGTCCGTGGTGGCACGCCTGCGCGAGCCCGCCGCTGCGGCGGATGAGGGGCTCGGCGCGGCGGCCGTCGACCGCGCCCTCGCCTCCGCTCGTACGGACTACGAGCGCGGCCTCACGGCAGACGATGCGCCCTTCACCACCGAGCAGCTCGAGGAGGCCATGCAGAAGGTCATGGACGAGTACGCCGGCGGCATCTCCCGCGGCTATCGCTTCAACGAGCCGCAGCTTGCGGTAGCCGATGCCCGCCTCGCCCAGCTCCAGCAGACGGCCGAGCGCCTCTCTGCCGCAGACACGGACGACCTGCTGCGCGTCTGGGAGCTGCGCGACCGCCTGCTCGTGGCGCGCGACCTGGTGGCTCACATGGCGGCCCGTCACGAGACGCGCTGGCACGGCTTCTGCGAGAACGCGAGCTTCCCCGAGCGCGACGTCGCGTGGGGGTGCTACGTGAACTCGCGCCTTGCGGCCGATGGCTCCGTGGAGGTGGTCTCGCGCCCGCTGGTGGGCGAGGGCGAGCGCTACGAGCACGCGGGCGCGGGCACGCCCATCGAGGGCGTGGTTGCCGCAGACCTGGGCGCCGCGGCGGGGGAGGTGCAGCAATGAGCATTCGCATCAGGCATGACGACTGCGTGGGCTGCGGCAAGTGCATCGAGGCGTGTCCCGGCAACCTCATCAAGTATGACGACGAGGGCCTGGCCGAGATGCGCAGGCCCAGGGACTGCTGGGGCTGCACGAGCTGCCTCAAGGCCTGCCCGGTGGGGGCCGTGGAGTTCTTCCTCGGTGCCGACATGGGCGGCACGGGCGCCACGCTCTCGTTCTCGCGCACCGGAACGGTGAGCCACTGGTCTGTGAGCTGCCCCGACGGGCGTGCCGTGGGCATCGACGTCGACGGCGCAAACGCCAACAAGTACTAGCGAGGGCAACCGGCGTGGGCGTGCCGGGTCTCGAAACGAACAGGAGCGGCGGAGCAAATCCCGCCACGAGCGAAAGGATCGACCATGAGCGAGCGTTCTCACCTCGATGAGCTCGAGGCGGAATCCATCTACATCATCCGAGAGGTTGCCGCGGAGTGCGAGAAGCCGGTGATGCTCTACTCCATCGGCAAGGACAGCTCCGTCATGCTGCACCTCGCCCTCAAGGCGTTCTATCCGGAGAAGCCGCCCTTTCCGTTCCTCCACGTCAACACGACGTGGAAGTTCCACGAGATGATCGAGTTCCGCAACAAGGTCATGAAGGAGAACGGGCTCGACTTCATCGAGTGGATCAACCAGGACGGCGTGCGCCGCGGCGTCAACCCGTTCGACTACGGCTCGAGCTACACGGACATCATGAAGACGCAGGCCCTGAAGCAGGCCCTCAACCACTATGGCTTCACCGCGGCCTTTGGCGGCGGCCGCCGCGACGAGGAGAAGAGCCGCGCCAAGGAGCGCATCTTCTCGTTCCGCAACGCCCAGCAGGCATGGGATCCCAAGAACCAGCGCCCCGAGATGTGGAAGCTCTACAACACCCGCGTCAACCAGGGCGAGTCCATGCGCGTGTTCCCCATCTCCAACTGGACTGAGGCCGACATCTGGGAGTACATCAAGCGCGAGAACATCGAGATCGTGAGCCTGTACTACGCCAAGGAGCGCCCGGTGGTGCACCGCGACGGCAACATCATCATGGTCGACGACGACCGCTTCCGCTTCCGTCCCGGCGAGAAGCCGCAGATGGAGAAGGTGCGCTTCCGCACGCTGGGCTGCTATCCGCTCACGGGTGGCGTCCACTCAGACGCCACGACGCTCGACGAGATCATTGCCGAGACGTTGGGCGCCGTCGAGTCAGAGCGCACGAGCCGCGTCATCGACTCCGACTCCGGCGACGGCTCCATGGAGCGTCGCAAGAAGGAGGGCTACTTCTAGGATGCCCGCCGGCCCGTCACACGCGGGCCGGCGCGCCAGACCCCGCCTACGCGGGAGCCTCTCCGATTTCTCCTCGTTAGCTGGAAGGAGCCCACATGAAGGGCCAGCTCAAGTTCATTACCTGCGGCAGCGTCGATGACGGCAAGTCCACGCTCATCGGCCATCTCCTCTACGACGCCAAGCTCATCTACGCAGACCAGAAGCGCGCTCGAACTCGAGAGCAAGACCGGCAGCCGCGGCGGCAAGCTCGACTACTCGCTGCTGCTCGACGGCCTCACCGAAGAGCGCGAGCAGGGCATCACGATCGATGTGGCCTACCGCTACTTCAAGACGGACCGTCGCAGCTTCATCGTTGCCGACTGCCCGGGCCACGAGGAGTACACCCGCAACATGGCGGTGGGCGCGAGCTTCGCCGAGCTTGCCGTCATCCTGCTGGACGCCACGAAGGGCGTGCTCGTGCAGACCCGCCGCCACGCCCGCATCTGCGCGCTCATGGGCATCGAGCACTTCGTGTTCGTGGTCAACAAGATGGACCTCGCCAACTACGAGGAGGCCACGTTCCGCAAGATCGAGGCCGAGATTGCCGAGCTTGCGGGCGAGCTGGGGCTCAAGGACATCGTGGTCATCCCCGTGTCTGCCACGGAGGGCGACAACGTGACGCATGCCTCGGCCAACATGCCGTGGTACCCGGGCAAGACGGTCCTGGCACAGCTCGAGGACGTTGACGTGGCCACTCGCGAGCACGAGCAGGGCTTCTACATGCCCGTGCAGCGCGTGTGCCGCCCCAACCACACGTTCCGCGGCTTCCAGGGCCAGGTGGAGAGCGGGTCTGTGCACGTGGGCGATGAGCTCACGGTGCTGCCGAGCGGCCAGAAGGCCCGGGTCAAGCGCCTCATCGTGGGCTTTGACGACGCGGATGAGGCCGGCGTGGGCAAGCCCGTCAACATCCAGCTCGACCGCGAGGTGGACGTCTCGCGCGGCTGCGTGCTGGAGGGCGTGAGCGGCGTGGGCGTGGCCAACTCGCTCGAGGTCGACCTGCTCTGGATGGATGACGTGGCGCTCAACGAGGGCTCGGACTTCCTCGTGAAGCTCGGGGCCTCCCAGGTGCCGGGCGTGGTGGAGAAGGTCGAGTACGTGGTGGACGTCAACACCGGCGAGCACCACGAGGCGCACGGCCTGCGCAAGAACGAGATGGCGCGCGTGCACCTCTCGCTTACCACGCCGGTGCCGGCGGCCCGCTTTGCGGACCACCGCACGGCAGGCGAGCTCATCCTCATCGACCGCGTGAGCAACATGACGAGTGCCTGCGGTGTGGTGCGCGCGGCCGAGCGTAGCCAGGGCGCCTCGGCGGACTACAAGGTGACGCCGTGGAGCCGCGCGCGCCAGAAGGGCCAGCACGCGCTGGTGGTGGGCCTTCCGGGCCTGGACGCGGACGCGGCGGCCCAGGTGGAGGCGCGCCTTGCCCTGGGTGGCAGGCACACGCTCGCGATTGCCGCCGGCGGAGTGGGCGAGGCGCTTGCCCCCGTGGCGCGCGCCCTGCATGACGCGGGCGTGATCGCGCTCGTCTCTGGTGGCGAGGCCGAGCTTGCGGGCCTGCGCGAGGCCCTGGGCAGCTCCTACACGGACGCCTCCGCCCTTGCCGGCGCCGACGCCTCGGACACGGCCGTGCTCGCGGACGCCATCGTGCGTGCCACGCGGCTCAATGCCGACATCGACTCCGACTATGCGCCCTCCTACATCTAACGGCTGGTGGTTGAGAACATGGCAGACAAGAACAAGATGCGCTTCGCCACGGCACTGCTCCACGCCGGCAAGCCCGACGGCGGCGTGACCCCTGCGGCCACGATGGTGCCCGTCTACCAGACGAGCGCCTTCCAGCAGGAGAGTGCTGAGCGCCTCGAGGGCATCTTCCACAACACCCAGCCCGGCTACTGTTACACGCGTGTGGGCAACCCCACGGTTTCGAGCTTTGAGCGGCGCATGGCCGCCATCGAGGGCGGTGTGGGCGCGCTGGCCTGCGCAAGCGGCATGGCGGCGACGTTCAACGTGATCTGCGGCCTGTGCGAGGCGGGTGACGAGCTCGTGGCGAGCAGCTGCCTTTACGGCGGCACGCTCGAGCTGTTCGAGGACCTCGAGCGCATGGGCATCACCGTGCGCCGCGTGGACGACGTAACGCCCGAGCAGCTTGCCGGTGCGGTGACCGATCGCACGCGGCTCGTCTTCGCCGAGACCATCTCCAATCCGCGCCTTGGCGTGCTGGACATCCCTTCCGTGGCGGCGTGGTGCCACGGGCAAGGCTTGCCGCTTGTGGTGGACAACACCGTGGCCTCGCCGTACCTATGCCGGCCGCTCGAGCTGGGGGCCGACGTCGTGGTGGAGTCCACGTCCAAGTACGTGAACGGCGGCGGCAACGCCATCAGCGGCGTCATCGTGGACTCCGGCAAGTTCCGCTGGGATGCCGAGCGCTACCCCGCACTGGCCAAGTGGCGCAAGATGGGGCCGTTTGCCCTGCTCGCGCGCCTGCGCAACGGTCTGTGGCGCGATACGGGTGCCTGCCTGGCCCCGGTGACCGCCTTCCTCAACTGCGTGGGGCTCGAGACCCTTGCCGTGCGCATGGAGCGTGCGTGCGAGAACTCGCTCGAGCTGGCCACGTGGCTTTCCGGCAGCGGGCTCGTGAGCGAGGTGGGCTACCCCGGCTTGCCGGACGCGCCAGACCACGAGCTGGCCGCGAGGCAGTTTGGAGGCAAGTTCGGCGCGCTCGTGACGTTCCGTGCCGGCTCGCGCGAGAAGGCCTTCAAGTTCGTGAACAGCGTGAGGTACGCCTATCGCGCGAGCAACATCGGCGACGTGAAGACCCTCGTGCTGCACCCGGCGTCGACGATCTTTGCGGACAACACGCCCGAGGAGCGCGAGCTGGCCGGCGTCTACGACGATTCCGTGCGCGTGAGCGTGGGCATCGAGGACGTCGAGGACCTGATCGAGGACTTCCGCCAGGCGCTTTCGTAGGCGTGGTTGTGCCGGCTTGCCCGTTGTGCGGCTTGGCGGAGCGGCCGAGGCGCGCCCCGAGGCATATCCCGAGGCATCTTCTGGACGCAGGTTGGCGTGGGCATATCGCGCGGGCACGAAAACGTTTGCCCCGGAAGGCGTGGGCGCGCCGGCTTTGCGCGAGTACACTTTGTGTGGGGCGTGGGGACGCCCCACGAGGAGAGGAGCCAGATAATGGCAGATAGTACGAACGGTGCCGCGGCCGCTGCTGCCGAGCCCGCAAAGAAGCCGAAGAAGATGAGCGCGGCTGCCCTCAAGAAGGGCGGCTTCATGTCCCAGAAGCAGAAGGGCTACTACTCGCTGCGCATCCGCGTGGTGGGCGGAGACCTCACGACGCAGCAGTTCGAGGCCGTTGCCGCCGCCGCCAAGAAGTATGGCCGCGGCTACGCGCACCTCACGAGCCGCCAGGCCATCGAGATTCCCTTCGTGAACATCGAGGATGTCGATGCCATCAAGGCCGACCTTGCCAAGGGCGGCGTGGAGCCGGGCTGTTGCGGCCCCCGCGTGCGCACGGTCACGGCGTGCCAGGGCTGCCGCGTCTGCCCGTCGGGCAACATCGACACCTATGACATCGCCAAGAAGCTCGATGAGCGCTACTACGGCCGCGACCTGCCGGGTAAGTTCAAGTTTGGCGTAACGGGTTGCCAGAACAACTGCCTCAAGGCCGAGGAGAACGACCTGGGGATCAAAGGCGGCCGCAGGGTGAAGTGGCTGCCGGACGCCTGCATCCACTGCGGCATCTGCTCCAAGGTTTGCCGATTCGACGCGTGCCACGAGGTGGACGGCAAGATCGTCGTGGACTACGGCAAGTGCGTGAGCTGCGGCAAGTGTGCGCAGAAGTGCCCGGTTGACTCCTGGGAGAGCAGGCCGGTCTTCAATCTCATGTTTGGCGGCCTCTTTGGCAACCACATTACGAAGGGCAAGTCGATTCTGCCTCCGTGCGAGAGCGAGGAGCAGCTCTTCCGCGTGGCCGACGCCACCATTCAGTGGTTCGACGACCACGCCAAGGCCGGCGACCGCTTCAAGTTTACGCTCGACCGCGAGGGCTGGGATTCCATGGTCGAGGCCGTGACCAAGGCGTACAACGAGCCCGACACCGGCAAGGGCGAGGTTGTCGAGGTGCGTTACGTGCCCAACCAGGACGATCCCATCCCGATGGACTCGCCCGAGTGGCGGTAGCGACTGGCTGGTGTAGGTGATGAGGTGCCCGGCTGACATGCCGGGCACCCGCACGCCGGCTGTCGGGAAGCGACATCGCCGACGGCGCACAATCGCGCGGCATGGGCCTCCGTGCACCGGCCGCGGTGAAACGGGGCCGCTAGGGGCGCGCAATCGTGTGCCTTGCCCCCCCCCGCGCGTTGGTTGCCGGGAAAGTTACGGCTCAATTTGTTGTCTAGATTCGATTTGCGCGATACAGCAAAGACCCGCAGGCGCTCTACCTGCGGGTCTTTGCTTGTTAATTGCCTTTGTACTTTTCGCTTGCGAGTTAGACAACAATATGAGTCGATACTTTGCGGGCGGAGCTTCTTCCAGGCGGGAAATCGCCCCAGATTGTCGTCTGAAGCGGTTCCATTAGAAAGGGAGCGACTGCGACTGGCGCCGCCGGAGGTTCAGGCAACTTACAGGGCCTTCTCCACGAGGGCTGCCAGGTCTTCCTTGGCGAGGGTGCCCTGGTTGCGGGCAACTTCCTTGCCATCCTTGAGCAGCACGAACGTGGGGCTGGCCAACACCATGTACTTCTGGGCGAGCGCGAGGTCAAAGTTCACGTTGACCTTCACGAACTTGGCGCGGCCCCCAAACTCCGCCTCGAGCTTGTTGATGATGGGGTTCATGCGCTTGCAGGGCACGCACGAATCCGAGTAGAAGTCCACGAGCACGGGCACGGGGGAGTCGAGCACCTCCGCCTTAAAATCCGCCTCGCTCACGCGCTGCGCCATGGCCTAGGCCTCCTCAAGCTTGCGAACATCAAGGTCATAGGTGTCGTCGCCGTCCTCGGAGGGCTTGAGCGCCAAGACCTGCTGGCCGTCATCGCGGAAGCTGCGCGGCACGTTCTGCATAGGCTCACCCGCGTTCAGGTGCACGCGAAGCACCTGCCCAATCTCGAGCTCCTCAAGCGCGGCCTTGGCAGTCACGAAGGTCATGGGGCAAACGAGCGGCGTAATGTCGACGGTGTCGTCAATCTGGTAATCGGTCTCTGCCATGTGGTCCTCCCTGGAGGGTTTGCCTCGGCTCCGACAGGCCAGAGCCGGCATCCTTTGGAAAGCGTGAAGCCGTAAGAAAACTGCGACTCTGTGCCTATCCGCGTGCGTGTGGTGCTAGTATATCCCTAAAACCTAGTAGAAAGATAGGTTTTATCCGAATTAGGAAGATCCAGGGCGTCGGGCCTAGGGTGCCGGCCCGCCGAGGGGAGAGCCTCATGAACATCACCGTTGGTGGCGACAAGAAGACCGTTGCCGAGGGCACGACCGTGGCACAGCTTGTCGAGCAGGAGAACGTCGAGAACCCCGACTACGTGACCGTTGCCGTGAACGACGCCTTCGTCGACCACGCCGACTTTGACACCCACGCGCTCGCCGAGGGCGACACGGTTGAGTTTCTCTACTTCATGGGCGGCGGCCAGCGCTAGCGCCACGCTTCTCGCCATCTTGCCGCTCAATCGGCGCTCACGTGCATTGGGCACGCTTCGCTCCTCTTTCGCGGCAATCTGGCGTGCTCTCCGGCATGGCTCAGCTCGGGGGTATGGCGCTCCTCATTTTCGCCAACCTGTCGCACCCCGAGGTGCTGTCGAACTTCAGCTATAAGCGAATTCCTATGAAAGGAGCGGCTCCATGGCTTTCACCGGCGAGCAGCTTGAGCGGTATAGCCGCCACATTATCCTCAAGGAGGTTGGCGTCAAGGGCCAGAAGAAGCTCTGTGCCGCCAAGGTCCTCATCATTGGCGCCGGCGGCTTAGGCGCTCCTGCGGCCCTCTACCTGGCCGCGGCCGGCGTGGGCACCATCGGCATCGTGGATGCCGACGAGGTGGACCTCTCCAACCTGCAGCGCCAGGTCATCCACACCACGCCCGACATCGGCAAGCCCAAGGTGGACTCCGCGGCCGAGACCATGGAGGCCATCAACCCGGACGTCGAGGTGAACACCTTCCAGGAGTTCGTTGACTCCACGAACATCATGGACCTCATCGCCGACTACGACTTCATCATCGACGGCGTGGACAACTTCCCAACGAAGTTTCTGATCAACGACGCCTGTGTCATGGCAAAGAAGCCCTTCGTGCACGCGGGCATCATCCGCTTCAAGGGCCAGCTCATGACCTACGTGCCGGGCGAGGGCCCCTGCTACCGCTGCGTCTTCAAGACCATGCCGCCCAAGGACGCCGTGCCCACGTGCAAGCAGGCTGGCGTCATTGGGGCCATGGCCGGCGTCATCGGCTGCCTGGAGGCGCTCGAGGCCATCAAGTACATCTGCGGCGTCGGCGACCTGCTCACCGGCAAGCTCCTCACGTTCGACGCGCTCAAGGGCGAGTTCCACACCATCAAGCTTCCGCCGGCGGACCACAACTGCGCCATCTGCGGTGATCACCCGACGATTCACGAGCTCATCGATTACGAACAGCCCGAGTGCGAATCTGCTCTGCACGGCGTGTAGCGGGCGCCCTGCCGTTCAATCGGCGCTTGCGCACCTCGGTGGGCGGCGTTCCTCTTTCGCGGCAATTCGCTCCGCTGCACGCCGTGCCGGGGGATGGACAGTGTCGAGGCGATCGTCATGGATACGGAGGTTTTGGTGGTCGATAAGCTGACGCTTTTGCGGACGGACTACGAGAAGATCCTGGCGCATGCGCGCTCGGGATTCCCGAATGAGATGTGTGGCCTCCTGGCTGGGACGGTTGCGGCAGGCCACGTGCCGGGCGCTGCCGGCGAGCGCCAGGTGGGTACGGTTGAGCACGTCTACCTGCTCACGAACATCGACGCGAGCAACGAGCACTTCACGATGGACCCGCGCGAGCAGCTTGCGGCGGTGAAGGACGCGCGCGCCTGCGGCTGGCAGCTGCTGGGCAACTGGCACTCCCACCCCGAGACGCCTGCGCGTCCCAGCGTGGAGGACAAGCGCCTCGCCTATGACCCGACGACCTGCTATCTTATCCTCTCCTTGGAGGATGCCGAGCATCCGGCGCTCAATGCCTACCACATTGGCAAGGATGGCTTTGCGACCCGCGTGTTTCTGGAGATAGAGGGATAGCTGTGACGCATGAGAAGGACGGCACGGCTGGCATCGAGGATCCGGCTGCGCCGTCCTTCGATGTTGCCGCAGACGACGGGCACGACACCCGAGAGCCCACCGGCGACGCCGCCGGGACGTGGGATGCCGTGCTCTTTGCGAGTTACGGGACCTCCCGCGAGGAGGCCCGCGCCGCGAGCATTGCCCCGGTTGCGCGCACGCTGCGCGGGGGCCTGGGTTGTGATGGCGCTGCGCCCGACGCCCCCATCTTCATGGAGGCCTATACGAGTGCCAAGGCGCGGCGCGTGCTTGCCCGTCGGGGCGTGCAGGTGCCGGACGTCTCCGAGGCGCTGCATGCGCTGGCCCGCTCCGGCGCGCGCCGGGTGCTGGTGCAGCCTGGCCATCTTGTCTTTGGCACCGCGTTCGCCCAGGTGACGCGCGCGGTGGAGGAGTGCCGCTTTCTCTTTGCGAGCCTCGTGCTCGCCGAGCCGCTGCTCTCCTCGGACGCAGACCTTGCCGTGGTCGCCGGCACGCTCGACGCCTGCCATCCGCGGCGCACGGGCGAGGCGCTCGTGCTTGTGGCCCACGGGGTTGAGAAGGGCGGCGCTTGTGCGGGTTCTGTCTACGCGTCCCTGGGCCTGCACCTGCGCGAGCTTGGCCGCGACGACGCCTTCGTGGGCTCCATGCACGGCTATCCGGATGCCAGCGCCGTCGTGCGGCTCCTCGAGCTCGATCGCGCGCGCCTTGGCATTACGCGCGTGCGGCTCGTGCCGCTCATGCTCACGGCGGCGGCGCATGCCTCGCGCGACATTGCGGGGGCGCAGCCCGGGAGCTGGCGCACCGCCTTGGAGGCGGCGGGCTTTGAGGTGGTGCCCGAGCTCGAGGGCCTGGGCTCGCTGCCGGAGGTTCGAGAGCTCTATCTGGCCCACGCGCGCGAGGCGTGGGCGAGCGCGCCGCAGGCAGAGGCCGCTGCCGCAGACGGTCTGCCCGAACACGCCCGCTTCCCGCTCTTCTGCGACCTGCACGGCGCTCGCTGCCTCGTCGTTGGCCTTGGTTCCGTGGGCCTGCGCCGTGCGCGCACGCTTGTGGCCTTTGGCGCGGACGTCACGGCCATCGATCCGTCGCCTCGCGATGGCGCGGCCGAGGAGGCGACGCGCCTTGGCGTGGTCCTCAGGCGTCGCGAGTGGCAGCCGGCTGACCTTGAGGGCATGCGGCTGGTTGCGGCCGCAACGAGCGAGCCTGCGGTCAATGACATCATTGCCCGTGCCTGCGGACGTGCGGGCATTCCGGTGAGCGTGGCGAGCAGCGCGCGGCTCAGCACGTTCTTCTTCCCTGCCATCTGCGCGAGCGAGCGCCTCGTGGCGGGTGTTGCCTCGGGCGGCGCGGAGCACGAGCTGGTGGCTCGAGCGGCGGCGTGCGTGCGCGAGGTGCTTCGAGAGGTGGATCATGGCTGAGCAAAAATCGTCTTGGGGTGCTCGTTCCGAACGGGCGCTCGCGCGCGTCGCTCGTCGTGCGGCTCAAGGGCGGCGACCCCTACGTCTTTGGCCGTGGCGACGAGGAGGCCTCGGCGCTTGCCGAGGCGGGGGTGCCCTTCGAGGTGGTACCAGGCGTCACGAGCGCGCTCGCGGCGCTCTCCTATGCGGGCGTCCCGGCAACCGGCCGCAGGTATACGGCATCGTTTCATGTCCTCACCGGGCATCGCAAGGCTAACGGCGAGCTGGACATCGACTTTGACGCCCTTGTGCGGACGGGCGGCACGGACGTCTTCCTCATGGCGGTGGCCACGCTGGGCGAGGTGAGCCGGGGGCTTCTCGACGCGGGTGCCAAGCCCGACACCCCGGCCTGCGTGGTCGAGCGCGGCGCCCTTCCCGAGCAGCGGCGCATTGACGCCACGCTGGTCACGGCGGAGAGGGCCGCCCGCGAGGCGTCCTACCCTTCCGGACCCGCGAGGGGTCACGCGCCCTCTCGGCGACCCTGGCCGACTCGCGGGTGGCCTTCGACGACGTGGCCGCCTACGAGACGCGAGCGGTCGCGCCTATGCCTTCTTTGCGGACGACGCGCCGACGGGGCCGTGACGCCCGGCGGCGGGCCAGTAGAGCTGGCTGTCGCTGCACTCCGACGCCTGACCGACCGGCGCGCGAGCTATCATGGAGGTACCTTTCGTCGTCGCGGCGGGCCCGCCGTCCGGACGGCGCGTGTACCGGGGGGACGCCATGAAGATCAAGGACGGGTTCGTGCTGCGCCAGGTCGCAGGCCAGGGAGTCGTCATCGCCACGGGCGAGGCCAGCAAGGAGTTCAGCGGCATGGTCAAGCTCAACGGGACCGGCTCGTTCATCTGGGAGCGGGTTGCCGAGGGCCTCGACGAGGATGCCATCGCCAAGGCGCTCGTCGCGGAGTACGACGTGACGCCCGGGAAGGCCGCGAGCGACGTGGCCGCCTTCGCGGCCAAGATGCGGGAGAACGGCTTCCTTGCGTGACGAATCCTGACGAGGACGCGCTCCGTACCGACGGCCTCCAGCCCAACATCGAGGACGTGCTCCGCACTGAGGGGGTCTACGTCTCCACGACGGTTGGCGTGAGCATGTGGCCCATGCTGCGCAACCGGCGCGACACCATCGTCGTGCGCCCGGCAGCCGGCAGGCTCCGCCGCTTCGACGTGGCCCTCTACCGCAGCGGCGGGAGGTACGTGCTGCATCGCGTCGTGCGCGTGCTGCCGAGCGGCTACGTCATCATCGGCGACAACTGCATAACCGAGGAACACGTGGAAGACGCTCAGGTGCTGGGCGTGCTCTGCGAGTTCTACCGGGGCGAACGGCACGTGGATGTGGATGGGCTGCCGTACCGGGCCTACGTGCGCCTCTGGGTGGCCACGGCGCCGGCCAGGCACCTCGCCAAGCGTGCGAAGGGCTGGCTCGGCCGCCGGCTGAGGGGCAGCCGATGAGCCGGACTGGCCGGCTTGCCGCTCCTGCCGGCACTTCCGAACCCGGCGAGCGCCCGGGCGCCCCGCGCGGCAGGCGCCCCGGCAGGCCCTTCGTCCAGACCAACCGCCCCGTCCGCGAGCTGTGGGCCTGGACACGCGCCGCGCTCGGGCACGGCGCGTGGCGCATCGCGGGCCTGTGTGTGCTCCAGGGCGCCATGTCCGTCATCGTCGTCTCGTACGCCCTGCTCATGAGCAACGTGGTCGACTCCGCCACGGCGGGGGACGCCCCGGCGTTCGTCGCGGCATGCGTCGCCTTCGGCGTGGCGCTCGTCGTGCAGGTGGGGCTGAGCGCCGCGCAGAGCCACGTGGTCGAGAAGTCGCGTGGCGCGTTCGACAACGCCCTGCGCGCAACCGTCTTCTCGGCCCTGCTCGGTGGGGACGAGACGTGTGCCACCCGTCACACCGGCGACCTCATGAGCGTGCTCACCTCGGACGTCACGGTCGTCACGAGCGGCCTCACCTCGCTGCCGATGACCGTCGTCTCGATGGTGGTGCGCATGGTGGGCGTCCTGGCGGTCATGGCCCTCATCGCGCCGGGCCTGGCGCTGCTGTTCCTTGTCGCGGGCGGCACCTTTGTCGTGGGCTCCACGCTCCTGCGCCGTCGCATCGGCGGCCTGCACCTGTGCGTTCAGGAGGCGGAGGCGCAGGTCCGCAGCTTCATGCAGGAGTGCCTCGAGGGCGTCACGGTCATTCGCGCGTTTGGCGTGGAGGGCAAGGTGGGCCGCGAGGCAGACGCCCTCATGAGTGCCCACCTCCGCGAGCGTATGCACAAGAATGATGTCTCCACGCTCGCGACCTCGGGATTCAACCTTGCCATGCAGGTCGCCTATCTCGTGGGGTTCGTGTGGTGCGGCCACGGGATCCTCGTGGGAATGGTGACGGCCGGCACGCTCGTGGCGGTGACGCAGCTTGTCGGGCAGATCCGTGGGCCGCTGGCGAGCGCGAGTGGCATCGGCCTCACCCTTGCCTCCGCCTGCGCGAGCGTCGAGCGCCTCATGGAGGCCGAGGCCGGCGCGCAGACCGCCTCGCGCGAGGTTCCCGCGTGGCTGCGCGGAGAGGGCGGGGCCGATTCCTCACGGGGTTCGGAGGCACTGGGGGAGAGCGCCGTGACGGGAGCCGGGCCGGTCGGCGAGGCTTGGTCCGCTCGCCTGTATGCGGCGCTCGAGACGATACGGTTCGAAGGCGTGACGTTTGAGTACGCCGGCCGCGCCGCCGCAGGCTCCGGCACCCCCGCGCAGCCTGCCGAGGACACTCGTCCGGACGCCGTCCGCGGTCGTCACGCCGAGGGTGCTCGCCCGCATGTCCCCGTCACCACCTCCGCGCCGCTCGCAGGCGACACCCCCGCCCGCCCTCCCGTCCTCGCCCGCTTCTCGGCCGAGGTACCCAAGGGCTCGTTCACCGTGGTCACGGGCCCGAGCGGCGTGGGCAAGTCGACGCTGCTCATGCTGCTCATGGGCCTTCGCCGCCCGACGTCCGGGCGCGTCGCGCTCGCGTGCGCGGACGGCCGTAGCGTGGACGTGTCCACGCTGCCGGCCGGCATGTTCGCCTACGTCCCCCAGGGCAACGGCCTCATGTCGGGCACCATCGCCGAGGCGGTGGCCTTCTCCGAGCGGGGACCGGTGCCCAACATGGGCCGCGTACGCGAGGCCTGCCGCGCGGCCTCAGCCGCGGAGTTCGTCGAGCGGCTCCCGCACGGCTACGAGACGATGCTCGGCGAGCACGGCCACGGCCTTTCCGAGGGCCAGATGCAGCGGCTCGCCGTCGCGCGAGCCCTTTACAGCGGCGCGCCCATCCTCGTGCTCGACGAGTCCACCTCGGCGCTCGACGCCGATACCGAGTGCCGCCTGCTCGACTCGATTCGCTCCATGAGCGACGTGACCGTGTTCATCGTGACGCACCGCCCCCAGGCAGTCTCCCTCTGCGACCAGGAGCTGCACTTGGGTGGCAGAACAGAGGGGAGCCACTGATGGCGGCAAAGCAGCAGCACGACGAGGCGAGGACCTCCCAGCATGCGACTCCGGCGGGATACTCCACCGCCTCGGAGGCGACCCCGGCGCTCCGTGCGGCCGGCCTCACCCTCACGCAGCTCATGCGGGCGGGCATGCTCGGCGCTCCGCTCGGGGAGCTGCCTGCACTCCAAGACGGCGGAACGTGGGAGAACGTCTACGCGCTCGCCAAGCACGACAGCGTGGAGGCCATCGCTTGGGCCGGCCTCGGCGAGGCAGCGCGTGCGGCTCTCGCCGGGGAGCTGCGCAAGTCCTGGGGCTCCGCGGCAGACCTCACCCTGCTCCGCCAACTCCAGTTCGACGTGGAGCGCGAGCGCATCACGGCGCAGATGGAGACCGACGGTCTCTCGTGGCTGCCGCTCAAGGGCGTGCTCATCGCCGGCTACTATCCGCAGCCCGGTCTGCGCTCGATGTCCGACAACGACATCCTCTACGGCTTCGTCGAGCCGGAGCCGGATGGGCGCGGCTTCCGCATCAAGGGTGCCACCGAGGCCGAGCGCGCGGAGACGGTCGAGCGCGGCACCGAGGCCATCGTTGGGATCATGGAGGGCCTCGGCTACCGCGGCGAGCACGTCGGTGCGAGCAAGGACGACTGCTTCTTCAAGGATCCGATGTTCAACTTCGAGATGCACCGTGGCCTTATGGACGACCTCGACGAGGACATCCCGGAGTTCTGCGCCTACTACAAGAACCCCTGGCTCCGCGCCCGGCGGGACCCGGCCGACCCGCTGCGCTTCACGTTCTCCCCGGCTGACGAGTACCTCTACTTTCTGGCACACGCGTACAAGCACTTCAGCCGCGCCGGCTGCGGCGTGCGGTTCATCGCCGACGAGTGGGTGCTTCTCGGGCACTTCGGCGACGAGCTCTCCGGGTCCTACCTCGAGGGCGAGCTCGAGACGCTGGGCCTCGCGGAGTTCGATCGGCTCGTGCGCGACATGGCGCAGGCCGTTTTCGGCGGCGAGGGCGAGGCGCCGAGGCTGACGGACGACCAGCAGCGCCTCTGGTTCTACCTCTTGGGCAGCGGCACCTATGGCACGACGGAGAACCGCGTCGCACACCGGCTGCAGGAGCTGGCAGAGGAGGGTAAGTCTGCGGGGGAGGCGCGGGCCGAATACCTCGGCAGCCGCTTCCTTCCCAGCTATACGTGGTGCTGCCGCTACTACCCGGTGTTGCGGGGCCGCAAGTGGTTGTATCCGGGCTTTCTCGTGTTCCGCGCCCTGCGCGGCGTCGCGGTGCATCCGGGACGCCTCCTTGGGGAGTTGCGCGTCATCCTGCGACGGTAGAGGGCGGGCTCTGGCTTCTGCATAGCCACAGGTAGATGGACTAACGCGGAAAAATATGAGATAGGCATTCGGTAAAATACGAATAAGCCATTCAGATAATTACGGCAATCTCGTTCGGCAAAATACGAGTGAATCACTCGAGAAATAAATGAATGTCCCATCCAGAATAACGGGCCCGGAAGCCGTGAGGCTTCCGGG
>NZ_CAAKON010000031.1:8-19596 GCF_901212655.1 Olsenella uli | reverse complement strand
GTAAACAACCTGTTGGCACTAAACACCTAGGGACTCTGCCGTCATTGGTTCAGGTGGGGCCTGACACTAACATTCGGCATGCAACCAGACGCTGCGTCAAACTCACATGAAAGAGTGTGAGTAGCTCTACTCGATTTTGCCCATAGTTGTCGCTATGGCGCCCTCATTGCCTCTAAATCGGGAGGCAATGAGGGCATTACTTCATGACGGAAGGCAAATTGGATCGATTTCTCATGGGCGATCCCATCTCGCTCGAGCACTTCTGCGAGAGCGCGCCCGGGAGTTGTATCGCTGCTGCCGGCTCCTTGCTTGGCAGCCTCAGCCGCGAGGACAACGGGCAAGAACGATAGCGACGGGCATGTGTGAACCTTCTTTTGCATGATTGTTAGACGTGAGTAACTTTAACCTATAATGAGCGGTGAAAGATACTAGGGATTCAAGGCCGGCATCACAATACCCGAGGCCGGCAGAGCGGCGGGCTGCTCCGAGCCCGGCATGCTCACAGGGGCACTCCGGAGGAGGCAAGGGCTGCACGCCCGCGCAGTTCGGAAGGCAGTCATAGCCGAATAATCATGAGTCTTTGTTTTGCGGGGAGGGACTGCGTGCCAGAATTCAGCGCTATAGAGAACAGCTTGTTCATCCCGATGCTGGGTAGGATCTACGCCAGTGAGCATTTCCCGAACATTCTGCATGACGAAAAGGCTCTGTCGCTGAAAGACGCGCTGCCGGAAGGCCTCGCGGACAAAGGCTCCCAGAGCCAGTACACCCTGCTGGCTTCTGCCTCCCGTTCCGCCAACATGGACCGATGCATCCGGCATTTCCTTCGCCGCAAGCCGGGCGGCGTGATCGCGGAGCTGGGGTGCGGTCTGGAGACCACCTATTGCAGAAACGACAATGGGCATACCCGCTGGTATGCCGTCGACCTGCCGGGAGTAATGGCGTATCGAAGGACGCTGCTTCCGAAGCCGGAACGGCAAACTTACCTTGCCGGCGACGCCTTTTCGGGCGACTGGATCGGGCGGATTCGCGTTGACGCGCCGGATGCGCCGGTGTTGGTTACCGCCGGCGGCCTGTTCCATTATTTCGAAAAGGAGAAGGTGATCGCCCTTCTGCGGATGCTGCACGGCTTCGGGAATGTGGAGGTGGCGTTCGACGGCGTGAGCAGAATCGGAATGGGCATGATGCGGAAGAAATACATGAAGCAGATGGGTCATGCCGACGCAAGAATGTTCTTCTGCGTGGATTCCGCGGCGGAGCTCGCCCGGAGAATCGGCGGTGACGCTTGCGCCGTTGCGGAAGAGCCCTATTACCGCCACATCGACAAGGCCGGGCTGAAGCTCTCCACGAAACTCAGCATGAGCGTATCCGATCGATTGCGCATGGTGAAGATGGTGTATGTGAGAGAAGGGCAGGGGCAGCTTAGTTCGTAGACCGCTCCTGCTTCGCACAGTAGTGTCGCCATCTCCGCCATCGAGTAGGTGTCCTGGATCGGCACGGGGATCCTGGCGAACGGGCGGCATCCCGCTGATTCGGCTGTCATGCCCTGCTTCTTTCGGAGCGGCAGACGCCGCATCTCAGAGTCGCGGGGTTCGGCGGCGATGGCGCGATGCCTGGCGCCATCGCCGCCGCTCGATGTCGTGTTGCCGCCCGCGCTCGGCGTAGATGACGAGGATTGCCTCGAGGTGGTCCTCGGAGGAATCACGGAAGCGGAGACGGGCAGAACCCTCGTCAGAACCCCGACGATTCCCTATAAGGGATTCCCTATAAGGCCCATTGGGCGCTTTCCTGCTGAAGGTGGACCATACGGGCGAACAGGCCGTCCCGCTCCATAAGCGCGGCCGGGGCGCCCTGCTCGACAACGCGTCCGGAGTCGAGCACCACCACCTTGTCGGCGTTCGCCACCGTGCGCATGCGATGGGCGATCACGATGACGGTCTTGCCGGCGAGCAGCCTCGAGAGCGCCTGCTGCACCTCCGTCTCGTTCTCCACGTCAAGCGACGCGGTTGCCTCGTCGAGCAATACGATAGGCGCACCCTTGAGCAACGCCCGCGCAATTGAGATCCGCTGGCGCTCGCCGCCGGAAAGGCGCGCCCCGTTCTCGCCGATCATCGTGGCGTAGCCCTGTGGCATGCGGGAGACGAACTCATCGCAGTTGGCAGCCCGCGCCGCGGCGAGCACTTCCTCGTCGGTGGCCCCGCGCCTGCCCAGGCGGATATTGCCCATTACGGTGTCGTCGAACAGCACGACGTCCTGGAACACCATGGAAAAGTCCCCCAACAGCACCTCGGGGTCGACCGTCGCCACGTCCACGCCGCCTATGGTCACGCGGCCGGACGTTGCGTCCCAGAAGCGGCATGCGAGCTTCGCGCACGTCGACTTGCCCGAACCGCTCGGTCCTTCGAGCGCGGTGACCTCGCCCTCGCGCGCCGTGAATTGCACGTGCGAGAGAACCTGATCGCCGCCGCCATAGGAAAACGACACATCGTCGAACACGATGTCGTGACCCTGCGGTGCGTAATCGCTGCCTCCTTGAGCCAGGGGCTCCTCGAAGAAACTCTTCATACGAGCGCTCGCCGTCTTCGCCGCGAACAGCTCGGCGATGAGCATGAGACACTGGTCGAACGGCGCGTAGATGCGCGACACCACCAGCAAGAAGCAGAACAGCGTCATGAAGCTGCAGGTGCCGTCGAGCACGAACGCAGCGCCCGCCAAGATCGTGGTGGCAAGCCCCAGACGCAGCACGATCTGCGCGCCGTTCACAAAGACGCCAGTCATAAGCTCGCCTTTGATGGTCTGCTTTTCGGCAGCGTCCACGTCGGCGCGGATATGTTCGAGATAGCGTTCCTCCTGGTTGGTGGCGCGCACTTCGCGCACGCACTCAAGTGCTTCCTGGATGTCGTCGGACACGACAATGTTCCTCATACGCGTCTCGCGCATGAGTGGCGCTAGGATGCCCCGCGCACCGAACAGCAGTCCCAGCGCTACCGGCGCGCTCCACAGCGCCGCTATGGCCAGTCGCCAGTCGAACACCAGCAAGTCCACCGCTGCCACGCCCAGCATGATGTAGGCACCGTACAGCTCGGGCAGCACATGGCTGTAGGCATGCTCGATGGTTTTCACGTCACCCATGATGGTCTCGGTGAGGTCGGCCAGATCTCGCCGCCCGAAAAACGACAGCGGGAGCTTCCGTAGACGCTCAGCCAGCCCGATGCGCTGTCGGCCGCTCTCGTTGTAGATGACGCCGTACTGGTAGTAGTAGGCGAAGTACTCGGTGACGAACAGCGCCACTATGAACACGACAAGCCCCGCCAGATACGGCAGAAGATCGGGCAGCGGCGCGCCGCTTATCGCATGGTCGACAAACGCCCCCATCGCGAGGAACAGGATTCCCACGCCCGCAAACACCGCGACGTTCGATATCGCCGTCCACGCGGCACCCAGCTTGACATTGCGCACGCCCTCGTCGGTGAGGCCGTATTTCTCTTTGATAGACATCTACGCCACCTCCTCGGACGTGATTTTCCAGCTGACAGCGCGCTCGTAGTCCGCCCACATACGTGCGTACAGGCCGCCCGCCGCCAGCAGCTCGTCATGGGTTCCCTGTTCCGCCATACGTCCGGCGTCCAGCACCACGATCTTGTCGGCATTGCGTACGGTGGACAGTCGGTGCGCCACCATCAACACCGTGCGCTTCTCGCCACTGCGCCCGCTTGCCAGTTCGGAGAACGCCTTTTGTATCTTGACCTCGTTTTCCGGATCGGCGAAGGCCGTGGCCTCGTCCAGCACCACAATGGGCGCGTCTTTCATAATGGTGCGCGCCAGCATGAGCCGCTGCACCTCGCCGCCGGAGAAATGGGCGCCCGCCGCGCCGTATACGGTATCCACGCCGTCGGGCAGCTTCTCTATAATGTCGTCGCATTGGGCGGCGGAAAGCGCGCGGACGACCTCTTCGCGCGTGGCATCGGGCCGCGCCGCTCGCACGTTCTCGAGCACGCTCTGCTTGAACAGGCGGTTTGTCTGGAACACGAACGCAACGTGCTCCATCAGCCTGCGCGGTTCCATGCTCCGCACGTCCACGCCGCCCACCAGTACGCGCCCCGCGCATGCGTCCCAAAAACGAGGCACCAGGCTGGCCGCCGTGGTCTTGCCTCCGCCGGACGGCCCCACCAACGCCACGGTCGACCCCGCCGGCACGCTGAAGCTCACATGGGACAGCGCAGGCTCATGAGCTCCTTCGTACGTAAAGCTCACATCTTCGAAGACGATGGAGTTATCGGCCGGCTCCTTCGGCGCGGCGGGTGCCTTTATCGTCGGAGCCGCCAGCACCTCTTCCACGCGGTTCACCGCATCGGTGGCCGACTGCAGCGCATCCGACATGAACATCACGCGCGTCATGGCAGTGGGGATGACCGCCGAAAAGATGGCGTAGAACGCGAAGTTGGCCAGAAACGCGCCAAAATCGCCTTCACCCGGCGCCAGAAGAATAGCCACTGGCACCAAGAACAGCGCCACCCCGTTGATGATAGTCAACGACAATGACTGCGGCGTGCGACACCATCTCACCGCATAGTCCTGCGCAAGACGGGTGAACTCCTCAATGGCATCATGGAACGCCTTGAATGAGTGCACCGTCTGCTGGAACACCTTTACCACGGGAATGCCGCGCACGTACTCGGTGCCCGTCTTGTTCATCTTGACGAGGGATTCCATGTACTTCGTCATGAATTCCATGCCGCGCCCGCCCATCATGTAGAACATGCAGATGAGCGAAAGGAACACCGGCACCAGGCATGCAAGACCCAGCCGCCAGTCGAACACGAAAAACAGTACCAGCATGCCCATGGTCATCGCCACCGAACCTGCGGTATCGGGCAGCTTGTGGGCAAGCATTCCCTCCGTCTCCGTCGCGCAGCCGTCAACCACGCGCCGCAGCGCACCACTCGCATGCGTGTCGAAATACCCCAGGCTCGTGTGCATCAGATGCTCGGTCGCCCTCTTGCGCATGTTCGCCGCGCAGCGAAACGCCGCCAGATGCGTGCACATGAGTCCTGCGAAGTACAGCAGGATAGACACGACGGAAAACCCAAGCGCCCACCAGCCGTACATCGCGATACTCGTAGCCGTGCTCCAGTTGGGAGCCACGGCAATAAGATCGCGCGCCACCAGCCAGATGCACACGTAGGGCCCGAACCCCACGACCATGGAGATCGCGGAAAGCGTGCAACCCAGGTAGGTGAGTGCTTTGCGCGGCCCGGCGAAATCGAGCAGCCGCGACACGGCGCTGCGTCTGCGGGATGGCTCTTCCATTTTGCCCATGCGAAACCTCCGATCTTGATCTTGCGCGCCGCCCCGATGAAACCTGAGTCTTCGACGCACTTGACAGTTAGATAGGGTTAACATACCAGCATGGGTGAGTTCTCTGTTTTCGCGACCTGAAAACAGGGACGTTCTCGAAACGAATGAGGACAATCGCGAAACCACGGGAGATCGAGCATGAGCGCACTACGGGCAGCCATCCCGCAGCATTTGCGGACGTTCGTGGAACCGCAGATAGAGCAACTGTCCCTCGGGATGGAACCCGTTCGCTGCGGTGTGTACGCGACGCTTCCGAAATCGCTCGGCGAGGGGTTTCTCTGGACGGCGGCGCTCGGCGAGGAGTGCCTCGTCAGTATGCACTCGATTCGCCTGAAGAAACCGCTCATCCTTGAGGAGCGCCCGACGGACTTCTTCTGTGTCTTCTCGGGATCGTCGGCGACGCTTCGGTCGCTGCCAAACGCGCATGCCGAAGCAACCGCGGAACGCGAGAACGTCCTTTCGTTCTCCCAAGCAGGCGGGACCACGCGCTGCCTGATGCGGGCGGGTGACCTCTACGAATCAACGAGCATCACCTACACGCCCGGTTACTTCGAAAGTCTAAGGAAGAGGTTCCCCGACGATTTCGGAGACGCGGAGGCGACAATGCGCGCGCTCGGATTCGCAGGTCCCTCCGACGAGGTTCGTGCCATCCTTAGGTCGTTCACCCCCGAACGGGCGTCGCGGCCCGGGGCGGCACCGTATTTCCATGCAAAAGCGCTCGAAACGGCAACCGCCCTCTTGGCCCGTTCCCGCACCTGGGCCGAAGACGAAGCGGAGCGGACGGACCGCGCGATCGTGGAGCAGGCAGAGAAGATCATTTCGGAGAGGTTTTCCGAGGGGCTCACCGTAAAGGCGATCGCAGACGAGCTTTTCGTGAGCCGCTCGCGTCTCTACGACGCTTTCAGGCGCGTGCGGGGGATGGGCGTGGCAGAGCGCCTTCGGGCGGAGCGCATGGGAGCCGCTTGCATCCTGCTCGACTCCGGAGAGACGGACGTCGCGCGCGTAGCGCGCACGGTGGGATACGCGCGCACCTCAACGTTCGACGAGGCGTTTCGCCGAACGTTCGGCTGTTCCCCCACGCAGTGGCGGCACCGTTCCGGGCGCCCGTAAATCGAACCCTTTCATACTGCAGGACGTGCGGCCTTTTAGAGCACGCGCGGCTACCGTGCGCGCCATCTTGAAGAATCATTTCGTGCGCGCGGGCATCGCGTAGGGATGCCGCGAAAGGACCTTAGAAAAAAGAACTGCTTCGGCCAAAGGCAGGAGAGCGGTCGGTGCGGCTCGACCCGCGCACGAAGATGGTGATGCTGTTCGCAGTCTCGATGGTACTCCTGCTCGGAGGAAACGGAGGCGCGATGTTCGTCGTGCGCACGGCGATGCTGCTGTTTCCGTTCGGCCTGCTCGCGATATCAGGGCGCATGCGTGCGGCAGGGCTCATGCTTGCGGCGTATCTCGGGTCCTACGCGCTCGCTGTGTTGGAGGACTTCGGGGGATGGGCGCGGGCCCAGCTTCCCCTAGCCTCGTCGAAGCTGGCGCTGCACCGTGCGCTGCAGTACGCCGTGGAGTTCTGGCCCTACGTCATGAACGTGCTCGAAGACGGGCACCTGGAGCTCTCGAACAACGTCGCCGAGCAGGCCCAGCGAATCTTCGTCGTAGGGCGCAAGAACTGGCTCTTCAGCGATGCGCTGCGCGGCGCGCGGGGTCTGCGGCGATATACAGCGTCACCACCACGGCCAAGGCCAACGGGCTCAATCCCAGGCTTTACGTCGAGTGGCTGCTGACCGAGATGCCCAACGCCGGCGAGCTCACCGATGAGGTTGTGGACTCGTTCCTGCCGTGGTCGGATATGTTGCCTGAGTCCTGCAAGCTCGACCCAGCCGCTGCTGAGAAGGCCAAAGAGATGCCTGACGACTTCATAATTAACATCGACCCCGATGCGTTCGATGACGAGATGGCGAACAACGCCGAGGAGGGCCTGTAGCGACATAGCGGCCTAAGGCATACCGCAACGCAAAGATGGGAACGTCCAGGACTTTTCCATCCGAATGCCGGAATGGTCCTTGACGTTTCCTGCTACGCGGTCATTTTGACGCTTACGCTCTAATGCCTCCACCGCTTGTCGCGGGCGGGGTAGACGATCCAGGCGGATGCGTAGCTTGCGATAAGGCAGACAATGACGCAGACGATGCTTGTCTGGAACCCGAATGAGTCATTGATAACGCCCCAGATTACGCTTGCGAAGCCAATGCCGATGTCATTGGCGAGCAGGTACAGGGCGTTTGCGGCGCCCCAGCGCTCTGGCGGGGTGTTCTTTACCGCTACGCTTTGATTAAGTGGCATGCTTATGCCAGTGACGAGACCATAGAAGATTCCGGACGCCAGGAAGACAGGTTGCTTGTCGCCAAGTGGATTAAAGCGGTAGATAAAGGCAATTCCAACAACAACGGTTCCTCGACATCCACCGGCTCCAAGAAAAATGTCGCAAGTGGCGCTGTCTCAGAAAGTGTTGGCAAGTCGTTACCTCAGACGGGCGATACTTCTGCCATCGTTATCGCTGTAGCGGCGGCAACCGGCATCGCTGCCATCGCTGGAGGCATTGTGGTAGGAAAACGTCGTCATCAGGCATAATATCGACTTAACATAGCATGCGATAAAAAAGCGCCTCGGCAAAGTGAACGGCCCCCATTTCTTGGACACAGGAAGTGGGGGTTTCTTTATGACGTGCAACCTAAGGAGAAAAGCGGCGGGGCACTGTAGAGGAGGGATGTGCAGTTGTCGCATGCGGCGTTTCGATATCAGTATCAGAGATGGCCTCCATTGCACTCAAGGTCTACCTCGGTGCTTTCCATATTTGAGGCGATGTTCTTGCCGTCGGGGTCACGCCGGCGAGGTCTGGGACGGAACGGAAGCGCCGTTGCCGGATGATTATGGGGATTGGCGTTGCTACTTGTAGCCGTTGCCGTCGTGCAGGCGATCCCGGCGGCATCGTTCACAAGACGCTTCGCCACTACGTTTCTGTCTCCGCATGCTTTCCGAACGAGCTCACAGGGCGAAGCAAGCGGTTCGAAGATCTGCAGAAGAATCTCTAAGGCCAGCATGCACCTTGGGTGCACACTGGCCTTAAGCATTGACGATGTCCGCGAGGGAGAGCGGTGTGGGAGGTGCAAAGTCGCTTCGCGCGGATTTCCTAGCTAAGCTTGCGACGTTTGAGGGCGATCACGCTCCCGGCGGTAGCCGCGACGCCCGCACTGGCTGCTGCGGCGATTTGCTTCAGGGAATCGTCGCCGGTTTGCGGCAACGCCTTCTCAGGCTCCGGAGCGGGCTGGTTGTCAGATACTGCCGTGCCCGCAGGCGTTGCGCTTGGCGTCGTCGGGCTGGCCGGCCGGCTCGGCGTATCGGGGTTGTCCGGCGTCGTCGGCGAGTCGTCCCTCTCCCACTGGGCATAGAGCACTTGACTCTTGTTCATCGTCAGGGCATCGCCGCTTGCATAGGTCTTGCCGCTGCCGTCCTTCTCGGTGTTCCAGCCGGTGAAGCGGTAGCCCGGGCGATGGAACAAGCCGTCCCGCACGGTTGCGTCGGAACCCGGCGCATATGCCCTCTCGTCATACTGGTGCTCCGTCGTGCCTTCGTAGTTGGCGTCGTAGGCGAGCAGCAGACCGTACCAGATGGCCTTCACGCCCACACTCTCCTCGTCGCCGGTGAGGATTCCCGTATTGCCGTTTTGTTCGGAGACAAGCGTGCCCTTCGCGATGTCACCGGGAAAGCGACCACTTCCCGAGTTGTCGCCGTCTACGAACCACCCGTACCAGGGAACGAGGACTGATCCTTGGTCGGCGGGATAATAGCCGGGAATTGCCTGCGTCTGCACGGTCCTCAAGTCACCGCTGTTCCCGTCTCCGTATCTCCTATCGCCCTGCTGGGGATACAGCGATTGCAGGCCGCTATTGTTGTACAGGTCATCGCCCTGTTGGCTGGCGGTGTTGTCGTACATCATGCCGGCGGTGAGTGAGCTGGCGTGGTCCACGTAGACGCCGCCGCCGGAGCCCCCGGCCTGGTTGTCCCGGATCACGCCGCCGAGCTGTCTCATTCCGAAGAAGCTCACGCGGACGCCGCCGCCGTCCCCCGCCGCTTTGTTGTTGTCGATGCTGGAGTCATCGTACATGACCAGGGACATCTCCTCGCAGTTCACGCCTCCGCCTCGTCCCGTCGCCGTGTTTCCTGTGATGCGGGAGTCGTCGTGCATATAGAGGATGCTGGTGTCTTTGTTGCCGTTGGCCGAGTGCGCGCCGCCGCCGTCCTTGGCCGTGTTCTGCGCGATGGACGTGCTCCCGTAGAGGTGGACGAGGCAGTGTTCGAACCCGATGCCGCCACCGCCGTAGGCTGCGGCATTGCCGCTGATCGTCGAGTTGGTGATGCTGACGAGATTGCCGGGCTCCTGGCCTTCCAGGAACAGGCCGCCACCGTTTCCTCCTGCGGAATTGCCTCGAATCGTGCAGTCGTTCAGCTCGACGCACGCCTCGTCCGCGTAGATGCCGGCGCCGTCGCCGTCGGCGTTCGTGTTCTTTTCCACGGTGGTGTGGTCCAGGACCAGCGTCGTTCCCTCGCTGGCCGTGACTGCCGCCGTGTCGGCCTCCACGTTCTGCCCGTCCAGCGTCGTGTCGTGCACCATGAGAGTCAGACCCTGCTGGCCGTCTCCGCCGGGGCCGGCCACGGCGAGGAGGGCTCCCTTGTCGTGGCTCTTCGAGCGGAGCAGCTTGTGGCCGCAGCCGTTGATGATGCAGTCATAGCCGATCGTTATCGTCTCTGGCACCTCGATGTCCGCGCCGAGCTCGATGGCGGGGTCTTGGGCGGCGACGGCGGCCTTCAGCTCTCCCAGGTTCATTACCTTGCTGCCGTACACGGCGGTGAGCGTCAGGTTGGACTGGAGCGGCGTTGTCGTGCTCTCATCCACGAGCCGGTTGCCGAGCTTCCAGCAGCGGAAGTGGTCGCCGTCGTCCTTGCGATCCAGTCCCGGAACCTGGCCCAGTGGGGTGTTGACCAACGCGGTTTTCGAGGTCGTCTTGCCGTTGTCGTTGAACGTGACGGTATAGGTTCTATCCGCAAATGTCGCGTAGAGGTCGGTGTCGGCAGTAAGCGAGGAAAGGCTGTCCACCCTGTTTCCGTCCTTGTCCGCCCAGTAGCAGAACGCGCTGCCGGTGGAGCTGACGGGGTCTTCTGGGAACGCCCGGTTGGCGGGCGTCCCCTGGGTCTCGCCGACAAGGGCACCTTCGGAATAGAAGCGGACAGTGATTGCAGAGGTGATGAATTCCACCTTTGACGCCTCCTGCCAATCCATCGGGGAGGCCATGGCGTCGTCGGCGATGTCGTAGCCGTCACCGGAGAGACAGCCGTCCGAGTCATTCGTCGCCTCGAAGGAGGCCCCGACGTGAAGGACGACCTTGCCGCTGCTGAAGATGCAGTCGTCGGTGGCGGTGTATTTTCCTCCATATATCTCGACGTTGCCGTCCTGAAGCACCGTGAGGCAGTATCCTCCGTCGGCGGCCGTCATCGTCGCGTTGCGGAATGTGGCGTTGCCGATGATGTCGTTGAAGCAGTCCTTGTTTGAGTAGAAGGCGCCGGACCGGACCTCGATGGTTCCGGTGGACAGGCCGACGATGGCTGTCGACGCGTGGAGGGAGCCACCCTCTATGGTCAGGGACCCCGGGTTTGTCGCGATGAAGGTGCCTGCGCTGATGCCCGTGCCGCCCGTCGACCTCACGACGACCGTTCCGGCGTTGGTGTCGACCACGGTGCCGCTCGCGTCAATCTGAGCGTCAACGAGGGTCAGCGTGCCGCCCTTGCTGACGGTAAAGAGGGGCGCGCCTCCCGCGTTGTCCGCAGACAGCTTATGGCCGTTGCAGTCAATGGTTACCTCCTTATTGACCGCGAACGCCCCGAATGTCGCCGGATTGACGGTGATGTCCGCGCCGAGTGTGACGACGTCTCCACTCGCCGCCGCGTTGAGGGCCCCTATTAGCTCATCAGCGGTTGTCACCGATGCGGACGAGGATTGCGGGGGGGGGGTCTGTGTGGTCTCGTTGCATTCGGCGAATGCCGCCGTCGGCGGCATGCCGAAGAGCAGGGCAACCAATACAGTCGCGAGCCATTTGCTGCGGTGCATAATATTCACAACAGGTCCTTTCCCAAATGCCCAAGGCCTCCAGGCCGATTCTCGTGTTCCATTTTGCCTCATGTGGTTTTCCGAAGATAGCCTTCTGCCCGTGCGTCCTCGGCAGCCACAACTCGGGGGTGCTCCCTGAATCCTGGAAGCACCCCCTCGTATCACTCCCTTATTCGCGCTCACATCGTGGCTATTTGCCGATACGCTTGTAAAGGATTGGCTCGTCGAAGCCGAACACGCGCTTGCCGTTCATCTCCATTGACTCGGAGACCTCCAGGACGTCGGCGGAGAACCTCTCGAACAGGTGGAACCTCATGACGGGCGAAAACATGGAGTCCGAGCCGCCCTCCCATGCGCCGTCGTGCTCGCGGTAGAGCGCGGGCGTGAACTTGCTCGACTTGCGGAGGGACGAGAACTCGGCGGGGACCATGGTCGCGTAGGAGAATGACCGCTTGTCATTGCCCTCGGGTGCGTCGTATGAGGTCAGAAGGATGCCGTCCTTCTCCTCGGTGAAGAGGAACAGGTGGGGCGACGCGGACTTCCTGCCGTCGACCTCGTAGTAGCTCTCCTCGACCATGAAGGTGCCTGCAAAGTCATCGGGAAGCCCCAGAATCTTGTCGTTGCAGGCGGTGTTGACGTGGTGGGCGAGGGGAAGGTCTCGCCTGCGGCCTGCTTCGCCTCGAACTGCTCCCTGTTGTCGAACTCGCCGCATAGGAGTTGCATGAAATCGTCAAGCTTGGACATGACGCCCCTTTCAACTGGGTCTGTGTTTCTTGGCTGATACCCGCTTCGGGTCTATTGGGTGGCATGACAGATTATCGACACAAAAGACAATCCGTTTCCCTCAGAACAGGCTGGGAAGGTCGCTCTCCCTCATGGGGGAGCCCGCGCATGGCAAGCTCTGGGCGGTGAACCTCTCCATGGGCGTGCCCTCCGCAAGGAAGTCGGTGGCCACGCCCACCGAGGTGACCAGGCGATTCCTCTTGGCCGTGAGGGCCTGGACGCCCTGGGTGTTGGTGGTCGTCTTGGTCTTGAGCAGCGACGTGTTGAAGTTCATCAGGCGGCCGTCATTCGAGACGAGCGCGAGGTCGCGGTCCTCCTTGAGCACCTGGGCGAACAGCAGCTTGGACCCGCCGTAGATGGCGTTCTTGAGGCGCTTGCGGTTGGTCTTTGTGGCATAGCCGGCGAGCGCCACGCGGACGACGCGGCCATTCTCGAAGACGAAGAGCGCGTCTGCCTTGTAATCCTCGGGATCGATCACCCAGATGACGGTCTCGTCCGGCTCCATCTCGAGGTCCGTCGGCAGGTAGGAGCCGAGCTGGGAGGACTTGGTGTCCTCGAACGCAGCGACCTTGCACTTGTATACCTGGCTCTTATTGGTAAACACCAAAAGCTCGTGCGTGTTGGCGGACGGGAACTCGATAAAGGGCTTGTCGCCGTCCTTGTACTTGAGCGTTGCGGCCTTCTTGAGCACGCGGTCCGTCATCTTCTTGAGGTAGCCCTCGCACGAGAGCATGATCGTGACCGGGTACTCCTCGACCTCGGGCTCCAGGCTCACCTCGACGACGTCGGCCGGATCGACGCGGCCGGTCTTGCGCGGCATCACGTACTTCTTGTTGACGGCGGCCAGCTCGTCGGAAATGACCTTCTTGATGTTGTCCTCGCTCGACAGGATATCCTTAAGCTCGGCGATCTCGTCCTCGAGCTTGGCGATGTCCTTGGTGCGGTTGAGGATGTACTCCTCGTTGATGTTGCGGAGCTTAAGCTCGGCCACGAACTCGGCCTGGGTCTCGTCGATGTCGAAGCCGCGCATGAGGTTGGGCACAACCTCGGCCTCGAGCTTGGTGCCGCGGATGATGGCGATGGCCTTGTCGATGTCGAGCAGAATAGCCTCAAGACCGCGCAGCAGGTGCAGGCGCTCGGACTTTTTGCCCAGGTCAAAGGTAATGCGGCGGCGCGTGGACTGAATGCGCCATGCAACCCACTCGTGCAGGATCTGGCGCACGCCCATGACGCGGGGGTAGCCGTCGACCAACACGTTGAAGTTGCACGAGAACGAGTCCTGCAGCGTGGTCAAGTGGTATAGCTTGGCCATGAGCTTGTCGGGGTCGACGCTGCGCTTAAGGTCGATGGCGATGCGCAGGCCCGAAAGGTCGGTCTCGTCGCGGATGTCGGCGATCTCGCGCACCTTGCCCTCCTTGGAGAGCTTGACGATACGCTCGATGATGACATCGGTCTTGGTGGTGTAGGGGATCTCGTAGACCTCGATGATCCGCTCTTCGGGAATCCAGCGCCAGCGGGAGCGAATCTGGAAGCTGCCCAGGCCCGTCTCGATGATGCGCTCCATCTCCTCGCGGCGGTAGATAATCTCGCCGCCGGTCGAGAAATCGGGCATGGGCATGTACTCGAGCAGGTCGCAGTCGGGATCTTGCAGGTAGTGCATCGTGGCGGTGCAGACCTCGTTGAGGTTGAACCCGCAGATGTCGGACGCCATGGCGACGCCGATGCCCTTGTTGGCCGAGACGAGGATGTTGGGGAACGTGGTGGGCAGCAGGCGCGGCTCCTTCATGGCGCCGTCGTAGCTGTCGACGAAGTCGACCGGGTCCTTGTCGATGTCCTTGAAGATCTCGGCGCTGATGGGGGAGAGCTTGGCCTCGGTATAACGTGAGGCTGCATAGCTCAGGTCGCCCGAATAGTACTTGCCAAAGTTGCCCTTCGACTCCACAAAGGGGGCGAGCAGCGCTTCGTTGCCCGTGGCCAGGCGCACCATCGTTTCGTAGATCGCTGCGTCCCCGTGTGGGTTGAGCTTCATGGTCTGGCCCACGATATTGGCGCTCTTCTGGCGCTCACCCTTGAGCAGGCCCATCTTGTACATGGTGTAGAGCAGCTTGCGGTGCGAGGGCTTAAAGCCGTCGATCTCGGGGAACGCACGCGAGACGTTGACGCTCATCGCGTAGGGCATGTAGTTTACCTCGAGCGTCTGCGTGATCGGCTGGTCGGTGACCTCGGAGTGTAGGCCGATGACGTTCTCGGCATTGACCTGCTTTTTCTTTGGCTGGTTCTTCGTCTTCTTCTTTGCCACGATTTCCTCTTGAACTTCTTTAGGGCCGTCGCTATCGATTTCCCGCTACTGCAGGTCCAGCTGGTCCAGGTATTCTTTGCCGTGCTCGGAGATATGGCGCTTGCGGCCCGCCTCGTCATTGCCCAGCAGAAGGTTGAACATGGTTTCCATCTGGGTGACGTCCTCGGGCTCCACCTTGATCAGGCGACGCGTCTCGGGGTTCATGGTGGTGAGCCACATCATGTCCGGGTCGTTCTCACCAAGACCCTTGGAGCGGTTGATGGAGCACTTCTGGTCGCCGATTTCCTTAAGGATGCCGTTCTTCTCGAGCTCGGTGTAGGCAAAGTAGGTCTTCTCTTTGCAGTTGATCTCGTAGAGCGGCGACTCGGCGATATACACGTAGCCCTCGTCGATAAGCGTGGGCACCAGGCGGTAGAGCATGGTGAGCACGAGCGTGCGGATGTGATAGCCGTCGACGTCGGCGTCCGTACAGATGATGACCTTGTTCCAGTTGAGGTTGTCCAGGTCGAACGCACCCAGGTTCTTGATGCGCTTGTCCTTGATCTCCACGCCGCAGCCCAGCACGCGCATGAGGTCCATGATGATGTCGGACTTGAAGATGCGCGGGTAGTCCTCCTTCAGGCAGTTGAGGATCTTGCCGCGGACGGGCATGACGCCCTGGAACTCGGCATCGCGCGAGGTGCGAATGGCGCCTGCTGCCGAGTCGCCCTCTACGATGTAGATCTCGCGGCGGCTCTTGTCCTTGGAGCGGCAGTCGATGAACTTCTGTACGCGGTTGGCCATGTCGGTCTTCTGCTGCAGGTTGGTCTTGATGCTCTGACGCGTTTTCTCGGCGTTCTCGCGCGAGCGCTTGTTGATGAGCACCTGCTCCAGGATCTTGTTGGCGGCATCTTTGTTCTCAATCAGGTAGGTCGAGAGGCGCTCCTTGAAGAATGCCGTCATGGCCTGCTGGATAAAGCGGTTGTTGATGGCCTTTTTGGTCTGGTTCTCGTAGGAGGTTTGGGTTGAGAAGCAGTTGGTCACCAGTACCAGGCAGTCCTGAACGTCCTGCCACTTGATGGAGCTCTCGTTTTTGTTGTACTTGCCCTGGCTCTTAATGTAGGCATCGATGGCGCTGGTCAGAGCGCTACGGGCGGCCTTTTCGGGCGAGCCACCGTTTTCGAGCCAAGATGAGTTGTGGTAGTACTCCTGCATCTGGAAGGTGCGGGAGAAGCACATGCACGCGGTGATCTTTACGTTGTAGTCGGGCAGGTCCTCGCGATCGCGACCGCGGCGGGCAGCCTCGATAAAGAAGGGCTCCGTGAGGTAGTCAGCACCGACCTTCTCGAGCACGTAGTCCTCAATGCCCTTGGGATAGCAAAAATCCTCTTCGGCAAACTCACCGTCGTCACCCTCGATGCGCAGGCGGAAGGTCACATTGGCGTTGACCACGGCCTGGCGGCGCATGGTCTCGCGATACCACTCGTGGGGAATGCTAATGGAGGTAAAGACCTCAAGGTCGGGGCGCCACTTGATGGTGGTGCCGGTGCGGTTCTCGCCCGTGGGCTCAATCTCGAGCGCCTTCTTCTTGGCGCCGACGACCTTGCCCTTCTTAAAGTGCAGGGAATACTTGTTGCCGTCGCGCCAGACCGTGACGTCCATGTACTCGGAGGCGTACTGGGTCGCGCACGAGCCCAGACCGTTGGTGCCGAGCGAGAAGTCGTAGTCGCCGCCCTGGTTGTTGTTGTACTTGCCGCCGGCGTAGAGCTCGCAAAAGACGAGCTCCCAGTTAAAGCGCTTCTCGGAAGGGTTCCAGTCGAGCGGGCAGCCGCGTCCATTGTCCTCTACCTGAATAGAGCCGTCGCGAAAGGCGGTGAGGGTGATGAGCTTGCCGTAGCCCTGGCGCGCCTCGTCAACCGCATTGGACAAGATCTCGAAGGCGGCGTGCGCACAGCCGTCGAGCCCGTCCGAACCAAAGATGACGGCGGGGCGCAGACGTACGCGCTCCTCGTCCTTAAGCTGGCGGATGCTGTCGTTACCATAGTTTGCGGTGTTTTTTGCCATGCTCGCTCTCTCGGTGCTCCCTGCTGCGTTTTAGTCATTTAGATAGTCAAGGTAGCATAGCCCGGCGCCCACGCGATTCCATTCGACACGAAAGCCATCGAACATTCGTCCGTAGATTACTGGCTGGGCTATGATACGGAAGAGAAAGGAAGCCGAAGGGTGAGCACCTCTACCCTCGTGCGATATGACGGGGATACCACGTTTGGAACCACGCGGTGAAGATGCCCATCAACGCAGGGAGGACGGAGTTGATCGCGCCGACAAAGCTCGCCGCATCCGTTTGCATGATGGGGTACGTCCAGATGGGCGTGACCAGGTAGAGGATTCCCCATGTCGCGGTCAGGATGCGATTCGTCCTCATGAAGATTGGGTTGCGCAGCGCCGCGTCTCCGTTATGGCTGTTCTTGGAGTAATGCGCGGTCAGCGGCACCTTTGTGAAGCAAGAGACCGTCCAGATGAGTCCGAACAGGAAGTACGATGCCGGAATCACGAGGATGGGGGAGGCTCCCGCCAGCAATGCGATGGAGCAGGCGCCAACTCCCAGAGCTGAGATTTGGTCGTATCGGGTTGCTTTGGTTCGGCACATGAGGACGGGCAGCAGCACGCATGTCGCCATGCTGACGAGGCCGCCCCAGTGGCCGTCGATGGCCGCCGCGACCCAGAAGACGATCCAGGGAATCAAAAGCAACAGCATGTTGGTCTTTGGCTCGGCTGTATCCTCGGCTGCTTCGGCCTCGCCGGCGCCTGCCTTTGCCTCTCCGCTACCTGCTCCGGTGTTTGCAGCGCCAAAATAATCGTCCCAATGCATCATCAGGTCAAAGTCACCCTCGACCGTGTACAGGTGCTCCATGAGTGCCGCGTCCCCGGCGACCTCACCGCTGGCAATCGAACGCCAGACGCTCAGGGGCGTGTTGATCCTTGTGGTGTAATCCGCAGTGAAGCCTTCGGCAGGTTTTTCTTCTACGCGGCTTCCGGCAGCCCCGAGGACGATGCGGTAGACCTTGCCGATATCCGTGTAGTTCATATCGAGCAAGAGGTCTCGTCCGGGCCAGGCTTGCCTGCGATAGAGGGCCGCCATCTGGCGGGTGAACACCAGGCTGGGGTCTTCCTTCTCGCCGGACTCGCCAACGCCCCAGCTTGCGTCTGCCATTGCTTCAAAGACGTCGCGCGGGTAGAGGTTCTGCTCGAGTTTTGCGCGGGTTTCTTCGGTGATGCCCTCGTTCGCGAACTCCTCGCCAGCTGTTTTGACCCAGGAAAGGTATTCGTCGGTGCGCTCCGACAGCTCTTTTACACGGAAAAGTTCACCTTGGCCGCAGAAGATATCGGTGTGGCCGTCCTTGCCGCAAAGCCGGTCGAACAGGTCGGTCACGCCATTGTAGTTGCCTTTTGCGGTATAGAAACCGCAGGTCGAGATTACGACCGTTCGCTTGCCGCTCATGTCGTAGCGCGACGGGTGCCCGCCGCTTTCTGTGCCGGCGCTCATGAAGGGGAGCGACATGGGAAGCTGCCGGTCGACCAGGTTCTTCAGCGGACCGGGCAGCCCAAAGTAGTACAAGGGGAAGCTCCAGATAATGATGTCAGCCCACAGGATCTTTTCGATGACCGCCCGCATGTCGTCGTGGATGCAGCACGCCCCCGGCGTCTTGCTCCAGCAGGAAAAGCAGCCCAGGCAGGGTTTGATGTCGAGATTGCATACATTCAGGGTTTCGATTGCTGGAGTCTGCTCGTAGGTGCTCTCTTCTTGGGCAGTTATTCCGTCTAGGAAGGCGCTGGTCAGGCGCCACGTGTTGCTTCGTTTGCCTTTGGGGCTGCCGTTGATCGCCAGGATGTTCATTATTTGCTCCTCAGTTCGGCGGCGCAGTGCTCGGCCCAGTCGATATGCATCTGCAGGCTTCGTCTGCCAAGGTCAGCGGTCATTTCCCAGTAGGGGCTTTGGTCTTTTAATGCTGCGTGCTTCAGCCGTCAAAGAAGCATACATCTAGTGCAAGGCATTCACGAGTGCCGTGATCAGGAACGCGATGAGGAAGCCGAACCCCGCACCGCAGGCCATCTTGAGCGCAGAGCTGAGCCGTGACCCGCGTCTGGAAAGCGCATCGGTCTCGCTCGGAGCCTCCTCGCCGTCCATGAACGCGCTGATCTCACGGAACGTCACAAGGTCATGCTCGCGTTTGATCCTCTCGATGCGCGATGTGCATACGAGCGACGGGATCCAGAATGCAACAAACACGAGTATCCCGATCAGCGCGCCTGCGGACATATGCGGGATGAACGATGGCTCGGGCAGTAGTGCGTAGATGCCTGCCATGCATGCAATCCCCGCGAGCAGCAGGGCAACAGACCCCATCGCCAATCGCTCCATCTTGAGCGCATCCTTGCTTACGACTTCCTTCATTGAAACCACGTCTCCTTTCACGAGCTCATCGATGGAGACGCCGAAGAGGTCGCTTAGAAGCAGCAGGCTTTGGACATCCGGATAGGTCTTTCCGTTCTCCCAGCTGGACATCGTCTGTCGCGACACGTAAATCGCTTGCGCGACGGCCTCTTGTGAGAGCCCCAAGCGCTCGCGGTGCGCTTTCAGCTGTTTCGGCAACTCCATCGGCTCCTCCTTTCGGGAGACGAAGTTCCTATTTCTCTGAATCATTTTCTACCAAGATGGCTTTACATGGGTCGTCGATCAAGTGTGACGGCATGTCTGTTGTTCTTTCCATAGGTCGCTGACCTTGGGCTTTTCTTGCATGACAAACAGATTGGCAATGGAATCGCCACGCTCTATATCCGCCGTGGAGCTGCCGGGGGGCCTCTCCGAGCTCCTCGCGTTCAGCGGGGAGAGGGTCGCCGGCATGGCCTTCGCCACCGCAGTCTGCGTCCTGATCGGCTCCGCCGTCGCGTCCGTCGTGACGCCGGCGTGCTTCAAGCTCGGCCAGACCAGGGCGACCCAGCTCCTGCCG
>NZ_CAAKON010000030.1 GCF_901212655.1 Olsenella uli | reverse complement strand
CGCCGAGACCCCCGTTGGGCTTGCGGCCTCGATGGCGGCGCTGCTCGCGGCCTCTTTTCTGATGCTGGCCGCCTCCGCCGCCGTCTCTCTCGGGCTGTACGGAAGGCGCGAGCTGTAGGCCGGGCCGCCAGCCGACGCCCCGGCGCGGGCCCGCTTGCCGCGATGCGGGAGCCGCCCCGGCGGCGGGCGGTTGACGGTGTGTTTACAATTGCGGCCTATATTCGGGCAAGAGGATGCGATTCGGCGGATTAAGGCCAGTTGGAAGAGGGGAGGGGCGCGGGACGGAAGGGCGCGTCGCCCGCGCTGCCTTGCGTCGAATCCGGAACGGGCGGGGGAGACGCCCCGATTTCCCCTTCCAGTCCGACGGACGATGTGCGGGACGGGACGATGCTCGAAGCCTCGTGGACGACAGGCGTTTCGGATGTCAGGAAGAGAATTGCTGAGCAGGAGGCGGACGGGCGCGTGGTTATCCGCGGGCGCGTTC
>NZ_CAAKON010000029.1 GCF_901212655.1 Olsenella uli | reverse complement strand
CAACGAGGCGGCAGCTGTGCCTTCGGCTCCTCTCTTCTTCATCGAGAGTAGTCATTACGCACATTTGGAACCGTTTCATCGGCGAAAAACGCGCGTAATGACTACTCTCGGCGAATTGTGTGCGCTATGCCCGCTCGGTTTTGCGTCTTTTTTGCAGCCGCCTTCTTTTTTGCAGCCGCGCTCTTTTTTGTAGCCGCCCTCTGATTGAGCGGTTTTGCGCGGGGCGCCTGCCTCGGCCAGAGGGCTATTCCCCGGCCGGGTAAGGCACTCGTTTCAGTTGGAAGGATTACTCCCCCAGCGCGGCGACCTTGGCGGCGAGGAAGGCGTCGGCGCTGCGTGTGGCAATGAGCTCCTGTGGGAAGTCGATTTCCTCCAGCATCGCAAGAACCGCGTGGAAATCGCCCACCTGCGTGCAGATGTGTGCATCCGTGTTGACGGCGATCTGGCACCCCAACTCGGCGCACTTCTCGGCGATGGCGCGACAGGTATCCGTGGTCTTACCGGGGCGAGACTCGATGCTGTGCTCGTTAATCTCAATCAGCTTGTGCAGCCGCGCCGCCTCGCCAATGACCTCGCCAAGGTCATACCGCACGCCCGAGCGACCCGTGTGCCCCAGCGTAAGTACCTTGTCCCGATGCAGCACGCTGAGGTACATCTCGGTGCCCTGCGCAATCGTGGCACCTTTTGCAAAGTCGTCGAGGTGCACGCTCGCCACCACATAGTCGCAGTGGGAGAAGACGCGCTCCGCCAGCGTCTTTGGGTTCCTCATGGCGCGCCCCACGATGTCGCCGGTCACCATGATGTGATCGCCGTAAAGCTGACCGTCGAGCCCGCGGATATCCACTTCGCAACCGTGCAGGACGCGCACGCCCTCCCACACCTCGGGCCAGGCGGCAAAGTTGTCGAAGTACTGGAAGTCACGCACGTCCGCGTGGGTGAGCGTGGCGCCAGGATGCAGCATGTCGCTGAAGTGCTCCGTGCATCCCAGCAACTCAAGACCCGCATCCCGTGCCGCCAGCACATTTTCGCGAATCGTCGAATACGCATGGCGCGAGTACAGCGTGTGCGTATGCGTATCACAAAGGTTCCGAAGCAAAGCGACCTCCCTCAAACAAGCTAACTGCCCGGCACGTACGAGACCAATCCTCGCCACCCGCAAGCCCCGTGACAGCGGAGTACCGCAAGTGGCAACGGGCAGGCCGGCTCGACATGACCCTAGGGATAGGGCCAAGGACCTTGCAAAGCAAGTGACCCCGACCAAAGGGTACGGCGCGGCCGCGGCGGCCCGCAGGGCCCTAGCGGTACTCCGCCGCCAGCGCCTGCCATGCGGGCATCGAGTTCACGATGGTCTCGTACGAGACGCAGTATCCCACCCGGACCCATCCCGGGCAGCCAAACGAGTCACTCGGCACCGGCAGCAACTCGTGAGCTTTCGCGCGCTCAAAGAACGCGTTCGCATCGGGCTCGAGCGCCTTAACCCACAGGTAGAACGCACCGTCGGGCTCGATGTACTCGTAGCCGACCTTGGCAAGGCCCTCCGTGAGCGCTTTGCGATTGCGCGCGTAGGCGTCCACGTCGCTCGGCTCGTCCACGCAGTCGATTACCACGCGCTGGAACAGCGCCGGCGCGCACACGAAGCCAAGGGAGCGCCCGGCGCCGGCAACGGCGGACACGAGACGGTCGTGCTCGGGATTCGTGGGCGGCACGAGCACCCAGCCGATGCGCTCGCCCGGAAGCGACAGGCTCTTGGAGTAGCTGTAGCAGACCACGGTGCGCTCGTAGACAGCCGGCACCCACGGCACCTCAGCGCCATAGGTGATCTCGCGATAGGGCTCGTCGGAGATGAGGTAGATGGGATGCCCGACCTCCCCAGAGCGCTTGCTCAGCGCCGCCGCGAGCGCCTCGAGGTTGTCGCGCGCGTACACCGTGCCCACCGGGTTGTTGGGTGAGTCGATGATGATGGCCGCTGTGCGCTCGTTGATGGCGGCGGCCACAGCCGGCACGTCGATCTGGAAGGTCTCGGCATCAGCCATGACCTCGACGCAGGTGCAGCCGCAGGTCTCGATCCACACGCGATACTCGGGGAAGTACGGGGCAATGACGATGACCTCGTCACCCGGGTTGGTCACGGCGTGCAGTGTGATGGAGAGCGACGCCGCAGCGCCGCAAGTCACGTAGAGGTCACCGGCACCGGCCACCTCCCGGCCGTCCATCTCGGCAGCGAAACGGCGCGTCAGCGAAGCCGCGATGGCCTCGCGACAGGCAGGCAGGCCGTTGGCAGGCGTATAGCTGTGGACCTGAGCGGGCGGCAGCTGGAGGCTGCGCCCGATGGAGGCAGCAACGGCCGCCGGCGCGGGAACGCTCGGATTGCCAAGGCTGAAGTCGAACACGTTCTCAGCGCCAATCTCGGCCTGGCGCGCGGCTCCATAGGCGGCAATCTCGCGAATCGAGCTCTTGGACGCCCCGTAGCCGTACATGGTCTCGTTAATCATGAGGTCCCCTCTCACGCGGTCACTCTCGCCATTGTACGCGCGAGGCACCAAAAGGCCCGCTCACGCCGAAGCGTGAGCGGGCCTCCTGTCATCCATATGGCGATGCGGTTGAGCACGATGGCCACTGCGAGCGGACGCTGGCGTCCTCGTGGCGCGCGGACTGCCGGCAACAACGCAGCCACACGCCACAAGCCAGGCGTCCGAAGCCCAGTCGAGGCTACCTGCCCTCGCCGTCACCCGGTGCGACGGCGCCCGCATCGCCCTCGCGCTCCATCGCCTTACGCGCGGCCTCCGCGGCCTCGGCCGCAACGTCCTCATCGAGCTCGCCAGGCTTGGCGCCGGCGGCGGGCTCAACGGCACCAGCCTCAGCCGCCTGCTCCTTCTCGGCCTCCTCGGGGTGCGCGGCCAAATACTCGTCCCAGGTACCATCGAGCAGGGCATTCACGGCCTCGCCCTCAACGGTCTCACGGGCAAGCAGCACGTTGGCCATGGCCTCCATGCGGTCGCGATGGGCCTCGAGCACCTCACGGGCGCGCTGGTGTGCCTCGCGCATGATGCGCTCCACCTCGTCGTCGATGCGCTTGGCGGTCTCGGCTGAGTAGTCCTGGTGGTCCGCATAGTCACGACCAAGGAACACCTGGTGCTGGGCCTCGCCAAACACCTGCGTGCCCAGGGCCTCGCTCATGCCCAGACGCGTGACCATCTGGCGTGCGATCTTGGTGGCACGCTCCAGGTCGTTGCTCGCGCCCGTAGTGATGTCGTCGCAGAACAGCTCCTCGGCGGTGCGGCCGCCCAGCAGCACGGCAATCTGGTCGAGCATGCCGTCGCGCGTGTTGAGGAAGTGGTCCTCCTCCGGCAGCTGCAGCGTGTAGCCGAGGGCCTGGCCACGGCTGATGATGCTGATCTTGTGCACCGGGTCGGAGTTCTCGAGGATGTGGCCCACGAGGGCGTGGCCGCTCTCGTGGTAGGCAATGGTGGCGCGTTCCCTGTCCGTCATCACACGGCTCTTGCGCTGCGGGCCGGCGATGACGCGCTCCATGGCCTCCTCGACCTCGTCCATCGTGATCTTGCTCTTCTTGCGGCGGGCGGCCAGGAGGGCACTCTCGTTCATGAGGTTCATGAGGTCTGCGCCCGTAAAACCGGGAGTGAGCTTGGCCAGGCGGCCAAAGTCGATGTCGCCGGCAAGCGGCTTGCCCTCGGAGTGCACGCGGATGATCTGCTCGCGGCCCTTCACATCAGGGCGGTCCACCGTGACCTGACGGTCGAAGCGGCCGGGACGCAGCAGGGCCGGATCGAGGATGTCCGGGCGGTTGGTTGCCGCGATGAGGATCACGGCCTCGTTCTGCTCGAAGCCGTCCATCTCAACGAGCAGCTGGTTGAGCGTCTGCTCGCGCTCGTCATGACCGCCACCGAGGCCGGCGCCACGCTGACGGCCCACGGCGTCGATCTCGTCGATGAAGATGATGGAGGGAGCGGCAGCCTTGGCCTGCTTGAAGAGGTCGCGCACGCGGCTTGCGCCCACGCCCACGAACATCTCCACAAAGTCAGAGCCGGAGATGGAGAAGAACGGCACACCCGCCTCGCCGGCGACGGCCTTGGCAAGCAGCGTCTTGCCCGTTCCCGGAGGGCCCACCAGCAGCACGCCGCGCGGGATGCGAGCGCCCATCTTGTGGAAGCGCTCAGGCTCGGCGAGGAAGTCGCGAATCTCCACGAGCTCCTCAACGGCCTCGTCAACGCCGGCGACGTCCTTGAACTTGACCTTTGGACGCGTCTGCTCGGTGGTCTTGGCCTTCGTCTTGCCAAAGTTCATGGCCTGGCCGTTCTGACCCTGCATCTGGCGCATGAAGAAGACGAACACAAGCACGAGCAGCAGCGTCGGCAGCACGTAGACGAGAATCGTCTCGAGCATGTTGCCGTCAGAGGTGTCCACCTTGAAGGTAATCTTGGGGTGCCGGCCCATCAGCTCGGTGAGGTTGTCGCTGCCGGCATAGGCACTCTTGAAGCTGCGCAGGGCGGTCTTGTCGCTGGTGTCGGCGCCGTCCTTCCAGTACTGGCCCGTCACCTCGCCGGTAGACAGCTTGTAGGTAAGCTGCGAGACGCGGTCCGCATCGACGGCTTCGACCATCTCGCTCGTGGCGAGCGTATCCACCTGGGACGAGCCGAGAAACGTCGGCCCCATGGTGAACACAAGGTACGCCACGCAGGCGATGGCGAGGATCAGATACACCACGCTCGACCGCGAGCGGCCCGGCAGCTCGGGCCCGCCCTTGGGCAGATTTGGCTTGTCGCTCATTCCCTCATTCCTTCACTTCATATGCCGCGGCCGGACTCCTACGAGCCCGGCCGCGGCTGGTTCGATGCGCTTTGGGATCACTTGTGAGTCCCCGAGGCGCTACTTTCCGTAGACCTCGGGCTTGAGGATACCAATATAGGGCAGGTTGCGATAGCGCTCCGCGAAGTCCAGGCCATAGCCCACGATGAACTCGTCGGGCACGTGCGCACCCACGTAGCGGGGCTTGACGGCGGGCCTCTGGCCCTCGACGTCCTTCACCAGGAAGGCCGCCACCTCGAGCGAGGCGGGCTTGCGCGAGGAAAGGTTCTTCATGAGGTAGCTGAGCGTGAGACCCGAGTCCAGGATGTCCTCGATGATAAGGACGTCGCGGCCCTCAATCTTGGTGTCCAGGTCCTTCACGATGCGCACGACGCCCGAGCTCTTGGCGCCGTCGCCGTAGCTAGAGACAGCCATGAAGTCGATGCCCAGCTCGCAGTCGATGGCGCGCATGACGTCTCCCATGAAGACGACGGCGCCACGCAGCACGGCGATAAGCAGTGGGTTCTTACCCTCGTAGTCACGGGTAATGTCGGCTCCCATGCGAGAGACGATGCCCTTGATGTCCTCCTCGGAGAGAACGATTCTGTCGACGTCCGGATGAATGCGCTCCATCGCGCGCTCCTCTCGAGAGCCCCCGCGGAATCCGCGTTGGCATGTGCGGCGGCGGCAGACACCGGCGCCGGTTGAAACCGTCTTCGTCATACCCCAGCGCAACCATGCGCGCCGGGACCCTCCACACCAGGCCTCTCGGCCGCGTGGAAATGCAATTCTAGCAGCACCCTCGACGCACCGGTGACGCGGACGCGCTCGTCTGGGCGAATCGGCGCCACCCAGAGCACGTGGCCCGTAGGCGAGGTACGCACCACGGGCACGCCGGCGCGCTCCTGGGCTGGAAACTTCTCGTCAATGAGCAGGTCGGAGAGCTTCTTGGACTGTCCGCGCATGCCGAGGGGGCACAGGACGTCGCCCACCTGCGGCGCGTCAACCCACAGGCGGCCGCCCAGGGGCCCCAGGTGACAGGATGCCGCGTCAAGCAGCACCGATGCCCCCTCCCACTCGCGCGCCTGGGCCCGGGCAAGCGCCTCGGGATGCGACCCCGGGGCCACCTCACGAAGCCGGGCCGTAAGCGTACCCACACAGCCGAGCTCAAGCACGCCGATGGGACCGGGCGCAGCAAGGTAGGCAGACTGTCCAGGCTCAGACGGCAGGCCCGGCACCTCCAGCCATCCCGGCGCAAGCCGCGCAAAGGCCGACGCGCGAGCCCGGATGAAGAGCATGCCGTAGGAGACGCGAGCATCCACGCCTCCCGGGAGCGTGACGGAGCCCTCGCCGGCGGCAACGAGCCTGAGCACTCGCGCCACGTGACGCGCCTCGAGCCGGCTCTCGGGATTAGCCGCAAGCATCGCCATACGCACGACGCGACGCGCGAGCGCAACCTCTGTCGCCGCAAGGCGGGCGGCGTCCAGGACGATGAGGCCCGCATCGCGCCGGCGCTCAAGCGTGTGGAGCGCACGACTCGCGAGCTGCGTGAGATAGGCGTCCTCGTCCGAGAGGATGTCGCAGGTTGCCACCATGTTCTCCATGAGGCGCGGATTGCGCTCGATGGCGCGCGGAACAATCTCGTGGCGCACGAAGGAGCGCAGGTAGCGAGTGTCCGCGTTCGTGGCGTCCTCTCGCCAGACGATGCCGCGCATGCGGAGCAGATCGCACAGCTCGTCGTGTGTGCGGTCGAGCAGTGGGCGCACGATGCGGTTTCGGCGGCGAGGGATAGAGGAGAGGCCCTGCGTGCCAGACCCCTTGATGGCGTTCATGAAGAAGGTCTCCGCGCGGTCGTTGGCCGTGTGCGCCGTGACGATGCGCGCGCTGCTGCGCGGCAGGCCCGCCTGCTCGCACAGCTCGTTCGCGAGCCTGCCAGCCGCGGCATAGCGAACCTCGCGCGCGACGTTCTCCACGTTCGAGTCCTGCGCGTCTGGGGCGGCAGCCATCGCGGCCACGTCCCCGCGCTCCACCGTCACGGGCACGCCGAGCCGAACGCAGAGGTCACGCACGAACTCCTCGTCTTCCTCGGCGTCGATGCCGCGGAGCTGGTGGTTGACGTGCAACACGTGAAGCCGCTCGCGCGCGATGCGGGAGCGGCCGCGCCCGTCGTCGATGTCGAGCTCGGAGGTCGCGGCAAGCACGAGCAGGGCCGTGGAGTCGGCACCTCCCGAGACCATGAGGACCACAGGCCCCTGCGCCTCGGGCGCCACGCGGCCGCTTGGACGCTCGAATGCAGGCACCTCGCCCGCATACCTCCTGCTTACACTCGGCATAGTCCTCCCTCGTACGGCGCGGGACCGGCGCCCCGCCGCATATCGGCAGCGAATCTGAAGCAAAGGCGACGCGATCCCTGCCGGCGCGTCGTCACGCAGCCAGCGGAGGGCCCAAGCCGAAGTTGCCGCGGGCCTGGAGCCCACGACGGCGCAGGCGATGAGCAGCAAACGGCTCGGCGCGCGAGCCACTGTTACGTGCCCGGAAACGCGTGTACCCTAAAGCCCGCCTAGTTTACGACGGAGGAACGCCCATGAGGCCTCAGATGCACCTGCACATACTCGCCAGCGGATCGAAGGGCAACGCCACCGTGGTGGAAGGCCCAACGGGATCCGTCCTCATCGACGATGGCCTCTCTCGCCGCGAGCTCATGAGGCGCGCCGACGAGCTGGGCGTGGACATGGACCGCGTCGAATGCGTGGTGATAACGCACGAGCACAGCGACCACGTGAGCGGCCTCACCGTGTTCTGCAACCGCTATGAGGGGCGCCTCGTGGCAACGGCGGGCACGGCAGGCGGCCGCAAGTACCTGGCAGAGCTGCCCTTTGAGCTCGTGGGGAACTCGGACGAGTTCGAGGCGGGCGGCATGCGCATCCGCACCTTCCCTACCTCGCACGACGTGGTCGACCCCTTTGGCCTGCGCTTTGACTGCGGCGAGGGAGAGAACGCCGACGCCATTGGCTACTGCACCGACACCGGCGAGCTGAGCGAGCGCGCCTATGACCTGCTCTACAACGTGCGCATCCTCGCGCTTGAGAGCAACCATGACGCGCGCATGCTTGACACGGGCCCCTACCCCGCCTACCTCAAGGAACGCGTGGCCGGCTCGCACGGTCACCTCTCAAACGACCAGGCGGCCGAGGCACTGCGCACGCTCGTGGGCCTGGACACAGAGACGGTGGTGGCCATGCACCTCTCACAGGAAAACAATCGGCCAAGCGTGGCGGTTCGCGCACTCGCCGCCGCCATGGGAGCCGAGGCAGCCAATGACACCTTCACCGAGGCACGCACGGCAGACGGCAGGCTCACCATCTGCGCCGCCGGCCAGGACAAGCCCATGACCATCTGGTAGACAAAGCAGGGGCTAGCCGAGGGCCTTCGGAGGACGCATTGCTGGCTGGCAGGAACAGTCGGCAGACAGACAACAAATCTGGCGCACACTCTTTTCGACCAACTGGGGTTTTGCAAAAAAGCGTGTGCCAGATTTGTTGTCTGCGAATGGCCGGGCGCCAGAGAGGCCAGCGTCGCACGGAAAAGGCAACCCGGCACGGACGATCGGCGTCGCACGGACCGCGTCGCAGGCCGGCGCACTACAGAAAAAGGCGGTCCGGCACAGACCGGACCGCCCACAAAAGGCATCCTTGCCCACAATCTCCTAGTCGCGCTCGATCTTGTCGCAACCCATGTAGGGGCGCAGCACCTCGGGCACCGTCACGGAGCCGTCGGCGTTCTGGTAGTTCTCCAGAATCGCGGCCATCGTGCGGCCGGCGGGCAGACCGGAGCCGTTGAGCGTGTTGAGGTAGCGCGTACCCTTGAAGTTAGCCGGGTCACGATACTTGATGTTGGCACGGCGGGCCTGGAAGTCGCCGCAGTTGGAGCAGGAGGAAATCTCCTTGTAATTGTTGTAGCTCGGCAGCCACACCTCGATGTCATAGGTCTGGCGGGCGGAGAAGCCCAGGTCGCCGGTGCAGAGGCTAATCACGCGGTACGGGAGCTCGAGCTGCTGCAGCAGGTACTCGGCCTCGGCCGTCATGTTCTCGAGCTGGCTGTCGGAGTCTTCCGGCGTGGCGAACTTGACCATCTCGACCTTGTCGAACTCGTGCTGGCGAATGATGCCACGTGTATCGCGGCCGGCAGAGCCCGCCTCCTCGCGGAAGCACGGGGTAAAGGCGGTGTACCAGCGCGGCAGGGTGTCGGCGTCGAGCACCTCGCCGGCGTGGAGGTTGGTGAGCACGACCTCAGCCGTGGGGATGAGGAAGTTGTCGCCGCTCACGTGATAGGCATCGTCCTCGAACTTGGGCAGCTGGCCCGTGCCGAACATGGTCTGGCGCTTCACAACGATGGGCGGCCACCACTCCTTGAAGCCACGGCTCGTGTGCGTGTCCAGGAAGAAGTTGATGAGCGCGCGCTCGAGACGGGCGCCCTTGCCGCCAAGCACCGTGAAGCGGCTGCCCGAGAGCTTGTTGCCACGGTCGAAGTCGAGGATATTGAGGTCAGCACCAAGGTCCCAGTGGGCCTTGAACTCGAAGCCCTCGGCCTCGAAGTCGCGCGGGGTGCCCCAGCGGCGACGCTCGATGTTCTCAGTCTCGTCGACGCCCACCGGCGTGGCCGCACACGGGATGTTGGGCAGGTGGGACATGAAATCATAGAGGTCACCCTCGAGCTGCGTGCGCTTCTCGCCCAGCTCGTCGATCTTCTCGTTGACCTGGCGCACGGCCTCCTTGGCGGCCTCGGCCTCGTCCTTCTTGCCCTCCTTCATGAGAGCACCGATCTTCTTGGACTCGGCGTTACGCGTGGCCTGCAGGTCCTCGACTTCGCCGATGACGGCGCGACGCTCGTCGTCGAGCTCGAAGAAGCGCTCACGATCCCAGCTGGTCTGCCGGTTGGCCATCGCCTGGTCAACGGCGTCGGGGTTCTCTCGGACGAACTTGATGTCGAGCATGGTGCCTCCGGTTCACGAGCGCTCTTGAGGGCGCGCGACTGATGACGTTGTTTCGCGGCCCGCCGAGAGCGCAGCCGCACGGGCCAGTATATCGCGCGATGCCATACGGTGCCCGAAACGCCGCCGCTATACTTGAAGGAATCAGGAGGTGCCGGCCCCTCGGCCGGCTCGAACGGGGCGTGGAAAGGCAGTCTCATGGACGTGGCAGGCTTCTTTGGCTGGCTCTTTGGAACGAGGATGGGCGTCCTGTGCCTGTTGGGCATCGGCCTGCTTGGATTCCTTGTTGCCGCCATCGTGCTCGAGCGCAAGACCCGTCGCAACTATGACCAGTGCGACGAGGACGGGGACGACGAGGATGGCTGGTCCTTCTTCGACAGCGACAACAACTAGCAGGTGAGTCGTCCCCGCGCCGTCCGCAGGGGCCGGCGCGGGGCCACGTGACGTCAGGGACATGCGCGAGATGACGGACCCGGATGCGGAGGCACCCATGGCACGGAGAACGCACAGGCAGGTTGACCCATTCAACGCCGGCGACCCCATCATGCCGAGCGACGAGCTGGGTCAGGAGTACGTTCCCATTTCCCCGGAGGGCGAATGGGTCTCCCCCGAGGGGCAAGGCTCCGCAGACAGTCATGGTTGCTGGGTAGATGACGCCCCAAAGCCCCCGCGGAAGCCCGGCCAGGGCAGCGCAGGCTCGCGAAGCGGAAAGCGGCGTCAGTCGAAGGCCCGCACAAGCACCGCCAAGGCCTCCAAACCCGCCTCTCGCGCAGCCAGTGCCGCTCGTCCCAAGGGCTCGCGGCAATCCACGGCCCAGAGCGCCGGCCGCACCATGGGGCGAACGTTTCGCAAGAGCTTCGTCGTGCTCATTGCCATCGCGCTTGTGGTTGAGATGGGAGGCGCACTCACGAGCTGCGCCGATACCCTCTTCGATGGGCTGGAAGACGCGGGGTACGGGGTTACCCACGCCGTCAGTGCCATCTTCGGCGGGCCGGGCGCCACTTCAGCAAGCGGCTCCCTCAGCTCTCCGAACTACGAATCCTCCAGCTCAGAAAGCCTCGACTTCAACACCTACACGCAGGTGTGCAATGAGCTCGAGGGCCAGGAGTCTGGAACCGTGCGACAGCTCATGGGGCGGATTTCTTCCGGTGACGCCGGCGTGGTCTCGAAGGTCGCCACGTATCTCGACGACGCGTTTCAGTCGTACTCCTCCGATATGACTCTCGAGGGCATCGGCGTCGACTCGAAGGAGCTCGCCCGATGGTGCCTCACCAACGTCAGCTACAGCGAGGACGACATCGAGACCTACGCCTACTCGACAGACGGCTCAGACACCGCCTACACGGGCGCCGCGTACCTCTACATCCAGGCCACCGACACCCTCACCCTCGTGAGCGAGCTGTCCGCATACGTGCGCAGCGACCTACTGGACTACGGGAATATGCCCGAGGATGGTCTCACGGAGAATCAGCGCGCCCTCGTTGCCAAACGGCTCGAGGAGCTCAAGCAGGCAGACGTGCCCACAACAAGGGCGCTTTCCTTTGAGTTCAAGGGTAGGTGCGAGCCAGATGGCTCGAATCCACAGGCAACGCTCGACGAGGATGCCTGGAACGCAGACTTTGCCAATCTGTTTGGCTCGTACTCCTAGGACGCGTCGCCGGCGGGCTTGAGCTCCGGCTCGGGCCCGCCCGTTGCACATGGCACACCCGATACGCATGAAAAAGGCCCCGGGCGAAACCCGAGGCCTCCTCATATACATGGTGCGGGCGAAAGGACTTGAACCTTCATGGGGTTGCCCCCATACGGACCTGAACCGTACGCGTCTGCCAATTCCGCCACGCCCGCAAATGCGGAGTTCAATATAGCTTCCGATGCGCCAATACGCAAGAACTTTTTTGAGAATTGTTGCCAGCTGCTAGAATAGCCCCACGCGCGACGCTGGGCCACACGTCCCTCAAGCACCGAAAACGTCACGCGCACGCCGGCACACGCAGCTGAATCGAGGACCGCCGTGCAAAATCCCGCCACCCCATCGCAGGGTTGGAGCGCATCTACGCCCTCTCGGAGCTATCCCCAGCCCGAGCACCCGCTCCTGCTCGGCCGCTACCGCGTCGTGGAGACACGTGGCGCCGGCGGCTTTGCGGCAGTGCACGTCTGCTGGGATATCCGGCTCCAGCGCAAGGTAGCTATCAAGTGCATGCCCCTCTCGACGGCGGCAGGCGCAAGCTCGTCCACACTGCAGGAAGCCCTTGACGAGGCGCGCATCACCTCGCGGCTCACCCACCCCAACATCGTCACCGTCCACGACTTCGAGGTCACGGCAGACACCGCCTATCTCATCATGGAGTACGTCGACGGCCTCACCTTGGCGGAGCTGCTCGCCCGCGTGGAGGGCGGCATGCTCACCTACGACGAGTGCGCCCACCTGCTCGACTGCCTCGCCAACGCCCTCGCCTACGCCCATGAGAACGGCGTGCTCCACCTGGACATCAAGCCCTCGAACATCTTCATCGACACCTCCGCCAACATGAAGCTCGGCGATTTTGGCATGGCAAGCCTGGCCTCGGCGGCAGGCTGGGAGGGGGCACGGGGCGGAACCATAGGCTACATGCCGCCCGAGCAGCTGCAATGCGGCATGGTGGACGAGCGCACCGACGTCTTTGCGCTCGCTGTGGTGTGCTACCAGGCCCTTACGGGAACAAGTCCCTTCGCCGGCCCAGACGCCGAGTTCTCCCTCAAGAAGATCGGCAGGGGCGCGAGGCCCCTCGGAAAGATCGAGTCGCAGCTTGCGGGACCCGTCACGGAGGGCGTGGCCCGCGCGATGAGTCCAGAGCCCTCCAGGCGCCCCTCCACTGCGGGCGAGTTTGCGGACGCCGTCTTGCCCTACCTCGGCGACGAGGCGGCCGGCAAGGAATCCGTGGCAGAGCTTATGGCCCAGGTCACCGGCGAGACGGGCCCGGACGAGGACACCTGGGAGCAAGCCGCCCACGTCCGCGCCATCGAGCGCTGGCCCTGGCTCCCGCAGGCGGCATCGCGTGGGGCATGTGCCCTGGCCACGGGCATCCTCGGCTGGAAGCTGGCGCCCATCGTTGCGGGCGCCACCCTCGACATCTCGGCCGGCACCGCGTCGCTGGTGGGGCTCATTGCTCTCGGCGCCATCTCGGCGGCGGCGCCGGGCGCCGGCGGGGCGCTGGCCCTGCTGCTTGTCTGCGGGGCAATCCTAGCCTCCGGGGTCTACTCCCCGGCCTTCCTCGTCGCCGTTCTGTCGGGCGTGACCCTCGGTATGTGGTGGACGCGCATTGGCTCTCGCTCGCGGGCCTCTGCCTCCGGACTTCTCATGCCTGCGGCATTTGGCGTGCCCACCGCGGGCTCCGCCATCTGCGGAGCCACGTTGCGACCGGCCGCGGCGCTCGTCACCTCTGCGCTTGGCGTGCTTCTTCAGGTGGCGGTGGGCCTCTTGGGGGCGGCAGCGGGCGGGGAGGAGTTCGTGCGCTCGCTAGCCGGCGCCCTTTCCTCTCCCGCCACCTGGGAGATGGTCGCGGGTGCAGGATGTGCCGCCGCGCTCGCCTCGCTGATTGGCAACACCAGGGGCCCCGTTGCCAGGTCTGCCGCGCAGGTCGTGTGTGCATTTGTGCTGGTAGCCACCCGCACCGCCCTGCCGGGAATGGAGAATGCCGGATTATGGCTTGGAAATTCGGCGCCCGGCGTAGCCGTTGCGGTAGTCTGTTCAGTACTTATGAGCATAGCTATCGTGACCCTCGGCCCAGCGCCTAAGCCACGGGAGGATGAGTGACGTGAACTTCCTAAACGTCTTTGAGCACCGAGTCGGCAGTCTATTCGGCGCCACCGCCCAGGGCCTCACCGCGCCCTTCTCCTTCAAGAAGCTCGCCAAGAAGGCGGCCCGCGAGATGGAGGCGGAGACCTTCGTGATCGACGGCGTCGACACGGCCCCCGCCCTCTACACCATCCTTGTCTCCAGCGAGGACGACCTGGCAATGCGCCCGCTCTACGCGCAGCTCACCAACGAGACCGCCCAGTTCGTCGAGGGCCAGGCCCAGAACAAGGGCTACGTATTCGTTGGCCGTCCGCTCGTGCGCTTCATGGCCGACCCGTCCCTGCGCAGCGGCCGCTTCTCCGTCTTTGCGGAGAATGTTGACGCCCAGACCCTAAATCGCCTGCGCGAGGAGGAGGCCAAGTTCATGGGCGCCGAGCCGGCCGGCATCCAGCCCGCCGGGCAGCAGGCCGGACTCAACCCGATTCCGCAGCCGCAGGTGCGCCCCTCCGTCGACCTGTCCCCGCAGCTCTCCGACAACCCGATGAGCGGCATGGACGCCGGCCTCGACGTGCTCCCGCAGGAGACGGTGCTGGATGCCGAGGAGGCCGCCCTTGGCGCGGCCGCCCGTCGCAACCAGAACGTGCCCCTCGTGAACTCCCGCCAGCAGCAGGTGCCCACGCCGGTCGCTCCCGAGCGCAATCCCCTGCCGCCGGTGGTTCAGCAGCGCGCGGTTGCCCCCGAGCCCGCGGCGGCCGCACCCGCGCACCACGTGAGCGCGCGCCGGGTTCCCGCCATGCCGGATCTCTCGCCCGTGGCCGAGGCAGGCGTCGCCATCGCGGCCGAGCAGGCTTCCGCCCCGGAGGCCCACGCCGCCGCGGGCGCTGCCGCCGCCAGCCCCATCGCCTCCGCGCTCCCCGGCTTCGACACGCCGCAGCAGGCCGCACCCCAGCCGCAGGACCCGGCCCCGCAGCCGGCCCGCCAGCAGGCGGCCCCCGCGCCGCAGCAGGCCGTTCCCACCCCTCGCACCGTGCGCGCCCCGCAGCCCGTCCCGGCACCGGCGGCCGCCGCGCCCGCGACCTGCCTACTCATCGACCGCCAGAGCGGTCGCACCTACACCGCGAGCTCGCCGCGCACCGTCATCGGCCGCGAGCGCACGCCGGGCGGCGTGGTCCTGCATGACCCCAACGTCTCCCGCACGCACGCCGAGCTCAGCTTCGATGGCCAGGGCTGGCGCATCCGCGACCTCAACTCCACCAATGGCACCCTCGTCAACGACGTTGACGTCGACGAGTGCCCGCTGCGCGACGGAGACCTCATCACCCTTGGTCTCGTGAATCTCGAGTTCAGGGAGAACTAATGATTGACCTCGTCCTCTTCATAGGACGCATCGCCCTGGTGGTGCTGCTCTACCTGTTCCTGATCGCAGTGATGCGCACCGGCATCGGACTCGTGAAGGGACAGCGCAAGGACCCCGCCATCTGGTGCCTCGACGTCGACAAGGGGCCGCGCCAGCTGCGCGGCCTGCATGTGGACATGCTGGGGCCCGTGGTCGTTGGCCGCTCTCCCTCGAGCGACATCGTCATCTCCGAGCCGTTTGTCTCCGCCACGCACGCGCGCTTCACGCTGCAGGGCCCCGCACTCGTGCTCGAGGACCTCAACTCCACCAACGGCACGCTCGTCAACGGCCGCGCCATCGCCGACCCCGTCACCCTGCGTGATGGCGACGAGGTGCAGGTGGGCGACGTGGTCATGAGGGTGAGTCGCCGATGACCGAAGCGAACGACCAGAACGAGAGCCTCGAATACGCTGACGCCGACCAGCCCACTGCCGCCCACATGGGCGGCGAGCACTTCGCGCCGGTCGAGACTTCTGCGCCAAGCACCGAGCTTGACGCCATGGGCGAGGACGCGGCGGGGCCACGGGCGAGCAAGCCCTCGCACATGGCCCCCATGCCAGAGGACGTCGACACGCACGACAGCACCGATTCCGAGCGAGGCATCGCCTCGGGCGACACTCCTGCCGAGGCAGGCGCCCCTCAGGACACCGGCACCCTGCCCGTCGAGGACCCCGAGCTCTACGAGCAGTCTCGCACGACCCCGGTAACCGTCGTAGGCGGCTCGCGTGACGCACGTCCCGCCACGCCCACGCCACACGACGACGACCCTGAGCCGGAGGGCCCCACCGGCGCCATTCCGTCGGATGACCCAGACTCCACGGGTCCCATCCCCCTTTCCCAGATTCCCCAGACCGCAGACCCGCACCCGCCTGCGGTTGACCTCGACGCCCGCGAGGACACCGAGCTCCAGACCGGCTCCGGCGAGCGCCTTGCCTGGGCCGCACGCACGGACGTGGGTCTCATCAGAAGCCACAACGAGGACTCCTACCTCGCGCGACGCACGCTCTTTGGCGTCTGCGACGGCATGGGCGGCCACGCCGCCGGCGAGGTGGCAAGCGCCATCGCCGTGCGCGCCATCGCCCAGCACGCACCCGAGCACGCAGACGACGCCCTGCTCGGCGCCGCCGTCGAGGCCGCGAACGAGGCCGTCATCGAGGGTGCCGAGACCGGCGTGGGCAAGCCCGGCATGGGCTGCACCGCCTCGTGCTGCATCATCGAGGGCACGCACATGGCCGTGGCCCACGCGGGCGACTCCCGCATCTACCTGCTGCACGCCGGTACGCTCGTGCGCGTGACGCACGACCACTCCTACGTCGAGGAGCTCGTGGACGCCGGCGAAATCACGGCCGACGAGGCACGCGTGCACCCCTCTCGCTCGATCATCACCCGAGCGCTCGGCTCTGACCCAGACATGTATGCAGACCACTTCATGCTCGACGTCGAGCGAGGGGACCGCATCATCGTCTGCTCCGACGGCCTCTCGAGCATGATTCCGGACGGCTCCATCGAGGCCCTCTCGGTCTCGAGCGCCACCCCGCAGGAGTGCGTGGACAACCTCGTGGCGGCGGCCCTTGCCGAAGGCGGGCACGACAACGTGACCGTCATCTGCATCGACGTGGTGAGCGATGGCACGGAGGAGGCGCGCCGCAAGGCCCGCATCCGCGCCATCGCCGGCTGGGCAGGCGGCGTGGCGACGCTGTTCGCCGTCATCGGCGTGGCCCTCGCCCTCATCATCAACAACTCATGGTACGTGGGGTCCTACGCAGGAAACGTAGGCATCTATCACGGCGTCCACGCCTCGGTGTTTGGCATCCAGTTCTCCGGCCTCGAGAAGGCCAGCACCGTGAGCCTCAAGGACCTGCCCGACGCCACGCAGCATCAGCTTGCCGCCGGCATCTCGGTCTCCAGCTTCCAGGACGCCCAGAAGACCGTGAAGGCCTACGAGGACCAGGTGGCCGAGAACCGCGCCAAGGCCGAGAACGTGGCCGCAAGCGCCCAGTCGGAGAGCAACGGCGGGTCTGTGGGAGACGCCACCGGCGCCGCTGGCCCCGGGGCCGCGGGCCAGGCCCCCGCGACCAACCAGACGACGACCGAGACGGCCATCGCGCCGGAGACGACCGCACAGACCCAGGGGGGCGAGTAGCATGGCACGCGTACACGGAGGCTCGAGGCGCACTACCGAGCTGCTCCTGCTCGGGGCCGGTGCCATCCCCGTCCTGCTCATCTATTCCATGTACGTCATGAACACCGGGGCCCAGCTCACGGTGCAGACGCTTGCCGTGCCCATCGGCCTTCTCGCCACCTTCGTGGCGGCACACATCGGCATTCGCCTGCTCGCGCCCGGGGCAGACCCCGCCATCCTGCCCATCGTGTTCGTGCTCGCGGGCATCGGCGTCACCTTCGTCACGCGTCTCAGGCCAGACGAGGCCATGGGCCAGGTGGTATGGCTCTTCGTCTCGGTTGCGGCCATGGTGGCAACGCTTGCCGCCGTGCCCAACCTCGACCACCTCGCAGACTACAAATACACGCTCGGCATCGCCGGCGCCATCCTGCTCATGCTGCCGATGTTCATCGGCACCGAGATCAGCGGCTCCAAGCTGTGGATTCTCATCGGCGGCTTCTCTTTCCAGCCGGGCGAGCTGGCCAAGATCCTCATAGCACTCTTCATCGCCGCCTACCTGGCCGAGAACCGCGAGCTGCTCTCCGCGAGCTCCAGGCGCGTGGGACCACTCACCCTCCCGCGTCTGCGCATGCTGCTGCCGATGTTCCTCGTCTGGGGCGTCTGCCTGCTCGTCGTCATCTTCGAGCGCGACCTCGGAAGCGCCCTGCTCTTCTTCACGATGTTCGTCATCATGCTCTACGTGGCAACCGGCCGGGCGAGCTACGTCATCGTGAGCATCCTGCTGCTGGGCATCGGCGGCGTCTTCTGCTACAGCATGTTCTCGCACGTCCGCGTGCGCGTGCAAATCTGGCTCGACCCATTCCAGGATCCCTCGGGCTCTGGTCTGCAGATCGTGCAGTCCCTCTTCTCCATCGCCGACGGCAGCCTTGTAGGCGCCGGCATCGGCAAGGGCATGCCCACGCTCATCCCGGTCGTTGAGTCCGACTTCATCTTCTCCGCCATCGCCGAGGAGATGGGCCTTCTCGGAGGCGGCGCCGTGCTCATGCTCTTCATGCTGCTCGCGGTACGTGGCCTCACCACCGCCGCGCGCGCCAAGAGCGACATGAGCGCCTTCACGGCGGTTGGCCTCACGGCCTCCCTCTCCTTCCAGGCCTTCCTCATCGTGGGTGGCGTCACCCGCCTGCTGCCCCTCACAGGCGTCACCCTGCCGTTCATGAGCCAGGGCGGCTCCTCGCTGCTCTCCAGCTTCATCGTCGCGGCACTGCTCCTGCGCGCCGGAGACGAGGGCACGGGCCGCGCAAAGCTGCCCGAGGGAGACGGCACCACCCAGACCCCCTCGCCGCTCATCGTGGCCGGCGCCACGAGCGCCCAGCCCGTCGTGCAGGGCAAGCATGCGCGCGCGAGCATGGGCCTCGGCACGCCGGAGGGCGGCGTTCTCGGACGCGTGGCACTCGGCAACCGCCTCACGGCGCTCGTAACCTTCTTCTCGCTGCTCTTTGCCGCCCTCATCGCCAACCTCACCTACGTGCAGGTGGTCAAGGCGGCCGACTACCAGCAGATGAGCAACAACAACCACACCATCGCCAAGAGCGCCTACGTGCAGCGCGGCTCCATCATCACGTCCGACGGCGTGACGCTGGCCGAGTCGCTCAAGCAGGCCGATGGCACCTACGTGCGCACCTACCCGCGGGGCTCACTCGCCGTGCACACCGTGGGCTACCTCTCCACGCAGTACGGCGCCACGGGCGTCGAGGCCTCGATGAACGACTCGCTCACCGGCCGCGCGGACTACTCCAACTGGCAGAACGCCCTCTACTCCCTCGCCGGCGTCAAGCAGCCGGGCAACTCCGTGGTGCTCACCATCGACTCCCGCATCCAGCAGGCGGTCGAGGACGCGCTGGACGGCCGCACGGGCGCCATCGTGGTGCTCGACCCGCAGACGGGTGCCGTGCTCGCCAAGGCCTCCTCGCCAACGTACTCCTATGGCGAGATCTCCAACATCATCTCTGGCAGCGACAGCAACGGCGAACTCGTAGACCGCTCCACGCAGTCGCTCTACACCCCGGGCTCCACGTTCAAGACCATCACGCTGTCTGCGGCGCTCGAGAAGGGCATCGCCAACCTCGACTCCACCTATGACGCCCCGTCGTCCATGGACATCGGAGGCGCGGCGGTCACCAACGTCAACGACCGCGGCTATGGCGCCATCACGCTGCGCCGCGCGTTTGCCGTCTCCGCCAACACGGCCTTTGGCCAGCTTGCCACGCAGGTGGGCTCCTCAGACCTCGTTGCCAGGGCAAAGGCCTTTGGCTACGGCACCTCTCTGGGCCAGGACTTCAACACCAAGGCCTCGCTCATGCCGGAGCCCTCGGAGATGACCGAGTGGGAGACCGCCTGGTCTGGCATCGGCCAGCCGGTGGGTCAGCACGCGAGCCCCGCGGGCCCGCAGACCACGGTCATGCAGAACGCCGTCACGGTCGCCACCATCGCCAATGGCGGCACCGCCATGAACCCCTACGTGGTCGACCACGTGCTCTCGCCCGAGGGAGTCACGGTCTCCACCACCCAGCCCAAGAGCCTCGGTCGGGCCGTCTCCTCAGACACGGCCAACACCGTGAAGGAGGCCATGCTGGAGGTGGTCCAGAACGGCTCCGGCGTCTCCGCCCAGGTGCGCGGTGCCCGCGTTGCCGGCAAGACCGGCACGGCCGAGGTGGCCAACGGCAACATCAACTCGCTCTTCGTGGGCTTTGCGCCCTATGACAACCCGACGCTCGCCATCTCCATCTGCGTAGAGGGCACGCCCGAGGAAGACGTCCACGGCCTTGCCGCCGAAATTGCCGGCGAGGTCATAGCCAAGACGCTGAACGTCCAGGCGAACGGCTCCAACTCATGACGAGCGAGGCGGGACAGGGGCCCGCGCGTCAAAGACGCTGGAGCGGAACGCGTCGCCCACGCGACGACGGGCAGCAAGCGAGTGAGTTCTCGCAAATGAGGGAATATACGAGCGCGGGAAGCCGCGCAGGCAGAATGGGAGCAGGGAATGGCAGATAGGGTTCTCGGGGGACGATACACCGTCCAAGACAAGATTGGCATTGGCGGCATGGCAACGGTGTATCGCGGCCTCGACAACGTGCTGGGACGCACGGTCGCCATCAAGACGATGCTTCCGCAGTACGCCGCCGACCCCTCCTTTGCGGCGCGCTTCAAGCAGGAGGCCCAAGCGGCCGCCGGCCTTCAGAGTCCCTATATCGTGGGCGTCTACGACTGGGGCCGTGACCAGGACACCTACTACATCATCATGGAGTACCTGCGCGGAACCGACCTCAAGAGCGGCATCCGCAAGCACGGTGCCCTCGACTGCCGCAAGGTGGCACAGATTGGCTCGCAAATCTGCCAGGCGCTGAGCGTGGCGCACAAGCATGACATCATCCACCGCGACATCAAGCCGCAGAACATCATGGTGCAGCCCGACGGCAACATCAAGGTGATGGACTTTGGCATCGCGCGCGCCAAGAACAGCCACCTCACGGCCGACAACTCGGTGTTGGGCACCGCCCACTACGTCTCCCCCGAGCAGACGCAGGGCAAGGAGCTTGGCCCCACCTCCGACCTCTACTCCCTGGGCATCGTGATGTACGAGGCCGCCACCGGCAAGGTCCCCTTCGACGGCGACGACGCCATCTCCGTGGCACTCAAGCAGGTGCAGGAGCAGCCGGTTCCGCCTAGCCAGATCAACCCGAACGTTGATGCCACGCTCGAGGGCATCATCCTCAAATGCATGCAGAAGAACCCGGCCGACCGCTTCCAGACGGCCGATGAGCTGCGCCGCGTGCTCAATGACTACCTAGCCGGCCGCATCGTGAACCTGGGCGAGGCCACCTCGCTCATCAGCGCCGCGCCCACCAACGTCATGAACCGCAACGGCCGCACGCAGTCCATGAACCGAACGACGGCCACACCGATGCAGACTGGCCGCATCCCCGTTGCCAGCGGGCCCCAGCATGGCCTAACCGACATGCCCGAGAAGAAGCCCGTCTCCAAGGGCAAGGTAGCAGGCATCGTGATTGGCGCCATAACCGTCATCGCGCTTATCGCCTTTGCCATCACCTCGCTGATGGCAGATCCCGAGCAGCAGGCCATCCCCAACCTCGCGGGCATGACCGAAACCCAGGCGCGCGCCGCCATCGCCAAGTACAACAACTACTTCGAGGTGGGCAACGTCACGCAGGACTACAGCGACACGGTCGAGGAGGGCAAGCTCATCAGCCAGGACCCCGACCAAGGCGAGATGAAGGGCAAGGGCACTAAGATCAACCTCGTGTTCTCCAAGGGCAAGCAGCCTGCGGCCGAGGTGACGGTTCCCAACCTGAGCGGCAAGTCCCCGTCCGAGGCCAACGCCGAGCTGGAGAAGGTGGGCCTGAAGGGCACAGCCGGCGACTCCGTGGAGTCGGACAGCGTCGAGAGTGGCAAGGTTGCCTCGCAAGACCCCGTCGCCGGCAGCACCGCCAAGGAGGGTGACACCATCACCTACCACATCTCCAAGGGCAAGGGTAAGGCAGACGCGGGCGACCACTCCGGCGAGGGCGCCAACTCCGCCAAGTCCGCCCTTGAGAGCGCCGGCTTCTCTGTGGACATCGAGTATGACTACAGCAGTGACACGGCCAAGGGCTACGTGATCTCCCAGAGCCCCACCGGCGAGCAGGAGAAGGGTGCCACGATTACCCTCACTGTCTCCCAAGGCGCCAAGCCCGCAGTCACCACCTCCGCGGCAACTAGCAGCCCCACCACCGGAAACAGCAGCCACAACGCCACCACCGGCAACACGGGGAGTTCCAACAACAGCAACAGCGGCTCCGAGAATACAGGCAATACCGGAGGCCCATCCAAGCCAACCACGCCTGGAAGCGGCAGCGAGGACCTCGCTGACGGCCAGTAAGTGAGCAAAGACATAGAACCAAAACGGGGATGGCACGCAAACAGCGCGCCATCCCCGTTTCTTGTATGAGCGCAACCTCAGCCATGAGTCAGCCTGCCGGTCAGCCTGCCGTCTACTTTGACTCATTTTCCCAACAGATCAGTGTCAGAAAAATGAGTCAAAGTAGACGGCAGACTTAGCTCAAGCTGACTCATGCGATGCGGATACACCTCTCTCATAAACAAAAGCAGGCCAGAGGCTTTACCACCTCTGACCTGCTGTTTTGTCTGGTGCCCCCGGGCAGATTCGAACTGTCGACACCCGCTTTAGGAGAGCGGTGCTCTATCCCCTGAGCTACGGAGGCACTATGTCTGGGGCCTGGCCCCAATGCGCCCAAGCACAGAAAACTATTCTACAGCTCACTGAGCGCGAGGTCTACATACGTCTCGTTGCTCGGCACACCCGCCACAATGATGTGGTCGCCGCCCACCTGACCGAGCGCGGCATAAGGGACGTCCACATCATCAAGCGCGTCCGCCAGCTGCTCCACGCGGTCGCACGGAAGCGAGACCAGCACGCAGCCCGCAAGTGCAACCTCGGCGTCCTCCGGCCTGATCTCGTGGTCGTCAACCGCGATGTAGCAGCCAATCGAGCCGCCACGGCAACAACGGGCAACGGCAATAGCCAGGCCGTCTTCGCCAACCTCGCGCGCGCTGTGGATGAGGCCGCGGGAGACGGCAGCATCGATCACAGAGTCAATGACCTCAGACGAAGTCTCGTCGGAGTCCTCGTCACTACCTGGCAGATTACCGATGATCGCCACAATGTCATGTGACGCCACAAAGCTCATTGAAACGGGCCACGGAGTCTCTGCCTCATCCGCTCGAGAGAGTGCCTTGACCATCCGCGCCGCAAGCTCGGGGTACTCTGCTGCAAACTCGGTTGCGCCCTTCGCTTCCCCATCCCCCATGACGCTCTCCCTCCGCATGACGGCCGCCCCGAAGGGCGGCCGAAACTAACCTACTTCTTAGCCTTTCGCACTGCCTTCTCGGCCCTGCGCTGCTCCTCGGCGGCGTAGTTGGCCTCAACGACGGCACGACGACGCTTGGCGCTCATACCACGCACCTTTGCCATCGACTCGTTGCGAATCGGGCGAATCTTGACGAACTCCCAGACAATCGCCGCGATGATGATGGCGTAAGACAGCACGAGCAGCACCGTGGAGATCACACCCACCGACGTGGTAAGGTCGTAGTTCTTGGCATCCGTGCCAAAGGCGTAGTTGACCGCAAACGAGACGGCGATGCAGATGATGCCGGCGATGAGCAGGCCCCACCAGACGCGACGACGACCCAGATAGCGAGAATCCTGCTTCATCACCATCTCGGTGATGTTGGCAACCTGATCCTCCTCCTCGCGCTCCGCACGGCGCTTCTCCTTGCGCTCCTCCTTGGTGAGGGGGCGCGAGGAGACAGACTTGCCCTTGGACTTGGACGAAACAATGCGGACGCCCTCGGCGGCAGGACGGGCGGGCTTGCCCTTCGAGAGCGACCTGCGCGTCATGCCCGCCGGCTTGGAGCCCTCCTCGCCGTCGGTCGTCTTGCCCATGTTTCGCTCGTTGAACGGACTACGCTGAGACATTGCTCTCCTTCATGGGCACGAACTTTTCGCCAGTGATGATCTCGAAGGCCTCCTGGTAGCGCTTGGAGGCACCTTCAATGACATCGGCCTGGATGTGGGGAGGCTCGCCCTGCATGTCCCAGTTGGCGCGCAGCCAGTCGCGCACGTACTGCTTGTCGAAGCTGGGCTGCACGTGACCCTCGGCATAGCCCTCGGCAGGCCAGAAGCGGCTGGAGTCAGGCGTGAGACACTCGTCGATGATGGTGAGCTGGCCGTCGATGAAGCCAAACTCGAACTTGGTGTCGGCGATGATGATGCCGCGCGTGGCGGCATACTCGGCAGCTGCCTTGTAAATCTTGAGAGAGGCATCGCGGAGCTGCTCTGCCACGTCCTCGCCCACGATCTCGGCGCAGCGCTCAAACGAGATGTTCTCGTCATGCTCACCATACTCGGCCTTGGTAGAAGGCGTGAAGATCGGCTCGGGAAGCTTGGAGGCCTCGGTCAGGCCGTCCGGGAGCTTGATGCCACAGACGGTGCCGTTCTCGTCATACGTCTTCTTGCCGGAACCGGTGAGGTAACCGCGCACGATGCACTCGATGGGAATGGTCCTGGCCTTCTTCACAAGCACGGAGCGGCCGGCCAGATAGTCGGCATACTCGGCGTACTCGGCCGGGAACTTGGCCGGATCCATCGTGATGACGTGGTTGGGCATGATGTCCGCAAACTTATTGAACCAGAAGTCGGAGATGCGCGTAAGGATCTCACCCTTGTACGGAATCTCATCCGGAAGGATGTAGTCGTAGCAACTGATGCGATCGCTGGCCACCATCAGCAGCGCATCGCCGCAATCGTAGATGTCGCGAACCTTGCCCTGCGAATCTGGACGCTTTCCGATAGCTGCCATATGCACCGCTTTCCCTCTACATGTTTGATTCTGTGCCGCTCTACAGCGACAGTACCAAATGCTTATTCTAGCAATGCGGCGCACGCGCGGGCCCCATTTCTCATCCCGGCACAGCCAAGCAAGAAACGGGACCCTCCATGATTGATGAAGTTACTTGGCGTCCTGCGCGGGCTGCGACTGGCTCTGGGATTTGCCCTGGTCTCGCGGGATGTGCAGCGTGAACTTCGTGCCGTGGTTGAGCTCGGACTCCACGGCAATGTAGCCGTGGTGACGGTCGATAATCTCCTTCGTGACCGAGAGTCCCACTCCCAGGCCACCACTCTCGCGCTCGCGGCTTGCATCCGAACGCCAGAAGCGACTGAACACGCGTGCGAGGTCCTCCTTGGCGATGCCGATACCGGTGTCGGACACCGCAATCACGGCGTCCCTGCCATCTTGCTCCACACTCACCACAACCCAGCCACCGTCGGGCGTGTAGCGCAGCGCGTTGGACATGAGGTTGATGACCGCCTGGCGAATCATGTCGCGGTCGATGTCGCAGTACAGCTCCTTGCGCGGCGTCTTTACGTCCATGCGCAGGCGAAGGCCTCGGTCTGCGAAGAGCTGCTCCTGTGAGGTGACGATAGAGCGCACGAGCCCCACGACGTCGGTCTTCTCCGGCTTGAACGGCGTGGTGCCGTTCTCGATGCGCGAAAGCTGCAGCATGGCGGCAACGAGGCGGGAGAGGCGACGAACCTCACTCGCCACGGTCTCGAGATGCTCCTCGTCCGCCGGAAGCACGCCGTCCTGCATGGCCTCGACCGTGGCGAGCATCGCCATGAGCGGCGTGCGAAGCTCATGGGCAACGTCGCCCGTCAGGCGGTGTTCGAGCTTGAGGTCGCGCTCGAGCGACGTGGCCATGTCATCGAACGTCTCGCCCAGCTGGCCAATCTCGTCGTCACCCGTAATGCCGGTGCGAGCCGTGAGGTCGCCCGAGCGAATCTGCGCCGCCGTGGACGTGATGGACTTGATGGGCTTGGCGAGCTTCGTAGACACGAGCACACCCATGATGCAGGCGAGCATGACGGCCACGATGCCAGCCGTGGCAACGGCACCGTACGAGCTCTTGCGGAACGCCGCGTCCCCCTTGGTGATGAGTGCCTCGCTCCCGAAGGCCCAGAGCTTCACCGTTCCTATCACGGTGCCGTCCGCAAGCTTCACCTCGTGCGACACCACGGCGTCGGCATTGGCGGGAACCACGCTCGAGCTTGCGCTTCCGCCGCTCTCGGCCTCGCCATGCTCCACCGTGTGGTTGCCGGTGTTGCGCGCCCAGGTGTCGTCATAGATGATCACGTTGTCGTCATCGATGACCTGCACCCCAACGTCGCTGGAGATGGACGCGGCCTGCACCGTGCGCTCGACGCTGTCCGCGTCCCAACCCTTCTCGGCGGTGTAGGCATCTGCCAGCGTGTCGGCCACCGAGGAGGCATAGCGCTCCATGTTGGAGCGCGTGTAGCTCAGGAACTGGGCCTCCCAGGTAACTCCGAGAACGCCCACCAGAATAACGGCCGTAATACCCGCAACCAGGGCAAACATGATGGTCATGCGGCCGCGATAGGACATGTGCCGACTCTTGCGGTTTGAGAGCGTCTTCCAGGAGGCCCGCGCGGAGTCGGACGTAGCAGACGAACCGGGCTCCCTCTCGGAGGCCCGGTCCGCACGAACGCGCTTGCCTATGATGAGCTTTGCGGGAACCATGCCAGCCCGCTGCTACTTGTCGCTCTTGCCGGGCTCGGGCGCATCGAAGCGATAGCCCACGCCATGTACGGTGTAGAGCCACGTGGGGTGACGCGGGTCGTCGCCGAGCTTGGCGCGAAGGTTCTTCACGTGGGAGTCGATGGTGCGCTCGTAGCCCTCGAAGTCGTAGCCAAGGACCTTCTCGACGAGCTCCATGCGGCTGTAAACCTGGCCCGGGTAACGGGCGAGCGTGGTGAGCAGCTTGAACTCGGAGGCAGTGAGGTCGACCTCCTTGCCGCGGACGGTCACCTTGTGCGCAGAGATGTTGATGACGAGGTCGCCAAAGTCGAGTACCTCAACCTGCGGCTCGCTCTCAGTGCGGGCACGCCGCAGCAGCGCGCGCACGCGGGCGACGAGCTCGCGCGGGGAGAACGGCTTGACGAGGTAGTCATCGGCACCAAGCTCGAGACCGATGATGCGGTCCTCAACCTGGTCCTTGGCCGTAACCATGATGATGGGCACATCGGACTCATCGCGAATGGCACGGCAGACGCGCTCGCCGGAAAGCTTGGGCAGCATGAGGTCGAGCACCACGAGGTCGAACCCGTGCTTCTCAAACTCCTCGACGGCCGTCTGGCCATCGCCTACGGCACGCACCCAGTAGCCCTCGCGCTCGAAGTAGGCGGCGACGGCCTCGCGAATGGCCTTCTCGTCCTCTACAAGCAGAATCTTCTTCGCATCCGAAGCCATGATGGCCTCCCTAAGTCTGTTCTCGTCCGCCGCCCTTCCCGTTGGGCGGGCGGGCATTCACGCAAATAGTCTACCCCACAGGCACATTCAGCAGAACCACAGGCTCCGCGGACGGCCTGGAGCAGGCAGGCGGAAGGACAAGGGGGAGAGGCCAATACCCCGCCAAACAGAAAGCGGCGGCAGCGTTTCCCGTGCCAGGGCATGAGAAACGTGACCACCGCAGCAGCGCCATAAAACCACAGCTAGAGACTGAAGGCTCGCACGGTCACGGAGCTCGGGAAGCCCGTGTCCTCGTCCTTGACGGTGGCAAAGGTCACAAAGGTTGAGGTGGTCCCCTCACTTGCCGGGTAGTCGCCGTAGTCAAGAGAGCGATTGGGTGCCACGAGCGTGGCATAGGTCCGGGCGTTGGTGTCCAGGATAACGTGTGAGGCCCTCGTCTTCACGAGGTATACGCCGTTTTTCCCCGAGACCTCGGCAGACGGCTCGCGGGGGAGCACCACGAAGGGGTCGTCGCCGTTGCCGATATAGGTGCCCATGTTTCCCAGCAGGCCGCCCGTTCCAAAGTTCGCCTCGATGGAGAACGCGAACTTGTCATCCATGCGCACCGCATAGAGCGGGTAGACGGACTGCGGCAGCACGAGCTCCGCCTCGGTGGAGGAGAGCTTGTTGTCCAGCGAGTAGGCCGTGATGCCATAGAACCTGCCGCTCTCGCTGGAGCGGACGCGCGGCACGAGCGTCACCATGCCGTCTGAGACAGAGGGCCCACAGGCAAAGCGGCCGGGAGAGCGAACCACCTCGTCTGCCGAGGTACCCCCCGCTTGCCACAGGTAGCAGGAGGAGTTCTCCGTAGTCCTGCTTCCGCCGCCAGACGGCATCACCAGCCAGATAACGCTAGCCCTACTGCAACAGACGTGGGGAGGCTCGTAGTCAGAGCTCGCCTCCCAGAGCGTCGACACCGTACCGAGCGTCCCACCCGCGGAGAGCGCCGCCGCAAAGAGCTTCCAGTCGCGCGTGACAAGGTTGAGCTCAACCCATGCAAAGACCGAGTCCGAGCAGCGCGCGTCATAGACAACGTAGTTACCGCCGGCCTGCGGAGTCTCCACGAGCGGCACCGAGGTGCCAGAGGAGATGGAGAAGGCGCCGGCGGACGTCATGTGGGCACCGCCCACCACGGGCGTCACGTACGGGCGCCAGGAACCCTCCGCCGGCCTGAGCACGCATCCGAGCGGAAGGCTCCAGGTGCCGGCCTCGGAAAGCGAGGTCACACCACCGTTGTCAGATGATGCCTGCTGGTACACGCCCTCGTTGCTTCCACTGCTCACCACATACGTGGCAGAGCCAGAGTCGACGACCGTCGGCTGCGCCTGGTCGCCCTTGGACGAAGACGAGCACGAGGCGAGCGTAGAGATCGCGATGGTTCCCGCGCCGGCGATGGCGCTTCCCTTGAGGAAGCTCCTCCTCGACACGGCATGACGCAGGATACTCACTGCTAGGCCTCGGGTGCCACGCCGGCGAGCTCGTCCTCCGCGGCACGAAGGCCGCGGGCAAGCTGGTCGGCACACGACGTGTTGCGCGGGCCGCAAGTATTGCCTGAGAGAATCTGGCAGATCTCGTCCACGGGGTGGCCGGCCACCAGCTTGCCGATGGCCTTGAGGTTGCCGTTGCAGCCACCCTCAAACGAGACCTGCTCGACGGTCTTGCCGTCATCGGAGAGCCCGATGTGAATCATGCGCGAGCACACCCCGCGCGGCTTGTAGTCATAGCTGAACATGAACGTCCTCCCCAGGCGCACAATTCCCCAGCGCGCCACTAGCAACAGAAACACGGCGACCGACAATCATGGAAGCTGCCGGCCGCCAAGTATGGATCCTACGCCTCGAAGCTCAGTGCCTCCAGACGATCGAACACGGTGTCGACGCGCGTGAGGAAGTCCCACGGGTCGAAGATCTCATCGAGCTTCCCGGCGCTCACGGTGCAGCGCGGGTCGGCCTCGAGCTTCTCGCGCAGGGTCGTGCCCGGCTCGCACTGCTGAACCTCGCGCCAGGTGGCCATGGCGTTCTCCTGCACGATCTTGTAGGCGTCCTCGCGCGTGATGCCCGTGTCAACGAGGGCGAGCAACACCTTGGACGAGTACACCAGGCCGCGGGTCTTGTTGAGGTTGGCCTCCATCTGCTTCGGATAGAGGATCAGGCCGTCAACCACGCGGATGAGGCACTGGAACATGTGGTCGAGTGCGATGAAGCTGTCGGCCTGCGCCACGCGCTCGGCGGAGGAGTGCGAGATGTCGCGCTCGTGCCAGAGGGCAACGTTGTCGAAGGCAACCTGGGCATTGGCCTTCACCACGCGGGAGAGGCCGCAGACCTTCTCCATCGTGATGGGGTTGCGCTTGTGGGGCATGGCGGAGCTGCCCTTCTGACCCTTCTTGAACGGCTCCTCGGCCTCGAGGGTGTCGGTGCGCTGGAGGTTGCGGACCTCGGTGGCGATGCGCTCGCACGTGGCTGCCGTAGTGGCAAGCACGCCGGCAAGGTAGGCGTGGTGGTCACGGCTGATGACCTGCGTGGACAGCGGGTCGTGCACGAGGCCGAGGTGCTCGCAGACGTACTCCTCGATGAACGGCTCGATGGAGCTGTAGGAGCCCACCGCGCCGGAGATGGCGCCAAACGCCACGTTCTTGCGCGCATCGGCAAGACGGTCGAGGTCGCGCTTGAGCTCCCAGGCCCAGGAGCCAAACTTCATGCCAAAGGTCATGGGCTCGGCGTGAATGCCGTGCGTGCGGCCAACGCAGAGGGTCTTGCGCTCCTCGAAGGCGCGGCGCTTGCAGATCTCGCCAAGCTTGCGAACGTCCTCGATGATGAGATCGCAGGCCTGCGTGAGCTGGTAGCAGAGGGCCGTGTCGCCGAGGTCGGAGCTGGTCATGCCGTAGTGGACCCAGCGGCTGGGCTTGGGGTCGCCCTCGGGCACGTTGGCGTCGATGTAGCTGCCCATGTTGGTGAGGAAGGCGATGACGTCGTGGTTGGTGACAGCCTCGATGGCATCAACCTCCTCCTTGTTGAACTTCGCGTGCGCGCGAATCCAGGCGGCCTCCTCCTTGGTGATGCCAATCTTGCCAAGCTCGGCCTGGGCCTCGCAGGCCAGCACCTCAATCTCCTGCCACACGGCGTACTTGTTCTCGAGGGAGAAGATGTGGCCCATCTCAGGACGGGTATAGCGATCAATCATGAAGGCTCCTTTGACTAGGGAGGCACGACGGTCCATCTCTTCTATTGTGCCACGGAGACGCGGGGGACACGGCACGCCCATGAGTATGTAGGCAGGGCTCCGCCCCCCCCTGGGTTCGGATCCCCCGCGAGGCGGCAGGAACCACAAAGGGCCCCGTTGCCGGGGCCCCTGGTGAGACGTGGTGCGCCGTCAGGGATTCGAACCCTGGACCTTGGGATTAAAAGAACCGGCACGCCCTCCGGCGGACGCGTCGCCAACCTGCATACATATATGGTAGCGTTTTCGACAGCGGCGGCTATCTGGAAACCAGGTGGGACCGGGATGCGCCCCATTGCGTCCCAAGGTCGTCAGGCGCGGCGCAGGACGTCGGAGACCTTCCGGCTCGCCTCCTCCATGAGCGCGACATCGGGCCTAAAGTAGCTGCCGTAGGTGCTCGAGTGCTCCGTGCGGCCGTGCATCCTGTCCGAGAGGTCCGCCTCGACGCCCGCGGTGAGCATGAGCGTGTCGGACGTGTGGCGAAGCATGTTCGTCGGTATCGGGCGCAGCCCGGCCTCGCGGCACCATCGGAGCCAGCGGTGGTAGAAGCCCGACGACGTGAACGGGATGAGGCGGCCCGCGGCCCACTCGTCGGCGCGGCCCTCGGCCTCGGCGGCCGCCCGCAGCTCGGCGAGCCTGGCGCGCACGCGGTCGCGGCCCGCCGCGAGGACCGGCACGGTCCGGACGCTGAAGTCGTTCTTGGCACCCTCGGCCCAGCCGCCCTCGTCGGTGTAGGTGCGCGCCACGCTCACGGTCATGGTCCTGACCTCCTCGCCGGTCACGACCGAGTAGGTCGACTGCTCGCGGATGTCGAGCGGCCTGGCGCCCAGGCACTCCTCCTTGCGCAGGCCCGAGAGGCCGAGGACGCAGTAGAGCTCGATGTCGGGCGTGGCGTCGCGCGCGGCCTCCAGGGCCGCCATGGCCTCGAAGCGGCTCCACGGCAGGGCCTGCGGCTTGCGCTCGCGGTGCACGGGCACGCGCCTGTCGAGGGGGCGCTCGTCGAGCAGGCCGTCGTCGTAGGCGCTGCGAAGCACCGCCGAGAGGGCGCGCTTGCAGTTCGCGGGCGACGCGGCGGAGTAGATCACGCGCCTTATGAGCGCGTGGCTCACGTCGCGCAGGCGCACGTCGCCCATCTGCGGCAGCACGTACCTGGTCATGCTGCCGTCATACCAGCGCGTCGTGGCCTCGCCGCGGGGCTTGCCGCGGACGCTCGGCTTGTCGCGGAATATGCCCCAGTAGTAGTCGGAGACCGTCATCGCCGCGTCCGCGGCCGACGCGACGCCGCCCGCGCTCTGCATCAGGGCGACCTTCCGCGCCTCGGCCTCCTCGCGCGTGATGCCGCGGTAGGTCCTCGACATGTCGATGCCCTTGCCGCGCACGCGGACCCGCCACGAGCCGCCGCGGCGCTCGACCGAGCCCGTCATTGGCCTTCCCTTTGGCATGGCTACCTCGCCCCCGTTCCGGCGTCGCGCATGCCGGCCGATGCAATGGGTGAACGGGCTTCAATCATGATGAGCCTCCAAACAAGAAGGGCCGCCATCGCTGGCGACCCTTCCGTGGCCCGGCCGGACGTACCGTCGCCGGGCCTCATCACGTCACCATGGTATCACGCGGCCCTATGCCGCCACTTTCGTGGGGCTACGAAAATGGCCTAGCAGTCGCCCCTCAGCACGCCGTCAAGCTCTCGCAACGATGCCAGTCCCATCCGGCTGAGTATCGATTCGATGGGGACCGTCGCAATCCGCTCGTCGGCGAAGGCGAGCACTTTGCGGACGTCGGCGAGGAGGGCTTCGCACTCGTCTGGCGTGAGTATCGTCCTCATGTCAGACAGGAGCCTCCTGAAGTCGGTGCTCTTCGACCTGTCGACGCGGGCGCAGTACAGGCGCTCGTCATGCGCGCAGATGTTGCGGAAGTCCTTTATGTGGTCGAACGACCTCTCCAATGACGCATGGGTTATCCGGCGCGGGTTGGCGGGGTGTGATGCGCGGTGCATCCGCTGGAACTCCTGCGCTATGGCGAACCTCGTCGACTCGTCCTGTGCGGAGTAGAACTTGAAGGCCTGCCCGAGGCTGAGACAGTTCATCGTTACCCACAGCGGCACGTTGTCGTGGTTCTTCTGATAATGGTCGAGGTAATCCTTCTTGAACTTCGGCGACTCGCCGGGGACGCGCCCTATGGCCCTGGACATCTCGCGCACGATCGCCCTTGCTACCCTGGAGCGTCTTGCGTCATGGGCGTAGTTTGAAGTGTCTAGGTAGGCCTCATTGTCGTCCGCGTGCCGCGAACAGAACACGTAGGTCGAGACCGTCTTTAGCATGCCTTCGCACAGGGCCATGTAGCGGAACATGATGGAGCGGAGCCTTCTGTCCATCACGAACAGCGCGTAGACCTCATCGAGTGTGGCACCTGGCTTGAACCTGTCCGACGACTTGAGGAACGGGTCCTTGTAACCGTTCACGACGGGGTAGTACCCCTCGTGTTCAAGGATGAACCTAGCGTTTGGCCCCGTTGACAGGCCGCGCATCTCCAGAAGGTCGATGAGCTCGTCGTAGGTCTTGAACGGTTTATCCAATGTGACTCCTTAAAAAGCAGAAAGCCGCCCGAAGGCGGCTCCCTGCTGGCTGCGCCGTCCTGATCGAAACGCAGCCTCATCACGCCGCCATAATAACATGATGTGCGGGAACCGTCAAAGAAAAGTGCGCGCCTACGTGCAAGAACGCAAACGCCTTGATTATCAACTTTATCCGAACACCT
>NZ_CAAKON010000028.1 GCF_901212655.1 Olsenella uli | reverse complement strand
GGGCCCGCGGCCAGATACTGGCCGCGGGCCCGCTGTCGCAGCTCGCTTGCTGTCGGCGTCTTCACGTGCTGTACTCTGCGCGCTTGAAGAGGCCTCGGATACCCGCGCGCCATTCGGGCGCGCGAGGGCAGCCTAGAGGGCCAGCTCCTCGGCGCGGCGCAGGCGGGCGAGGGCGTCATCCTTGCCCACGAGCTCGATGACGACGCCGAGCGGCGGGCTCACGAGGTTGCCGCAGACAGCGGCACGGATGGCCTGGAAGACGAGGCGCTTCTTGGCGTCGAGCTCCTCGGGCACAGGGTCCAGGGCGGCGTCGATGGCATCGGCCGTCCAGGTCTCGAGAGTCTCGAGCTTGGACACGGCAGCCTCGAGCACGGCGTGCATGCCCTCCTTGGCCAGGCCTTTCTTCACTGCCTTCTCCTCGTATTCGAGGGTGTCGGCCGTGCCAAAGACCATGCCGCAGATACCCGGCACGTCACCGAGGTGCTTCGTGCGGGGCTTCACGACGCTGGCGAGCGTGAGCAGCCACGCGCGCGGCTTGTCGCCGGCGCTGGCGAGGAGGCCGGCGTGGGCGAGCTCGGGCACCATGATCTGGTCGCAGAAGGCCTCGTCGCTCATGTTCGCGAGGTACTCGGCGTTGATCCAGTCGAGCTTGGCCGGGTCGAAGGTGGCCGGGTTCTTGGACACGCGGTCGAGCGAGAAGGTCTTGGCGAGGACGTCGCGTGGCACGATCGTAGTCTCTCCGTCGGGACTCCAGCCGAGCAGAGCGAGGTAGTTTACGAAGGCGTCAGAGAGGTAGCCCGCGGCCTGGTACTCCTCCACGCTCGTGGCGCCATGGCGCTTGGAGAGCTTCTTGCCGTCCGCACCGAGAATCATGGAGATGTGCGCGAAGGTGGGCACGGGCGCGCCCATAGCCTCGTAGACCATGACCTGGCGCGGAGTGTTGGAGAGGTGGTCGTCGCCGCGGATGACGTGCGTGATGCCCATCATGGCGTCGTCCACCACGGTGGTGAAGTTGTAGGTGGGCGTTCCGTCGGAGCGGAAGATCACGAAGTCGTCGAGCTCCTTGGCGTCAAAGGTCACGTCGCCGTGCACCGCGTCGTGGATTACGACGTCGCCGCGGTCCTCGGGCACCTTGATGCGCAGCACGTAGGGCTCGCCGGCCGCGATGCGCGCCTCGGCCTCCTCGCGGGAGAGGTGGCGGCAGCGGCGCTGGTAGCCCTGGAACGGATCGTGGCGCTCCTGGGCAGCCTTCTTGTCTGCGGCGAGCTGCTCGGCGGAGCAGAAGCACGGGTAGGCCTTGCCCTCGTCCCAAAGGCGCATGGCGCACTTCTTGTAGATGTCGAGGCGCTCCATCTGCTTGTAGGGGCCAAAGTCGCCGCCTACCTCGGGACCCTCGTCCCAGTCGAGGCCAAGCCAGCGCATGGCGCGCAGGATGATCTGGGTGTTCTCCTCGGTGGAGCGCGCCGGGTCGGTGTCATCGATGCGCAGGATGAACGTGCCGTTGTTGGCACGCGCGAACGCCCAGTTGAAGATGGCCGTGCGGGCGCCGCCCACATGGAGCTTGCCGGTGGGAGAGGGGGCGAAGCGAACGCGTACCGGGGTGGAGCTGTCGGACATGAATTGTCCTCCTTGTGCCGAATTCACATACAGCCACAAGTATAGCTGGCCTCTCGGGTATGGCGACCTACTCGGCCTCTGCCTCGCACTCGTACACGAAGCCCGCATCCTCGATGAGCTTGATGGTGTCGGTGATGCCCTGGCCGCGGGCCGTGAGGTAACCGTCGGCGAAGATGGAGTCGACGACGCGGAAGAGCTCGCGCTCGCGCCCACGGAAATAGAGCTCACGGCCCGCGGCGCAGCGCAGGTCTGCGTTTGGCACGAGGACGCGCGCGAGGGCGAGCACCTTGAGGCAAAAGTCCGTGGTGAGCGGCTTGGGGCGCCTGTCGCCCAGGGGCGTGCCGCCGATGGGGATGAGGAAGTTGATGGGCACGGACTGGGGCCTGAGCTCGCGGAGCTCCATCAGCATGTCGACCACATCGTAGGGCTCCTCACCCATGCCGATGATGCCGCCGCAGCAGATCTCAAAGCCGAGGCCCTGCAGCATGCGGATGTTTTGTACACGACGGTCCCAGGTGTGGGTGGAGCAGATGCTTGGGTAGAAGCGGCGGCTCGTGTTGAGGTTGTGATTGATGCGGTCGAGGCCTGCGTCTTTGAGCATGCGGGCCTGGCGCTCGGTAAGAAAGCCGATGGAGCAGCAGATGGAGCCGCCCCGGCGCTTGAGGCTCCGGATGCGGTCAGCCAGGCGCTCGATTTCCTCGTCCGTGAAGCCCATGCCGGAGAGCCCGATGCAGTGGCGGGCCATGTGGTCACGCGCCACGAGCTCGTCATCGGCCTCGAGCTTCTCGTCGGATACCCAGCGGTAGGTCTCGATGTCTGCCTTCGAGCGCTTGGACTGGGCGCAGTAGGCACAATCCTGCGTGCAGTTGCCGCTGCGGGCGTTGGTGAGCAGCTGGACGCCTACCACGAGGCCCTTGTGAGCTCGCCTGAGCTCGAAGGCCTTATCGAGGAGCTCTGCGGGCGCGGCTCCCGGTGCCTCGAGGAGGGCGATGGCCTCCTCGCGGGATAGTGGGGTTGTTCTGGTAGCTGCGGTTATGTTCTGTTCGGCTTGGGCTGACATGTGATTCTCCCGGCATGGAGGCGGGCCCTGCGGCTCGCGGTGGTTTCTGTGTGCCACCCACTGTAGCCTGCCGTGCCCGCATAGGGTTCGAGCTGCTGTTCATTGTCTGCATTTGACGGTGAGCTTCGCTTAGGCTTCCCCGAGTGGCACCACCTGACTCATGCGTCTGCCATCCCATTTGGCTCATTTTTCAAACAGAATTGAGTCAAACGGGATGGCAGACGCAGGGCGGGCGACTCATTGGGGCTCGGGTGTTGGGGCTCGGAGCGCTGGGCCTCGCCTCCGTGCCGTTGCCCTTACATCACCTTGGTGCTCTCGATCTTGTGCTCCACCCACTCGTTGAGCCTGATGACCGGACGCCTCAGCACGAGGCCCAGCAAGAGCGCCGGCACGAGGTAGAGCAAAAGCAGCCCGATCTCGCGCCAGAAGTCGTTGCCGTAGAGGCCAAACATCGCGGCACGGAAGGCGTTCTCCGCGTGGACGAAGGGCAAAAACGGATACACCGTCTGGAAGAAGCCCGCAGGAAGCATCTCCCGCGGAAACGTTCCGCCGGAGCCTGCCACCTGCATGACCATGAGGACCACGGCGATGGCCTTGCCCACGTCACCAAACGAGGCGGTGAGCGAGTAGATGATGTTCACGAACGCGAGGCTTGCGGCCAGGCCCGCCAAGAAGAACAGGACGGGGTGGGCGCACTGCACGCCCAGGAAGAAGAGGTCGCCCGCACAGATGAGCAGCGCCTGGAGGAAACCCACCATCACGAACAGGAAGATGCGGCCGATATAGCCCTTCGTGTGCCCGCAGCCCGTCTCCGCCATGGCCTCCTCGCTTGGGTTGGCCTTGATGAGGGCACAGAGGATGACGCCGCCAATCCAGATCGAGAGGGTCGTGAAGAACGGGGCCATGGCCGAGCCGTTGTTCTCGATGGGGTAGACCGGGTTCCTGTCGACGGAGACGGGGTTCGAGATGAAGCTCGCGAGCGCGCCTGGGTCGCTCGAGAGGATGGCGCGTAGCTTGTCGAGGTCCTGGGAGTCCAGGGCAGCGCGCAGCTGGCTGTGGAGCTCGCCGAGGTCGGCCGCCGCGTCGTCGAGGCGAGCCGCCGTGTCATCGAGCGAGGTCTTGGCGTCGCCGAGGCCCTGGGCCGCCGAGCCCGCCGTGGAGTTCACGGAGTCGAGCGTCGCGGAGAGGCTCGAGGCGATACCCTCGGCCTCATCCGCGGCAGACTCGATCTTGCCTGCGAGGTCCTGGAGCGAGCCGCGGACGTTGGCGTCGTAGTTCACCTGGGCGTCGGAGAGCGAACCCTTTGCCTGGTCAACCAGCCGGCGGAGCTCGCTTCGGGCGCTCTCGGCGTCGGTCTTGCCCTTCTCCAGGTCGCTCACGGTCTTGTCGAGCTGACCGGAGAGTTCGCGCATCTCCTTGAGCGCCTGCTGGACGCGGTCGTTGAGACCCTGGATGGTGAGGCGCGTCTGATGGATCGTCTGGGTTGACACGTTGCCCTCGGTGACGCTGTGTTCGTACTCGTCATAGAGCGTGTCGGTTCCGGCAAGTTGGTCCGAAAGCGTCTGCAGCTGGGCCACGACGACCTTCACGTAGTCGTCGTTCACCTTGGTAAGGGCGTTCGCGAGCTTGTCGGTCTGGCCGCCTGCCACGGCGAATGCGTTGTCGATGGCGTCGGAGACCGATCCCAAGCTCGAGGAGCTTTGGTTGAGTGTGTCGTTGATGGAGGAGGTGGCGCCGTCGAGGGCGTCGCCCAGGGTCCTCACGCCGCTCGCCGTGTCGCGGATGGAGCCGCCGACGTCGAGCGTGGAGGAGAGCGAGGTGTCGAAGGTGCCGGTGCCGGAGTTCAGCAGGCCCTGGGTGGACTCGAGGAGCGCGGAGAAGCTGCGGACGCTCCGAGAGGTGCCCGAGATGGTCTCCTGCGCGTCCGAGACGGCAGTGTCGAGACGGGAGGCCACCTGCGTCATCTCGTCACCATCGAGGTAGGTGCCGAGCTGGTCGAGAACGCCCGCTCCCGCCGAGGTCACGGAGGACGCGAACGACTCGTCGATGTCCCGCTGCACGGTGGTCGACGCCTTGTCGGTGACGATGCCGGCGATAGCGTTGGCCTTCTCGTTCTGGTAGAAGATGACCTGGGGGTGCGTGGGGTTTGCCGAGAGAATCGTCATCATGTCCGACGAGAAGCTCTCCGGGATGACGAGGGCCGCGTAGTACGCGCCCGAGCGAACGCCCTCGAGGGCGTCGTCCTCGTCGGTCACGACGTAGTTGATCGAGTCCGAGCCACGCAGGTCGCTGACGACGCGCTCGCCCACGTTGACCTCGAGCGGCATGAGGTCGCTCTTGTAGCCCGTGTCGGAGTTGGCTACGGCCACTTTGAGGTTCTTCGTGTTGCCATAGGGGTCCCACATGGCGGCGATGTTGAACCAGGCGTAGAAGGTCGGCACGACGATGATGCCCACGATCACGACGAGGCTGATGACGTTCGAGAGCAGGTGGCGCGCATCACGCCTGATGAAGCTGAGGATGTTGCTCATCGTGCGTCGCCTCCCTTCTCGGCGTTGTCGTCTTGCGTGGTCACGTCTGGGTCATTTGCGGTGCTCGAGCTCGTCTTGCCCGGGGCGCTTTCGAGCCTGCTGGGCGTGGCGAGGTTCGCCGTGTTGGAGGCGGCCGATCCGCGCGGTGCCGTGCGGTCGAGGCGCATCTTGTCGAGCGGCGCGAATGCCATGAACTCCTGGCGCAGCTCGTCGTCGAGCAGACCGTAGAGCTCGGTGCGGCTCATGTCCGCAAGCGTGGTCTTGGCGCTCACGCGGCTGTGGAAGTACTCCACCACGATGAGGAAGGCGCAGATGGCCACGAGCGAGACGATCCAGCACACGAGGAAGGCGAACTTTGCCGGCAGCACGAACATGAGGGCCAGGAGCACGAGCGGCACCCAGATGAGGGCCGCAAAGCCGCGCCGCACGAGCATCGGATACATGAGCTCGAACTTTGCCGCGCGCTCGAGGAAGGTCTGCTTGTACTCGTCGGAGTTCATGAGGACCTTCACGAGGGTGGACAGGCGGAAGTGCGCGCCCTTGGGCGCCACGCGCTCGGTGATCATGAGGTCCGTCTCGCCCAGCTTGCGGTCGAACAGGCCGTTGACGTTGAGCAGGTGGCGGCGCGCCGTGACGCCGATGAGCAGCGACGGGATGAGGTAGACGAGCAGGACGAGCAGGTTCTTGACGTAGTAGTCGCCATAGAAGCCGGCCACTGCCTCACGCATCGCGTTGATGCCGTAGGTGAAGGGCAGCCAGGGGCGCAGGTTCTGGAAGAAGCCGGGCATGAGCTCGATGGGGTAGACGCCTGAGGCTCCCGGAATCTGCAGGATCACGACGAGGACGCCGAGGGCCTTGCCGATGTGCTTGAAGGCCACCGAGACGGCGTACACGAAGAAGACGTAGACGAAGCTCTGTACCATGCCGGCAAAGACGTAGGCGGCGGGCGCCAGGCACTGCATGCCGAGCACGATGTCACCCACGCAGCAGATGATGGCCTGGACCTGGCCGAGGAGGTTCATGAGCATCCAGCGGCCAAAGAAGCCCTGCCAGGGCTTGAAGTGGCCAACGCCCTCCTCGTCCACCTCGAGCTTGTAGATGGCAACGAGGACGAAGCCGCCCACCCAGAGGGCGAGGTTGGTGTAGAAGGGCGCTACGCCGGAGCCGTAGTTGCTCACGGGGTAGACCGGCTGGCTCACCATCTCAACGGGAGTTCCCATGTAGGAGCCCACGTCCTCGGGGTCGAGGGCGAGGATGTCCTTGATGCCCTCGAAGGTCGTGGCGCTCTGTATGGCGTCCGCGTCGGTGGCGAGCGTGCCCACCTTGTCTGCCGCATCCTGGACGGAGGTGGTCGTCTGGGAGATGGTGTCCGCGCTCTGCGCCAGCACGGCGTCGAGCTGGGCGAGCGTGCCATCTGCCTGGTTGAGCATGGGGGAGAGGGCACTTGCGGTGCCGGCGAGCCTGCTGCCTACGCCTGAGAAGGAGTCGAGCGCGTCGGACACCTGCGGCATCGTGGAGGTCGCGAGGCTCGACTGCAGGTTGGCGAGGGCCTGAGAGCTGGACTGGACGGCGTCGTTCACGGAGGTCGAGAGGCCGCTCACGGCGTCGTTTCCGCTCTTGATGTCATCCGAGAGGCGCTGCAGGGCGCCGAGCTGGGCGAGCTGCTTGTCGGAGAGCTGCACCAGGATGTCGATCTCGCTGTCGAACTGAGCGGTCACCTGGCTCTGGAAGGTGATCGTGACGTCGTCCGTCGCCTGGATGTTCGTGATGGTGGTCTTGGTGTCCTCGAGCGTGGACTTGATGGACTGCGTGGTGCCGTTGAGCGCCTTGATCTGTGCGATGGCGGCGTCGAGCTTGCCTGTGGCCCAGCCCACGCCGCCCGTGATCTGGCCGATGTCATAGTTGGCCGTGCTCGAGATCGACGCGATGGTGGAGCTTCCGGTTCCCAGCGCGGCGCCCAGCTTTGAGGCAAGCGACTGGGCCTTGGTGCGCGTGCCGGAGAGCGTGTCGAGCGCGCCCTGCAGGGAGTCCGTCATCGAGGAGGCGGTGCCTGAGATTGTCGCAAGCGAGTCGCGCGCCTGTTGGACCGTGGCGCGCGCGTCGGAGATGGTGCCCTGCGCGTCGGACAGGTCGCTCGAAAGTCCGGTGAGCTCGTCGTTGATGTCGTGGAGGTCGGTCGCCACGCCGCGCGTGGCGGAGTCGATGTCGCCGGCGGCCTTGTTGGTGGCTGTCTGGAGCTTCTCAGTCACCGTCTTGCCCACCACGTTCACGAACTGGTTGGCAATCTGGGTCTCGAGCGTCGTGGCGCCCGTGTCGGTGACCTTTGGTGCCACTGCGTTTGCCTTCTCGTTCACGTAGTAGGCGATGTGGGCCTGCTGGGTGTCTCCCTCGAGGACGTCCGCGAGCGAGCTCGTGAAGTCCTCGGGCACCACGAAGGCGGCGTAATAGGCGCCGGACCTCACGCCCTCCAGTGCCTCGCCCTCGTCGACGAGGGTCCACTTGAGCTGCGTGTTCTCCTCGAGCTGGTCGCGAATCATGTCGCCGGCATTGGTGTAGCCCATGTCGGAGATGTCGGCGCCCCTGTCCTCGATCGCGACGGCGATGGGCACCGTGGACGTGTTCCCATAGGGGTCCCAGTTTGCCAGGATGTTGAACCAGGCATAGAGCGAGGGGATGATGCAGACGCCGATGGCGATGACGGTGGCCACCGGGTTTGTGAAGATGCGTTTGAGATCTCGCATGAAGATGCGGGCTGCAACTCTCACGTGTGTTCTCCCTGCTGCTGCGGTTGAGCCGTTGTGTACGGCGGTGTGTTGGGTGCGGCTGCTGACGTCCGGGGCGGCGTGTGAGGCGTCGCTGCAGACGGCCATAAGTGTATCCGGCTTCTGCTCCTCGTGCTCCAGACTCGGCGCGCAAGCTTGCTAGTTTACATAACCCTGCGTATCGGTTGTTTACAGGAAATGAGTTGGGGAATACACTTTCCCGTGCCCGGGAGGGCGCTCGTCAAGAGGCGTTTTGGTGGCGGATGAGATATGTCGCTGGCAAGTCGCAAAGAGCCGAGGGACCGAGCCCCATGACGCTCCGGCAACCCACCGCGCAGTTTGCTGCTCGGCAGGGTGCCAATTCTCGGCGACCGTGCGCTGGTTGCGGTCGGAAGACGGGGGAGCAGCAATGACCCATATGGTTGTCATCGACGTCCCCTTTGTGATGGAGGGGACGTTTTTTGTTCCCGGGCGGTTGCGTGCCTACGCTCCGCCAGAGAAGATCTTCGCCGCAGGGTGCGGCGGACGTGCGGCGGCCGGGCCGTCGGGGAGGGACTTCATATGGGCAACAACGAGCAGGACGTGACCGCGTCGGGCAACGTTCCGAGCGAGGGCAGCTACTACTTCACGTCCGAATCGGTGACCGAGGGGCATCCGGACAAGATCTGCGACCAGATCTCCGATGCGGTACTCGACGCGATTCTCGAGAAGGAGGCGCGCCTCGAGGCTGATGGCTACGTGGCGCCCAACGGGCAGCCCGCGAAGGTCGACAACGTGCGGTGCGCCTGCGAGACGTTCGTCACCACGGGTACGGTGGTCATCGCCGGCGAGATTCGAACCCAGGCCTACGTGGACGTGCAGCGCATCGCTCGCGATACGCTGCGCCGCATCGGCTATGACCGCGCCAAGTACGGCTTTGACTGCGATACCTGCGGCGTCATCAACATGATTCACGAGCAGAGCCCCGACATCGCGCAGGGCGTGGACGAGTCGTTCGATGCCCAGGCCGGTCGCACCACCGACCCGCTTGACCTCATCGGCGCTGGCGACCAGGGCATGATGTTTGGCTATGCGTCGGACGAGACTGACGTTCTCATGCCGATGCCCATCTATCTCGCGCAGAGCCTGGCCAAGAAGCTCGCCGACGTTCGAAAGAGCGGCGAGCTGCCGTACCTGCGCCCGGACGGCAAGACTCAGGTGACCGTACGCTACGAGGACGGCAGGCCCGTCGAGGTCTCCGCGATTGTGGTCTCCACGCAGCACGACCCCGAGATCGAGGACATGGGCATCATCAAGCAAGACGTTACCGAGCATGTGATCAGACCGGTGCTCGACGGCGTGGGCATCGCCTGGGAGGGTGCTGACATCTACGTGAACCCCACGGGTCGCTTCGTGGTGGGTGGCCCAATGGGCGATACGGGCCTCACGGGCCGCAAGATCATTGTGGACACCTACGGCGGCATGGGTCGCCACGGCGGCGGCGCCTTCTCGGGCAAGGACTGCACCAAGGTCGACCGCTCTGCCGCCTATGCCGCGCGCTGGGTGGCCAAGAACATCGTGGCGGCGGGTCTTGCGCACAAGTGCGAGGTGCAGCTTGCCTATGCCATCGGCGTGGCGCATCCGCTCTCCGTGCTCGTTGACACCAAGGGCACGGGCGCGGTGAGCGACCGCGTGATCGACCAGGCCGTGCGGCAGGTGTTCGACCTGCGTCCGGGTGCGATTATTCGCGACCTGGACCTGCGTCGCCCCATCTTCGGGAAGACGGCCGCCTACGGGCACTTTGGGCGCAATGACCCCGACTTCACCTGGGAGGCCACGAACCGCACCGACGACCTCCGTGCCGCCATCGCTCGCCTCGCCTAACCCCGGTTCCTTTCGTTCCCGTGAGTCAGTCTGCCGTCTACTTTGACTCATTTTCCCAACACGCTGTTAGCAGCCGGTCGTCCCCTGGACGGCCGGCTTTTTTCGCTGCGAGTGGGTCACCTGGGTTATTAGCTGCCATCTTGAGTCAGTCTGCCGTCTACTTTGACTCATTTTCCCAACACTGCCCTCTGCGTCGGTAGCCCTAAATCTGACGGCCGGTTGTCTTGTTTTCGCACCATATCTACGCGCGCTGGATGATATTTCTCCCGATGCCGCACGCACGCTCGATCTGCCTGACCGTATAACCCAGGTCCTTTAATTCCCTCAGAATGTCGTTCCTCGCAAACCTGTCGGAATGGGGGAGCGCCTCGTAACCCCTTCTTGCCAGGATTTCGCTAAGTGATTGCCTGACGTCGGATTCCGTCAACCTGGGTGGCTTTGCGGCGAAGCTGCTTAGAAGCTCCTTCCTGTGGCGGGGAGTCTCCCGCCTCCCCTCCGGTGCCTCGTTGAACAGTTGGAACGATTGTTTCGACTCGAACAGCGCGAGGGCGTCTCCGACGATGCTGACGAGTGGTTCCTTTCGCATTCCCGCAAGGTCAACATAGCTGCTCCATGGGTATGCACAGGTATCTGAAAGGCCCTCTTCGACCGGGTTTCTGTGGATGTAGCGTATGAGTGTTAGCAGCTGAGCCTCGCTCAACACGGGCTTGCTCTTAAACCTGCCTTGATAGAGGTAACCGACGCGGTCATGCCTCTTGCCAAAGTACCTTGAGTAGCACCCACCAAGGCGCTCCATGCATTTCGAGAGATCCTCCAGTCTGCCTCGCATGAGGAGGTGGGTGTGGTTGTCCATGAGGCACCACGCCACGACGCCAACACCAGTCTTTGCAATCGCACTATTTGCGAGCTCCACATATTTCAGTCTGTCTGCGTCATCTTCGAACAGCAGCTGCCTGGAGTTGCCTCGCTGCATGACGTGATAGAGGTCAGAGTCGCTCCTTTTCCGTTTTGTAAGACCCATGGTTCCCTTCCGTCGACCGAGCTTTGGCCAAGTCTAGGGCCTCGTTTGCGAAGGGGGCAGGATGCTATCCGCGGACGGCTCTTGCTCGTAACGGCTTGTTTGGAAAATGAGTCAAAGTAGACGGCAGGCATGGCGTGGAAGTGACTCATCGGGTGGGGTGGCCGTGGAGGGCGGGTTAGCGCTGGTTGGCTTGCCAGAGGAGGTTGAGGCCGCGGAGGGTGAGGGCCTCGTCCGCCGTCACGTCGTGGCGAAGCAGGGCCGACATCGTGTGCGCGAAGTTGCCCGTGACCACGATGGGCGCGGGCGCGCCAAGCTCGGCGAGCACGGCGTCCAACAGCCCGTCGATTCGGGCCGCCTCGCCCAGTACGACGCCGGACTGCATCGCCGTCCTCGTGTTGCGCCCGATGGCCGACTTCGGGGCCCTGAGCTCGATCATGGGCAGGCGGGCAGCCGCCTGGGCGAGCGACGCGGCGCCAAGGGCCACGCCAGGCGCGATGATGCCGCCCGCAAATGCGCCCGCGCTATCGACGACCTCGAAGTTCGTCGTAGTGCCAAGGTCAACAACAACGCACGGGAAGCCGTAGGCCGCCTTGGCGGCAACGACGTCGGCCACGCGGTCCGCCCCAATCTCGCCCGGGTCGTCATAGCGCATCTTGAGGCCCGTCTTGAGCCCCGGGCTCACAACGAGGGCCCGGCTGATGCAGCCGCGCCTCAAGGCCTGCGCCCAGGCATCGGCGAGCGAGGGTACCACGCAGGAGAGGATGGCGCCGCAGGGCGTCTCAAGCCCCAGCAGGTCGAGGGCGTGGCGCACCTGAAGCCGGGCCTCGTCCGCCGTGATGCGCGCGGGTGTTGTGTACTCGAAGGTGCCGAGCAGCTCGTCGCCCGAGAAGACGCCGAGGTGCGTGCTAGTGTTGCCAACGTCAACGGTGAGCACAGACTGTGCCATGGGTCTCCTCCTCGTGGGCTGCTGTGGTGTGTCCGCGGCGAGGTTCGCTTGAACGGCGCGACGCCGTGACGACGGCAGCGCCCGTATTCGCGGGTGGCACGGAGTTCATGCCCCGACAACGTTCCCTTGGTGTCGCGTGCCGCCGTGGGTCACCCGGCCTTTGTGCGGCCGCGCGGTGTCAAATGACTATACTCGCGTATCGTCCGCTCCGTAACCCGACCTCCCAGAAGGGGAGGCGGATATACGAAGGAGTACAACCCCTGAGCTCTCAGAGCGACCGCGCGAGCGTGCGCGGGCGGCTGAGCCCGGTCGGGATTCTGATCGGTATCATTGGTTGCGTCATCATTACGGCGTCCTCGGTCTACACGGCCCTCAAGGTGGGGTCGCTGCCGTGGCCGACCATCTTCACCTCCATCACGGCCCCCATCATCGCGCTCGTGAGCGTGGCGACGGGCCTCGGGGCGTAGGAGGCGCGCCCCGTATCGGACCTTGTGCCGAGTGCGGCGCTTTTCGCTCGCCTGAGCTTCAGGTTCGTCTCCGGCTTGGCGCTTGGATCTTGTTGGCTTGGCGCTTGGAGCCTGCTGGCTTGGCGCTTGGGACCCAGCGATTTGGCGCTTGGAGCTTGGCGAGTTGAGCTTGAGGTTCGGATCGGCCTTTTTGATCGGGACACAGCTGTCCTCGCTTCCCGTGGCGCATGCGCCCTTTTGATGGCACACTGGACGCATGAGATACGCGAGCATCGTTCCGGACATAGCCGCCCGTGCCATCGACGGCAGCTTTGACTACTACGTGCCCGCCGGGCTGGAGCAATCCTGCCTGGTGGGCACGACCGTTCTCGTGAGCTTTGGCAGGCGTGACGTCGTGGGGTACGTCATCGCGCGCACCGATGAGCCTGCGGACGGCGTTGACGCGTCGCGCGTGCTCCCCGTGAAGCAGGTGCTTGCCGCACCCTCCTTCGATCAGGTTGGCGCGAGGCTCGCCGAGTGGATGGCGCGCGAGTACGCGGCTCCGCTCGCCCTTTGTCTTAGGCTCATGCTGCCTCCTGGCCAGACGATGAAGGTTGCGCGCGAGGACGGCGGCTCCTGGCAGCTTGTGGTCGAGCGCGCCCGCGCTGTCGATGACCGCTGGGTCTCGCTCACGGAGTCGGCCGAGGGATTTGAGCCTCGGGCCAACGCCAGGCGCCAGCTGCGCGTCCTCGAGGCGCTCGAGGCCGGCCCTCAGCGCATGGCAGAGCTCTCGGCTCTCGTGCCCGGGGCCTCTTCCGTTGTGTCAGCCCTGCTCAAGCGCGGCGTTGTGTCCGTTGAGCATCGCCGGCGCATCCGAGGGTCCGGCGATGAGGGCTCCTCGCTCTCCAGCGCTTCTGCCCCGCGCCCCCAGCGTCTCACGGACGGCCAGCGCGCCGCCCTTGATGCCATCGCGGGTGCCGTGGGGCACGAGAGGGGAGACGTCGTCCTCGTTGACGGCGTCACGGGCTCGGGCAAGACCGAGGTCTACCTTGACGCCATCGAGCGCGTGCGTGCGCATGGACGCTCGGCCATCGTGCTCGTGCCCGAGATTTCGCTCACCGCCCAGACGGTCGGCCGCTTTCGCAGCCGCTTTGGTGACGACGTGGCCATTCTCCACTCGCGCCTCTCCGTGGGCGAGCGCTTCGACCAGTGGGACATGGCCCGCTCCGGCCGCGCCCATGTGGTTGTTGGTGCGCGTTCCGCCCTCTTTGCCCCACTCTCGAACGTAGGGCTCATCGTCGTGGACGAGGAGCACGAGGGCTCTTACAAGCAGGACCAGGCGCCGCGCTACCATGCGCGCGAGGCGGCGGCCGAGCTCGCTCGTCTGCGTGGCGCGGCGCTCGTGCTGGGAAGCGCCACCCCCTCGCTCGAGAGTCTCGAGCGCTGTCGCAGGGGTTTGTGGCACGATGCCTCGTGGACGCGTGTCGAGATGCCAGAGCGCCCGGGCGGTGCCGTGTTGCCACGTGTGCGCGTGGTGGACATGAAGCGGGAGTTTGCCGCCAAGAACGGGTCCATCTTCTCCCGTGCGCTGCGCGATGCGCTGCTGGGTGTGGCCGAGCGGCGCGAGAAGGCGGTCCTTATGCTCAACAGGCGCGGGTTCGCGAGCTTCCTCATGTGCCGCGAGTGCGGTTGCGTACCCACCTGCACGCATTGCTCGACGTCCCTCACCTATCACGAGCGCACGCACAGCCTGGTCTGCCACAGCTGCGGTCGTTCCTGGCCCGTGCGCGCCTTCCCGGACCCCTCAACGAAGTGCCCAAATTGCGGGAGCCGTTACCTCGCGCAGTTTGGCGTGGGCACGCAGCGGGTGGAGGACGAGCTACGAGTGCTTCTGGAGGGCGCGGAGGTGGACGTTATCCGCATGGACGCGGACACGACGGCCACGAAGGGTGCGCATACCAAGCTCCTCGAGCGCTTCGACGCAAGCCCGTGCGCCGTGCTCGTGGGCACGCAGATGATCGCCAAGGGCCTCGACTTTCCTGAGGTCACACTCGTGGGCGTGGTGAATGCGGACACCACGCTCAAGCTGCCGGACTTTCGTGCGGCGGAGCGCACGTATCACCTGCTCGAGCAGGTGGCGGGTCGTGCCGGCCGCGGGGAGCGCCCGGGCGAGGTCGTCGTGCAGACGTATTGGGCCACGCACCCGGCCATTCAGTCGGTGGCGCGGCACGACCGCTCGCTTTTCGAGCGCTACGAGCTCGAGCAGCGTGAGGAGGCGTACTACCCGCCGTATTCAAGGCTCGCCAATGTTACGGTCACGGGCGTGGGGGAGAGCGTCGTGCGGGAACGTTGCAAGGCGCTTGCGGATGCCGTGCGCGACGCGGTTGCCGTCCCGGAGTCGGAGGGCCGAAGACGCGTCGTCGCTGGCGCCGCGGCACGTTGGGCGGAGTTCACGAGCGGTCCGGCCCAGGCCTCGCTCTTCGCGTCTCCCCAGGCGGCTATCCCCGCACCTCCCGAGTTCGCGTGGCCCGGGGTGCCCGAGCTTCCGGATGGCTGGGAGGTGCTTGGGCCCGCCGAGTGCGTTAAGGCTCGCGTGAAGGACCGCCTCCGCCGGCACATCGTCGTGAAAGCGCCCGTAGAGGCGGACCTTGGGCCTCTGCTCGCCCACGCCGCCGCTACGCTGCCGCAAGACCGTAAGGTGACGGTCTCGATCGACATCGACGCGTACGACATGATGTAGGAGCCAAACGGTAAGGGGTTGGCATTTGACCATGAGCCATAGATGCAGCGGCTCATGTAAGCCGGCAGCTCACGAGCTGTCGGCTTTACTTGAATTGAAAGGTTTGAGCTGGGCTGCTAGGCAAGGCTGGGTAAGATTAAGTTTTGCAATCGAAATAAGGAGCCCCATGAGCGCCATTGACGAGATCGTCCTTACGCCGGACCCCCGGCTTTCACAGAAGTGCCAACCCATCGAGAAGATCGATGCCAAGGTAAAGGCCCTGGCCAAGCGCATGCTCAAGGACATGTACGCGGCCGAGGGCTGCGGCCTTGCCGCCCCGCAGGTCGGTGAGCTCGTGCGCATGGTCGTCGTCGACTGCGACTACGCCGAGCCCGACGGTGAGAAGAACCCCTACGTCCTCATCAACCCAGAGATTGTTGCGGCCGACGGTCCCGAGCGCCCCTTCAACGAGGGCTGCCTTTCCTTCCCGGGCATTTCGGTGCAGGTCAGCCGTCCGAGCCACGTCATCGTCCGCGCGCTCGACCTCGACGGCGACCTCATGCAGTACGAGGCCGAGAACAACCTCCTGGCCGTGTGCCTCCAGCACGAGATCGACCACCTGAACGGCGTTACGATGATTGACCACCTCTCGCCCACGAAGCGCCTCCAGGCGCTGCGCGCGGCCGAGCTGGCCATCGAGGACGGTGCCCGTCCCGGCGAGACCTCGACCAACTAGGAGGTGCGCATGCGCGTCGTCTTCATGGGCACCCCCGAGTTCGCGGTGCCGTCCCTGCGTGCGCTAGACGAGGCGTTCGACGTCGTGGCCGTGGTCACTCGTCCGGACGCCATTCGCAGCCGTGGCAAGAAGCTCGAGCCGAGCCCGGTCAAGGCCGAGGCGCTCGCCCGTGGCCTTCGCGTCATTGAGGCGAATCGCATAACGCCCGAGGTGTCGGACGAGCTTCGCGCCCTCGCCCCCGACGTCACCTGTGTCGCCGCCTATGGCTGCATCCTGCCGGATTCCATTCTGGAGCTCGCGCCGCTCGGCTGCTTCAACGTACACGCCTCGCTGCTGCCGCGCTGGCGCGGCGCCGCCCCGATCCAGCGCGCGGTTCTCGCGGGCGACGAGCGCGCCGGCGTTTCCATCATGCGTGTGGTACATGAGCTTGATGCCGGCGCCTATTGTGCCCAGGTTTCCACCGAGGTGGCCGACAAGCCCTGTGCCGACCTGATGGACGAGCTTGCCGAGCTTGGTGGCGGCGCCCTGGTGGAGGCCCTGCGCCACATCGAGGATGGCGCCGCTTCGTGGACCGAGCAGGACGAGTCGCTCGTCACCTACGCCCACAAGGTCGAGAAGGCCGAGATGCGCCTCGACCCGTCTGACGCCGCGCTCGCAAATGTCCGCCGCGTTCAGGCGAGCATGGATGCGGCGCCTGCGCGCTGCAAGGTTGCGGGCAAGGGCGTTAGGGTCACGCGGGCTCGCCGCTCTGGAGGCGCGTCGCTCGCCGCTGGCGAGGTCTCCGTTTCCCACGGCCGCGTGCTTCTCGGCTGTGCCGACGGCTCCCTCGAGGTGCTCGAGGTCAAGCCCGACGGCAAGCGCGAGATGCCTGCGAGCGCCTGGGCGGCCGGCCTTCGTGGCTACGACATTCGTTGGGAGCGGGTCTAGATGGCCGTCGCGAGTCCTGCGCGCACCGTTGCCCTGCGCCTGCTTTCACGCCAGCGCCGTCGTGGCGCCCGTGCGCGCGACCTGCTGCGTGGCGCCCATGAGATGTCCTCGCTTGGGAGCAAGGGACGCGCGCTGGCGACACGCCTCGTGCTTGGCGTGAACGTGGCTGCCGGAGAGCTCGACCACAGGATCGACGCACACGTTATGCATGCGGGCAAGCTGGAGCCTCTCGTTCGTGACGCGTTTAGGCTTGCCGCGTTTGAGGTGCTCTACCTCGATACGCCCACGCAGGTGTCCGTGAGCCAAGGGGTCGAGCTCGTGCGCAGCGTGCAGCCCAGGGCCGCGCGCATGGCCAATGCGGTTCTTCGGCGTATCGGCGAGGGCCGTGCCCAGGTCGATGACGCCCGCGAGGTGGTTGCCGCGGTTGCTGCCGGTGCCAAGCGCGAGCCCTCTGAAGAGGAGCTCTGCCTGGCCTCTGGCTATCCCTCCTGGATCGTTCGCAGGCTGGTCGGGACCCTCGGCCCCCGCGCCGCGGCTTCCGTCTGTGCCGGCGCGCTTGAGCCAGCGCCCGTCTACGTCTCCGTGCCTCCGTTTGGGGGTGAGGAAGTTGTCGCGCGTATGGAGGCCGAGGGGCTCGAGCCCGTCGAGGCCGGGCTTCCTCGTGCGTGGCGCATCGGCCAGGCCGGCGCCCTCGGCTCGAGCGGCCTTGTGCGCGCGTGCGCCGTGGTGACGGCAGACCTTGCCGCGCAGGCTGTCTGTCGCATGGCAAGCGTTGCTTCGGGCAGGCTGCTCGAGGTCGGGCAGGGTCGTGGCACGAAGTCCCTGCTACTCGTAGGGGATGCTGCGGAGCTTTCCGGTAAGTCCGGCACGCTTGAGGTCCATGGTTGCGACTCCATTGCGTCCAAGGTGCGCATCTCGCGCGAGCGCATGCGTGTCGCGGGCCTTCCCACTATCGTTTCCTGCACGGAGTTTGATGTCACGAAGCTCGGGAATGACGAGGAGATTCCCGCCGAGCTCTCGGGCAGCTTCGATGCGGTGCTCGTTGACGCGCCGTGCTCTGGCTCGGGCACCATGCGTCGTCACCCCGAGATTCCCTGGTCGCTCGACGAGGCTGCGCTTGACGTCGCAAACGAGGGCTCGTTGCCTCGTCTCCAGTTGAGCCTGCTCGAGGCTGCGGCAGGTCGCGTTGCGCCGGGTGGCTCTCTCGTCTACGCGACGTGCTCCCTGTTTGACGAGGAGAACGTTGGCGTTGTCGATGCGTTTCTTGCCTCGGACGCCGGGCGAGGCTTCCGTCGCGAGAACGTGCTCGAGGCTCCCGGTGTCGCGTCGCTTGATGATAGGGCGCGCCTGGTCGTCTCGTCATGGGTCTCGGAACGTGGGGATTTCCAGTCGGTGCCCATCGAGGGGTCGTTTGACGGTCACTACTGCTGCCGTCTCGTTCGACGCGTGTAGCCCGTAGCGCGCTGGCGCTCTTCTTTGCCGCAGCCGCTTGTGACGGCTTGCTTGTCGACAAAGAGGGGACGGCCACCTCGCTCGGTGACCGTCCCCTTGTTGTTTGCCGTGCGGCAGATGCGCGCGTCATTCTGCGTGGGGCGTTGGCGCTCAGACGCCATGCCTACTTGCTGGCGCAGTGTTCGCAGCCGGCGCAGGCGTCGTTCGAGGGGGCAGCGCTTGCAGTACTGCTCTCGGAGGGCGCGGAGGTGGCCGCTGTGGAGGAGCTGCCGCCGCGCTGGTCTGTGTTGTAGAAGCCTGAGCCCTTGAAGCTGATGCCACTCGGCTCAAAGACGCGCTCGGCGTCCGCTCCGCAGTTTGGGCAGGTGATGTGCGGGCGCTCGCTCATTGGGTGCTCCACCTCGAAGACCTTGTCGCAGCTGGTGCACTTGTAGTCGTAACGAGCCATCTCTCACATACCTCCGTAGCTGGGTTCTCGATCGAACCGTCGAAATACACAAGGCAGTACTTTACCCAATACCTCGAGCGAGAAAAAGGTGCGGACGCATTTCCCCATTTCTACGCTGGACGTGTGAAAATGTGGGCCGGGGACATGGCGGGCCGTGGGCGCGGGGCAAGTGCGCGCGAGTGACGAATCGTCTCGATTCCCCGCCCTCGAACCCGTGCCATCACGGCGCGGTGGGGGGGGGTCCGCTTGCCTCGCACGCGTTTGTATCCGCATGCTCGTTCGCTTCATACCGAAAGGACCTTCCATGGCCGCAATCTCTGGAGCCATCTTCGACTGCGACGGCACGCTGCTTGATTCCATGCAGGTGTGGTACGGCGCCTTTGCCCATCTCGTCGAGTCGCATGGCCTTGTCTGCACAGGTGAGATGCAGGAGACCGTCGAGCCGATGACGCTTCCTCAGGGCACGCGCTGGCTTCATGAGTCCTTTGGCTTGGGGGAGAGCGCCGAGGCCCTCAATCGCGAGATTCACGACTACATGCGCGACCAGTATGAGCATCACATTCCCGAGATGCCGGGCGTCCATGCGTTCGTTGAGTCGCTCGCGGCGGCCAAGATCCCGCTGATCATTGCCACCTCCACCACGTCGAGCCTCGTCTGGGATGCTCTGCGCGTCCATGGTCTCGACGGCTTCTTTAGGGACGTGGTGTGTACCGCCGAGGTGCGCGATGGCTATGACAAGGACCATCCTGACGTCTACCTCGAGGCGCTTGAGCGCCTGGGAGTCCCACTCGGCGAGACGTGGGTCTTTGAGGACGCCCCCTTTGGCGTTGAGACCTCCCGCCGCGCGGGCTTTCACGTGGCCGGTATCTACAACGAGCACGACGGCCGTGACGAGGACTTCATTCGCGCTTGGGCTGATGTCTTCTCTTATGAATACGAGGGTCTCTCGCTCGATGGTATTCGAGCGTTTGATGACGCCCGCCGCAAGCGAATGCCGGAGGCGTAGGCATGAGAGTTCTTCTGGTTGCCGGTTCGCCCGAGCCGAGTTCCCCGGCATTGCTGTCCTCGCTCGCCCGCGAGGCTGGCACGGTTGTGGCGGTTGACCGCGGCGCGGATGCCTGCCGGGCGGCGGGCGTTGTCCCAGACGCCTTCTGCGGGGATGCGGACACCGTCAACCCCGAGACGCTGCGGTGGCTCCGTGCTCGCGTGGCTGGGGGCGAGAATGGTGGCTCGAGCACCCCTTTGCCCGCGTCCAGCGTCGTGGCTTCCGACGAGGGGACGGGGCGCTCGTCCAGCGCGCGCGTGCGCTTGTGCCCGGACATCTCCCCATCCAAGGACCGTAGCGCTTGTGGTGCCGACAGATCGCCCGCACCGGATGTGCTCATGCGGGTGACCCCCGCGGATGACGTGCGCGATGTCCCCGAGATTCACGGGCTTTATGGCGAGCTCGGAATTCGCCTCTTTCCGCCGGCAAAGTACGACACGGATCTGTCGCTTGCCTTCTCGTGCGCACGGCAGCTTGCCGCTGAGTGCGATGAGCCGCTCGAGGTGACGGTGACCTGCGCGAGCGCGGGCAGGATGGACCATGCCCTGGCGGTCTTTGGCGTGCTTGCTGCCAACGCGGACCTGGCGCCTCGGTTGGTGGAGGACGCGTTCGAGTGCCGCATCCTCTCGCCGCGGGGCACAGGGACGTGGGTGATGGGCGAGGATGCGAGCGGGCTTCACTTCTCCTTCGTGGCTCTCGCGGACGGAACGCTCGTGAGCGAGGCGGGGATGCGCTGGTGCCTCGACCGCTTTCGTGTGGACGCCCTCCGTGACCGCGGCATCTCAAACGTCATCGAGAGCTCCGAGGCTAGCGTCACCTGCCATGAGGGCATCCTTGCGGCTTTTCTCATTAGCTAGGTGTTTAGTGCCAACAGGTTGTTTAC
>NZ_CAAKON010000027.1:5248-14700 GCF_901212655.1 Olsenella uli | reverse complement strand
GGACTGACATGCCCGTGTACAAGGATGACAACAACGGCACGTTCTACGTGCAGTGCTACTACCGCGACGCCCGCGGCTCGAAGCGCCACAAGACGAAGCGCGGCTTCTCCTCCGAGGTGGAGGCCGCCGTGTGGGAAGGCCAGTTCAAGAGCCTGAACGGCGGGGCCATGGACATGACGTTCTCCGAGTTCGTCGAGGTGTACGCCTCAGAGGTGAAGCCGCGCATACGCGAGCACACGTGGATCACCAAGGAGTACATCATCAACGACAAGCTGGTGCCGTTCTTCGGGGACATGCGCATGTGCGACGTGAGGCCGATCGACGTCATCAGATGGCAAAACGAGCTCACCGAGCACAGGGATGCCGACGGGAAGCCCTGGGCGCCGACCTACCTGCGCACGGTGAACAACCAGCTCAACGCCATCTTCAACCACGCCGAGCGCTACTACGGCCTCACCGACAACCCGGTGCGCAGGGTCGACAAGATAGGCTCGAAGAAGGGCGGCGAGATGCAGTTCTGGACCAAGGACGAGTACCTGAGGTTCAGCGAGGCCGTCATGGACAAGCCGCTGTCGTTCCACGCCTTCGAGCTGCTCTACTGGACGGGCATCCGCTGCGGCGAGCTCCTGGCGCTCACTCCGTCCGACTTCATGCTGGAGAGCTCCCGGCTGCGCATCAACAAGTCGTACCAGAGCCTCCACGGCGTGGACACCGTGACCGACCCCAAGACGCCCAAGTCGGTGCGCACGATCGTCATGCCCGCCTTCCTTCGCGACGAGATGGCGGGCTTCATCGAGATGCGCGACGACGTCGCCCCCGACGAGCGCCTGTTCGCCGTGACCAAGCACTTCCTGGCCCATGAGATGGAGCGCGGGTGCAAGGCGTCGGGCGTGAAGCGCATCCGCGTACGCGACATACGCCACAGCCATGTGAGCCTGCCGATCGAGATGGGGTTCTCCGCGCTTGCCATCGCCGAGCGCATGGGCCACGAGGCGGTGGACATCACCTACCGCTACGCGCACCTGTTCCCCACGAAGCAGGACGAGATGGCCGCCGCGCTCGACGGAGCGAGGGGGTAAGAAGGATGCCGTGCGAGAACAGCGCCCGCAAGCGCAGCAAGACGATGGCGTTCCGCTGCGCGCCCGAGGAGCACAAGCTCATATGCGAGATGGCCGCCTGGAGCGGCATGAACAGGCAGGACTACATCATCGCCAAGCTCACCGATACCCAGGTTGAGGTGAGGCCCTCCGTAAGCGTTCAGAAAGCGTTGAAGGACTCGATGGTGGAATTGACCAAGGAAGTACGGTTGGCGGCCTCCTACGACGAGTTGAGCGAGTCCCTGCAGCAGAGGGCCGAGCTTGTGATGGGGTTCTTCTTAGCGCTCGGCGAGGAGGTTGACGCGCCGACGGCAGAAACGTCGCAACAAGCCGCACCTTTGGAGGAGCCGGCGGCAACCGTAATGCATGCAGAATCCAACACCGCAAGCATCTTCGGAATGGGGCGCAGCTAATGCTAAGGATTGGCTCATTTCATTACCAGACCAGCTTAGGCTGATTGAACAAGGAGTTTCGACCAGCCTTCTCCGTGGTCCTGGTCTAAAGTCATCCGTACAGAAATCAAATCACGGCTTTATCTTATTAGAATCCTCGAATAGCGCGAACAATTGAATCGGAGTTCCAGCGGACAATTTCGTCTGCGGCGTTTTTGACGACAGCAGAGGTTCTCTCTGATCCCCAAGGCTCTACAGCGATAATCTTCTTTCCCATTTTTCTAGCTAGCTCAATTTCAATGTTGATCCACTTGCTATACGTGGAATAAACCCCAGCCAAAATAATGACGCAGCTTGCAGGTTTCATCTGACGCTCAATGGCTTGGCGAAGGAGATAATCGCTTCCCGCATTGTGAATAGGGTCGTCTTTGGGAACCGAATAATTCCTGTAGTTAAACCCATATTTGGAATCAAGGAGGTTAATCAGTCTCTGGTACTGGTCCGAATACGTCCATGAGTGGCTGATGAAAAGGTTGTACTGCATGCTGGTCCTTTCTAAAACAAAACCAAGACGATCATTGAGCAAAACACAAAGCCAAACAGCACGGGAAGGGCTTTTTCGATTGTCGTTTGCTTGTTGTATTTTTTTGAGCCGGTTAGCCCTTTCCACTCGTCTGCAAAGGGTCTACTTTGCATCTGGCTTTCCATTGAATCAATTACGGCGAATTTGGCGTCGTTGAGCGTTTTAAACGAGGATATGTATAAAAGCCACACTACACAGATGCCAATCCCGACAACAAGCAAAGGGATTGATTTGCAGCCACCTATCGCCGTTGACGCCGTCAAGACGCCAATACCCAGAGTGGTAAAAAGCCCGTTCGCAGCATCCCTTCTCTGGCTGATTCGGTCTGCCGACTCTACGCATGTCTTCCATTGCTCAAGCAAGTCGGACTTATAACTCGTATCTTTGGCTCTATCTTCCATGTCGAAATCGCTCCTTGTTGCTTATTGATTCATGTTTCCTCAACCATCCTGCTGAGGCTTAGTCCCATGGGACTTGTCTCATAAATCCAATCGAGTTGATGGGAGCGGGCATATCCTCATCATCTGTGTAGTACCACCAAACAAGATGACTGGACGAAAAAACCTGTGGCTTAACCCCTTCGTCGCCCCTTACGGCATGAAGTCTCATGTCTTCTTCCTGCACGTCGGCAAGCAATTCCGGAATCTCGTCAAACATAGATTTCACGTTATCCCGAACGCAACAACGAAATATATCGTTGCGAATGCTGGTAATTGTCATGAACTGGGAAAGCCATTCGGAATAGGCATCCCAATTGTGATCGTGGCAGTCTCTATACACCGAACCGTGTGTCAGCGATGCTTTCAGAAACACTTTGATTTCGAATGGGACTTGCGAGAAAACCTCGATTATTTCCTCCTTTGATTGCCGCTCCTTCTGCTTTCCAGAACCGATGAATTGCACCGAGGCCGCCATCGCTCCTCTGTTGCTTTGATATCGATGAATCCGCCAACCGATAAACGCTCCGATACCCAGATATACGAAAGGCATAACATAGTTCGCGTAGCTTGCGACTCCGAGTAAGTCGGTCGCCGACACGCCGAAATAGCTAAGAAGAGTAAAGACCCCAACAAAAACCTCGACTATATGCTCTTTCCACCACTCCTGCATAACCAATTACCTGAACTTCTCAACCAGCAGCTGACCAATAGCATTCATCATTGCACGGTACTTCTCGCTATCCTCGAAAAGGCTGGTGAAGGAGTCCGTGTTCTCCACGTAAGCTCTACGTGCCTCCTCGTCGAACACCTTGGGCAGCAGGCTTGATTCGAAGACCTGTCTGCCGTCGCGGCGGATAGTATCGGCGACCTGCGGGTTGTCGGCGATGCGCTTCCATAGCGTATCGATCACCACGCGGTCTCCCTCGGTGAAGTTGCCCGCCCACTGCTCGTTGAACTTGTCCACGAGCACCTGCAGCGGGTCGCGCTTCTTGTCGGGCACAACAGTCTTGGCCGAGCCGCCGGGTTCGAGCACTCCGCCAGTACCCTCGAGCGAGATGCTCCCCTCGAACTCGCGCTTGAGCTTGTAGAAGCGCATCTCGACCTTGTCGTCCACCGCTTCGACGGGAATCTTCTCAACTTTGAGGAGATGACGCAGGTAGCTCAGGTACACGTACTCCTTATGCAGGTCACGGTCGAACATGCGCACGATCTGGGTGATGTAGGTGTACCACTTGCAGAAGCTACGCACCTTGCGACGCACCTGGTAGCGCGAGTCGTCATCCAGCTCGTTGTAGCGCGCGACCGCCGGCTTCAAGATGGAGGTGAGCTTTCCCTGCACGTTGCTCTGCGACTTGCCCTTGCCGTCGGTGAAGACTATCTCGGCCGCGGCCTCGATGTCAGACTCGTCATAAAGCCCATAGCCGCGAATCTCGGTCTGCACCTGATAGAGGAGGTCGGTGTTGATCTGTTCGGAAAGCGAGGTCTCGGTGTAGAAGCGCTCGAACGCCTTCTGGATGTCCTCGGGCTTGTTGACGAAGTCGAGAATGTAGGTGTCCTCCTTGTCCGGATGGATGCGGTTGACGCGGCAGAGCGTCTGGACGGCCTTCACGTCCTTGAGCTTCTTGTCCACCACCAGCGTGTGCAGCAGGGGCTCGTCGAAGCCCGTCTGGTACTTCTCAGCGACGACGAGCACGTCGCCGTAGTTGTGGAACTCGGCCTTCGTCTGGCTCTCGGCGACGCGCTGGCCGTCGTGGCCGACGTTGAGGGACGGCTCGGTGTACTCGGGGCCGTCGGGGCCGTCCGCAGGGTCGCTGATGCCGCCGGAAAATGCCACCAACACCTCGATGTCGTCGTAGCCCCTCTTCTGCATATAGCGCTTGATCTCGTGGTAGTAGCGCACCGTCGCGAGGCGCGACGCCGTCACCACCATCATCTTGCCCTTACCCTTGATCTTGGTGCGCGTCACGTTGCGGAACGTCTCCACGATGATCTCGGCCTTCTGGCCGAGGGCATAGGGGTGCAGCTCCTTGTACTTGCGAAGCAGCTTGAGCGTGGGACTGCTCGGCACGTCGGGGTTGTCGGGGACCGTGCGCGCGAGCTCGACGGCCTCCGAATAGCTCACGTAGTTAGCGAGGGGGTCCATGATGAAACCCTCCTCGATCGCCTGGCGCATCGAGTAGATATGGAACGGATGGAAGGTTCCGTCGGGCCACTCGTCGCCGAACATCTCGAGCGTCTGCTCCTTCGGCGTGGCGGTGAAGGCCACGAAGGTCAGGTTCCGGTGACGGCCGTGGCTCGCGAGCTCGCTGGCGAGCTGGTCCTCCCAATCGGCGGTAGCATCCTCAGCCTCCGCCTCGATCTCGGCATACTCCTCGAGCGCGTCGCGCTTGTCGGCAAGGGCGCTCTTGAGCTTGAGCGCGCTCGTTCCCGTCTGGGACGAGTGCGCCTCGTCGACAATGATGGCGAAGCGCTTGCCCTCGCTCTCGACCTGCTCATAGATCACGGGGAACTTCTGCAGGGTCGAGACGATGAGACGGGCGCCGCCGTTGATGGCGTCCCGCAGGTCGGCCGAGGTCTTGTCCTTGCCGATGGTCACGACCGAGCCGATGGCATGGTCGAAGCCCGAGATGGTCTCCTGCAGCTGACTGTCGAGCACGCGACGGTCGGTGACGACGACCACGGAGTCGAATAGCGGAGCGTCGTCCACGAAGAGGGATGCCAGGCGATAGGCCGTCCAGGCGATGCTGTTAGACTTCCCCGACCCTGCCGAATGCTGGATGAGATAGTTCTTGCCCGTCCCGTTCGTGCGCACGTCGGCAACGACCTTGCGCACTGAGTCGAGCTGGTGGTAGCGCGGGAAGATGATGCGCTCCTTCTTGCACCTCACCTCGTTGCCGCGCGCATCGAGCTCCGTCTCCTCCCTAACTTCCAAGTGAAGGAACTTGTTGACGATGTCGAGCAGGCTGTCCTTCTGCAGGGCGACCTCCCACAGATGGCTCGTGGCGTAGCCGCCGGGGTTTGCAGGGTTGCCCTCGCCGCCGTCGTTTCCCGCCCCGGCGGAGCCCTGGTTGAACGGCAGGAAGAAGGTCTTCGCGCCCTCCAGCTTGGTGGTCATGTAGACGTTCTCGAGGTCGACGGCGAAAAACGCCACCATGCGCGTGTTGAACTTGAGACAGCGGCACCGCGGGTCGCGGTCCTCGCGCCACTGGCGCATCGCGTTCTCGACGTCCTGGCCGGTGAACTGGTCCTTGAGCTCTATGCCCACCAGGGGGATGCCGTTCACGTCCAGAACCATGTCGACGGTCTGGTTGCCCGTCTCGGCGAAATGGAACTGGCGGATGCAGCGGCAGACGTTCTTGGCATAGCGGTCGGCGGCGCTTTCGTTGAGCCCGCTCTCAGGCTTGAAGAATACGACCTTGAACGAAATCCCACGGTGCTTGAAACCGCGTTTGAACACCGCGACCATGCCCAAGCGGTCGACGGCGTCGTTGAAGACCTTGGCGAACTTTGCGGTAGGGTCGGAATTGCACATGCGCTCGAAACGCTCCCACGCCTTGGGCTGTGTCGTCTGGATGAAGTTGACCAGGGTGGCGGCATCGAGCGCGCGGTCGCGGTGCTCCATGTAGCCGCCATTGACCACCTGATAGGTGCCGTCCTCGACGTAAAGAAGCGAGTGTTTATCATCGCACTTGAGAAAGCCGCCCGCAGGCGAGCAGAGAAACGCCTCGATATCCTCTTCGAGGTTCTTTTCCTTGGTCTGCGCAGACATGGCTAGACCTCCCTTTTGCCTGTAACGGCCTCGTAGACGAGAGACTGCTTATACGCCTTGAGGTCGGCGATGATGGCTTGCTTACCAGCGATAACGGCATCAATCTGGGCGCACTTCTCGTCAAGGTAGCCAGCAATGCAGCGCTGCTCGCAGAGCGGGGGTAAGGGAAGCCAGAGCTTAAGAAAATTAGCGTATCGGAGAGCCTGACCGTCACGAACCAGATTCGTCGTTGTCTGTAGACCCTGGATATAGCATTGTGACTTAAACAGCCAGCGATAATACGATGTTTCAGTTTGGTCAGTTAAGGGATAGAGGGCGAGATATGCAGAGCTCATTTTTCCTCTCAACGCGCTGTACTCGAGCCCTCCCTGAAAGCTTCTCATGCTTATCACGAAATCGCCGGGCTCAACGTGCTTTAAGATGGCATGTCCCTTTTCGACCGGCATCGGCATATACGCCTCCTCGGCCATAAATTGTTTTTGAGGAATCATTCCATGATGTTGTGACGCTGTAAGCATTACGTCAGCAGCACGCGCCCTTTCCTTGCGTGCAGCGAAAAGGTACTTTGGGTAGCGAATCGTCCATTCGCACGGCACCTCTCCGAGCCACTCGACGCCGCTGTCCTTCATGGGAACATCTGAGTCGAGGCCCTTGGTAATGGCCTGGTTAACGATGGAGTTCTTGTAGGCCTTGTATTCCTCGATAGACCGCTCAGCGGCGGAGACGGCACGGTCGATCTCGACGCACTTCTCATCCAGACAGTCCGCGATGCGGCGCTGCTCGTTGAGCGAAGGAACCGGAATCCGCGTGTTGAGAAAATCCTCAACATGAAGGTCCCACTGGCCCACCCTGAGACCAGTTGACAGTTTGTGCCACTCGTCAGCGTAAGAACGACAGCGCAGCAGATAGTGCGCGTACTTCGGCAGCAACAGAGGGCTGGTGAACTTAAACACATGGTAAGCGGGACTGACTATGCCTTCGTAGGCAGACAAGGCCATAGAGCCTTGCCAACCTTTCATCTTGTTGATGACAAAGTCTCCAACCTCAACGAATTTGTATTTGCTCGTATCGAGCGACGTCACATTATGGTTATCGCTTCGGCTGTCCTTTGGCACTATTCCGTAATCGCGGTACAGTGACAGGACCGTCGCGTCAGGCCTGCCCGTTGTTCTCGATACTTTGAAATAGCCCTTCAGGCGACTTGTCGACCAAGATGACGGAATCATCCCAAGGTAATTGCATCCGCTGTCCTTCATCTCCCGCATCGCTAGCGCACCTCTCCAAAGAGCGCCTCGAGGCTCTTCTCGAGCGTCTTCTCGTGCTCGAGGATGCGCCCGGCGATCTCGTCGGCCGGTTCGAGCTCGGCGTACTTGTAGAAAACGCGTGTGAACGGGATGGTGTAGCCCACCTTGGACTTCTTCTTGTCCACCCAGGCGTACTCGTTGTATGGGCGCACCTCGCGCTCGATGTAGGCGTCAATGTCCTGAGTGAGCGGGATGTCCTCGGTGTCCTCCTTGGCCTTGTCCGCCTGCATCTTCCCACGCTTGTTGAGGGCGGGCGTCCCGTCCTCGTCGAGAACGGGGCTCTCCACGGCAACGCGGTTGAAGCCGAACTCGACCGTCTCCATCAGGCGCGCCTCAACGGAGACCTCCAGTCCGTTGGACCCGGCGCCCGTCCAGGTGTCGTCGCGATACTCGGAGTACGCCTGGACGATGAGGTCGCGGCAGGACTTGGTGATGTCGTTCTTCTTGTCGCCGATGCCCTTGCGGCGCTTCTCGAAGCACCGGGAGGCATCGATGAGCAGCACATGGTCGCGATGCTCCGGTGCCTTCGCCTTGCTGAAGAGCCAAACGTAGGTGGCGATGCCGGTGTTGTAGAACGAGTCGCAGGGCAGCTGCACGATGGCGTCGAGCCAGTCGTTCTCCAACACGTATCGGCGGATGCTGTCCTCGCCGCTGCCGGGCTTGCCCTTGTAGAGCGGGCTGGCGTCCTGGATGATCGCCATCACGCCGTCGTCCTTGAGCTTAGACAGGCCGTTGAGCACGAAGAGCATCTGCCCGTCGCCCTTGGCGGGAAGCTTCTCAACGGGGAAGCGTCCACCGCCGGCAGTCTTGAATTCCTTCTCCACCGAGGGGGCCTGAGGATTCCACGGGTCACCGAAGGGTGGATTGGAAATGCAGTAGTCGAACTTGAAGCCATCGAACTTATCGGCGGAGAGGGTATCTCCGAAGCGCATGTTGGCGTCGTCCTCGCCGCGGATGAGCGCACTCGCCTTCGCGATGCCGAAAGTGAAGGGATTGAACTCCTGGCCGTAGCAGGTTACACGGGCCTCGGCATCGAGCTGGCGCAGGCGCTCCTCGGTGCAGCCGAGCATCTGCGAGGTTCCCATGGTCTGGTCGTAGACGGTCTTCGTGATGCGGTCGCCGTCGAAGACGTGCGGGTCCGCCTGAATGAGCAGGTCGGTCATGAGGTACACGATGTCGCGGCTCGTGAAGTGAGCGCCGGCGTCCTCGTCGTAGGACTCGGAGAAGCGCTGAATGAGGTTCTCGAAGATGTAGCCCATGTCCACAGCTTTGATCTTGTCGGGCGACATGTCGGCCTGCGGCTTGCAGAAGTCGCAGACGACCTGGTAGAGCAGTGGGGCGTCTGGGTCGGAGAGGCGTTCGATCTGGTCGGCGAACTTCATGCGCGCCAAGATGTCCTGCACGTTGTCCGAGAACCCGTTGATGTAGTCCTTGAAGTTGTCCTCGATGTTCTCCGGGTCGGCCTTGAGCGTCTCGAAGGTGAACTTAGAGGTGTTGTAGAAGGGGTAGCCGGAGGCATCGCGCAAAAAGCCGTCCTTCACGGAAAAGGCTTTGTATTTCTCAGCTGCGGCGAGAACGGCATCGTGCGTGGGCTCAAGGCAGTCGTGGAAGCGTTTGATAACGGTCATAGGAAGGATGACCAGGCCGTACTCATGAGGCTTGTAGGGGCCACGCAGGGTATCGGCGGCACTCCAAATGAGAGATGCCTTCTCTTGAATATTGGCGCCAACGGCCTTGATAAGATCGTCACTTGCAGACACGTCATTTTCCCTTCTTCGCAAGCTCTTCAATCATGCACGTGCGCACGAAGGCGGAGAAGCTCATACCCCGTAGGGCCGCCTCCTCCTTCGCCGCGTCGCGCAAGGTG
>NZ_CAAKON010000027.1:0-5220 GCF_901212655.1 Olsenella uli | reverse complement strand
GCTCGAAATGCAATACAAATGCGTTTGCAGCATTATAACGCGGCGGTACGGGGCGGTACTGGGAATAGGGGAGCGGCCGATGTCCAGGCCCTGCGCGAGCGTGAGCGGCCGATGAGGCCTTACCTGACTTAGGTGGCGGTTTCCATAGGTGTTTGCAGGGCTATATTCGGCGGGCTATCCGAAGCGGTGATCGTCGCCTGGCAAAACGCTCCGATCAGCTACAAGGGCTCGGCGAGGCGCCGCCGTCCGGAAAGCGCGCAACGCGCGAGAAGAACCCCAGTGATGACCTCTTCGGGATGTCGCGGCGCTGATCCGGGGCCGCGATTGGGAGGCGTGACCGCTTCCGGGCGCACGCGCGCGTGCCCGCGCGGCGGGGGACCGCGGGCGCGATGTACGGGTGGCCAAGGCGATCGGAGGCAATTTGATGAAAAATATATATATATATACTATTTTCATCAAAAAGGAGGGATGCCATGACAGAGGCAGCGGCCATCGCCAAGCGCATAGAGGGCTTCGGCGCCGGCAGGGCCTTCACGGCCGCCGACTTCTCCGACGTCGCAGGCCGACGCAACGCCGCCAACGCGCTCGGCCGCTTGCATGCAAAGGGAGGGATAACCCGCGCCATCCGCGGCGTCTACTACGTGCCGGAGCGCAGCGCGCTCATGGGCGCCGAGGTGCCGGCCGGCGCCGACGAGGTCGTGCGCGCCGTCGCCCGTGCCAACAAGTGGATCGTCGCGCCGTCCGGCGACGCGGCGCTCAATGCGCTGGGCCTCGACACGCAGGTGCCCGCAAAGCTCGTCTACGTCAGCAGCGGTCCGTACAAGCGCTACGGGTACGGGCCGTACGATATCGAGCTCCGGCACCGCGCCAACCGCGACCTGCTCGACTGCTCGCAGACCACCCGCACCATCGTGCAGGCCCTCAAGGCGCTCGGACGCGAGAGCGTGGGCGACGAGGAAATCAGGACGCTCGCGCGCAACCTCACGGAAGAGCAGGCCGGCGCGTTCCTGGAAGAGTCGGCGGGGCTCACCTCCTGGGTTGCCGACGCCGCGAAGAGGATATGGGAGGCAAAGCATGGACAGGGTCGCTAGGGCCTCGACCGACGAGCGCAGGCTGGTAGAAGTTCTACCGCACGCCGTGGGCAAAGCTGGTCAACGCGAGGCCCGACACGCTCAGGCTTGCCCCTCCAAAGGGCAGGCTCGACGAGTTGGCGGCCGATTACGCCTCGATGAGGCAGATGCTGTTCGGCAGCTACCCGAGCATCGATGAGATAGTCGCCTACATGGCGGAGCTCAAGGAAACCATCAACGGGCTAAGCTGATCAAGGACGCCCCGATTCCGGGCGCCTGCCAGAATCGAAGAGGCGGAGCGAGCAGCGCGACGGCTTCCCCGCCGAGAGCGGAGCGTTTTCTTTCGACGGGCGTCGTTGAGAACAGGCTCTTGCCCCTCGGCATAAAAGACCTCGTTTTGCGGCCTCCAGGATGCTTGCGGCGTCACCGATGCGGCTTGCGCATCTTCCGCTTATCGACCTCAGGGCCAGGATCCCTCGACGTCGAGCGGGGGTTCGGCTGGTCCAGCCCCTTCGCCAGTCTTCCCGCATCTGCCACCGCGTCGAGCCCCTTCCTCTTGATGCTTGCCGTGCCCAGCTTCGCCATCACCGGCGAGAGCGGCGCCATCACGAGCGCCACCACCACGGCGCGCCACGCGGGCTCCAGCACCGCGCGGCCGATGAGCATGTCGATGTTCGCGACGATCACGCCCAAGGCGCCTTGCACGACCGTGCGCAAGAGTCTCCACTGCCGTTCGTTCGAAGTCAGAAACGTATCCATGGCTATCCATTACTCAGGTTGTCTATCTCCGCCTTCGCCATCGCGACGTCCTGCTCCAACGCGTAGGTGCGCTCAATCAGGCAGTTGTGCTTCTCGGCTTGACTCGTGAGGTTGTCGATCTTCACCTCCATGACCGCACGGCTGCGCGAGTTGGACACGAGCACGCCGATCAAGGTGAGGACGCCCGTCACCAGTGCAGCGATCACCGACTCCACACGCACCTCCTTTCAAGACGGGTCCACCCCGTCTTGAAAGGAGTGTCCGCTACGGTCACAAATGGGCTATTTAACTGTGGAAATGAGATAATCCGTTGCGTTTCGTCACTTCACAAAGGAGTTCACATGTATTGATCCCGTTCTCTTGTGTCCCGAACAGCAAGAGGGGCTTTGCCAAACAGGCCGTATAATTCGAGTAACAATTGAATATGATTCCAAAAATCGGGAGACGAGATGAAAACCTTTCCGAACATCCTGAAGAGCCTAAGTCCTCATTTGAAAAAGGCGCTTCCTTTCCTGGGTGCCGGCTTCACGGGCCTTCTCGGCTTTCTCCTTGGGTCTAAATGGCAGTACAAGCGCTATGAGAAGAAATACGCAACGGTCTGCAAGGCACTTGTGGTCCTGCAAGAGAGAATCGCCCGCCTTGAGGCAGAGCGGGCACCGGGAAGAAAGATAAGGAAGGCGAAAAGGGAGCTTCAGGAAAAGGTCGGGGAAAAGCTAGAGATAGAGAAGAAGCTCGAAGAACTGAAGCGGGAAGCATGATGCGACGAAGGAAGAAAGATATCGCTCAAGAGGCAGAGGACGTCCTCTGTTCGCTGTTCGCAAGGGCTGAGGAACTAGAAGATCCCAAAAGTGAAGAGCAGAATTTGATCCAGGAAGCCTGCGAAAAGCCGCGTGTCGTTTCGGGCGAGGACGAGCTCGGATTCCCGAAGACGTCCTGGGACGCGTTGGTCGAAGATGCGAGATCGACGTATCGCAGCGGTCACCACGCTGAGGGGCTGCTGACAGAGGAAGAGCTTGCCGCGGCAGGCGAGAGGGTCCGCATCCTCAACGAGGAGTACAACGCGCTCCACAGGCTCGACCACGTGGACATCGCCATAAGCGTGTCTGCCGGAACCCTCTCGTCGTTCGTCGACATCCTGCTCGTTGGCATTCCGGAGAGGACCCCGGACGGGCTAAGGGGCAGGCCCCTCGAGAACTATGTGCGCGATTGGTTCCTTGAGAGGTTCCCGCCCAAAGAGATGGAGAGGCTCGCGCGTGACGTTTCGTCGAAGGTCCCTTACGACGCCCCGTACAACACCGGCTTCACGAACGAGTACGTCGAGGGGCTGTGGCCGACGATGCACAGGCTCTACTCGCTCGGGCACGATCCGCTGCTCGGATTCGTCGTAGGAACGCTCGACATCCTCAGAGGGAGGATGACCACGATCGACAAGTTCGGAAAGATCCTCTCACAGGAGATCCCCCGGTACGCTGGACGCGAGGAGGCGACAGTCTTCGCCGCACTCTGCAAGCAGCTCATTCACTTCAAGTCCGACGTGACCACCTCGATGGGCCTGCCTGCACCGTTCATGGGTCTGTTCAACCTCATGCAGTTTGGCAGCGTGGGCGAGGAAGAGCAGACTATAGCCGAGATTGTCCAGGGCATGTACTATGAGGGCTACGACTTCCAGCACTTCTGCGCCCAATCCGTTCCCGTGATGCTCACCGAGGTCGTGGTCAGGCTCGGCTACTTTCTCAAGAGGGTCGCCGAGGGCCATGGAGTTAAGGAGTCCATCCCGGTCACCGCGGACAGGGAGAGGCGCCCCAAACTCGGAACAATGCTCTTCACGGCGCACTCCTTGGCAACGGCGGTGAATGCGGGAAGGGTCGCGTTTACAAAGGACCCGATGGCGATAAACTACCCCCAATGGCTGTTCTTCGCCTACAGGTCTTTCGCGCAGGCGAAATGGGCGATGATCGAGAAGCCCCTCAAACGGCACGAGTATGTGATGCAGGCGCTGGAAGCCGACATCGCGGCGATTGCATTCCCGGAGGTGGCCGAGATTGTTGTCCTGGGGGATGAGGTGCCGATGGACCCCGCAGACGTAATCGACGGGCAGAATACGAAATGACCGGCAGGCTCTAGGAGAGGGATGACGAATGGCAAGGCTCGCATGCCCATGCGGCAACTCCTTGTGGAATGGATACGACGGCGAGGAGATGGAATAGCGACGAAGCGCTGGGGGGAGCACTGGGTGGACATGGCATTCTTCGAGATGCCGTACAGCGATCTCGGACTCGAAATCTGGAAGTGCGACGTGTGCGACCGAATGATGGTATTCGACCCTCCCGGTGATCATGTGACCAGATACCTTTTGCGGGTGGGAACCGACACGCTCCCCGCACGGATAGACGGAGGAATAGACGGAGGAATAGACGGGCTTGTTTGGAACAACCTCCTGTTCAATGAGGTTGACACATGGTCTACCTGCCATTCATCCCGGAGGGGCTGCACGGAGTATGCGTTCTTCGGAGATGAATCGGAGACAGAGCAGAAGTCCCTCCTCACCCCAGAGATCGCCTCCGACACGGTATTCAGCCATAAGAACGGCAGGTTCCGTAATTGAAGGCATGCGCGCCTGACTGACAGTCTGCTCGTGCTCTACTCTTCTTATGACCCGGAGAGAAAAGCACCTGTGAAGGATTTGGGGGCATTTTGGATAGCGAACAGTTCAAACAAGAAGCTGAGAAATAGAACAAAGCCTGAGTGCCTTGAGAGTCGCCGAGCGCAATGCAGTGATTCCCTTCATGAACGGCGACTTTACCCAATGGGACCTATATCTGGCATCCTCCTCTGAGTATGCGATGAGACTGATAGACGGATTCATATCCATGCTCGAGTCGAGGAATCTTGTTTGCGTCGCCCAGCTTCTCCGCGCACAGGTTGGAGTCTGCCTGCGGACATTCGCGTTATTCGCCGCTGATGATCAGGGTGACTTTCTCAAGCGGGTGTTTCAAGGTGTGCCTGTGAACAAGCTGAAGGATTTCTCGGTGAGAAGATGTCCGATAGAAGACTTCAAGACTTACTCGAGAAGTTCGATCAAAAGGTAAAAAACGTATATAAGGTGACGTCTGGATTCGTCCACTTCTCCACTGATATTCTGCCGAGCATGGGTGTGCCTGGGGAGGGCTATGAAGTCGAGTTTAATTTTGGAGCCGAGCCCAACGAGAGAAATAATACGCCTCTCGTGGAATGCGGCAAGGCGTTCTGCCACTATGCCGACCTGCATCTCCAGATGCTCCATAAGGTGATTGCTTCGGATGAATGGTATTCCAATCGATTCCGTGTCGATTCCGATGTCCCTGCAGGCGAAGCCTAGATAAAGGTTGATTTCCGATCCCAACCGAACACA
>NZ_CAAKON010000026.1 GCF_901212655.1 Olsenella uli | reverse complement strand
GTGTTCGGTTGGGATCGGAAATCAACCAGCTATACGAGCGCTTGGGCCGGGAATGCCATGCGAGCGCGCATGGTAAAGAAACGCGTGAGGAACTTCGCGTATATCGACGCATCTCGAGTGACTAGATGTCGTCGGACGCAAGTAGTTCGCATAATAATGCGATTTCCGCCGTGAGCATCAGCATAGGGAATGGACGGCGTTTGCGATGGTCGATGCACTTGCGATTGGATACGCGATAAAGGATCGCCGCACGCAGCTTGGCTTAACGCAGGCTCAGCTTGCGGATGCTGCGGGTGTTTCAAAACGCTGTCTGTGGTCGCTCGAGCTGGGACAAAACCCTGGTGTCCAGTTCGACAAACTGACCGCTGTGCTCGAAGCCCTTGGCCTTGAGTTGGCCCTTGTGGCGGGCGACGCTCCGAATGTCCGGGTTCAAGAGGGATGAGAAGAATTTGGAGGATCATACGGGTATCAAAGCGACCGTTCTGCCCTCAACGAGTCCTGCCAACGCAGCTTGGACGTTTGAACGTCTTAAGCAACGTTGGCAAGAGGTGCTAGGGAATCTGTTGTAACGGGTTCAGATTGGAAGCCGATCCCCGCATCAAAGGGCATGTGTCGTCATTCGAAAAACACGTAACGAATCATTCGAAAAACGGCTCGGAATCCGTAAAGCTCCCGAGCTGCAAGTTCTTGGTCGCGAGGCAGGATTTGAACCTACGACATCCGGGTTATGAGCCCGGCTTCAGCGTCTGGCATGAACGTCAACGGCTATCCGCTTTTGTTTTTGCTGGTCAACGGTACCAGCCGATGGCACAAATCTTTCTTCGCGAAGAATCCGCCTTCAGCGCCGACGCAACGAAAGTGCGACATTACTGCGGAATAGGTGCGAAATAGGTGCGAACCCTATCGCAAAGAGTAGTACTGCCCCAGATCGGTGACGGCCGAACCGTGCCACTCAAGCGGACCGGAAGGACCTGAGATCCCTTTGAGAACGGTGCCGGCCGTGCGACGCGTGCGCCCGATGTGGTCGGCGAGCTCCCTGGCCTAGCCGAACTCAACCAGGATGCGCGCGACGCAGTCACCCTCTCCTCGCGAGTTGGTCACGGGGATTCGCACGGGATGGAGCTATTCCAAGTCGAGATGTCGATCCAAGACGTACACCGACATCGCACTGAAGACAACCGTGAATGCCACCTGCACGAGCAGGAGGAGTGTATACGTTGTGGCCAGCACATTTGCCACGAGCATCCATACGAGGGCAAGCGTCGCGAAGGCGGCGGCCTTGGCTAGTCCTGGGTGCCTCCTCGCCATGCTGCCCAGTGAAATGCCCGCAAAAAGCCATGACACGGATGAAGCGGAGAAGACGAGAAAGGAGATGGCCACCACGCCGGCGCACTTTGCCACCCCCAGCATCCCCGACTGCGCCGAGAAGACTGATCCGAGCGAGATCGACCCGAGGTCCTCGAGAAGAGACTGTCTGGCAGCAGGGTCAATGAGGACGACGGTTATGATGAACATCGCGAACGCGACGATACTCATAAACGCGGTGAACGTTGCCCAAATGAGCCCGTTGATGGTCTTGTCGGCCACATGTTCAGCAGCACGTGCCGGCAGGACGTTGGTGAGATAGCCACGGCTCCCAAAGAGCGTGTCGCGGTAGTTGCGCGCCACAAGCACCAGCATTATGACGCTTATCGCCACGAACAGGAGAAGCCAGGCAGTCATCATGACCATCAAGACGACAGAAAGAGCGTCATCTGCGGTGTAGACCTTGTTTCCCCTCACGCCAAGAAGTGCCCCCATGACAACGGACAGCGCGACAAGCGCGGCGTAGAGTGGACCCATGGTTCTTCCGACCTCGCGGAAGTCGTACTTGAAGAGTGTGCCTAGCATGCGAATACCTCCCTGAAGAGACCGTCTACGCTCTTGCCGGTGCGCTCGCGCAGGTCTTCGGCAGACTCGTGAAGCACCACACGGCCCTGCTTGAGGAAGACGACGTCGTCGAGCACACCTTCGATGTCGGCGATGAGGTGCGTTGAGATGAGCACGAGCGAGTTTGGCGAGTAATTGGAGATGATCGTGCGCAGAATGTAGTCGCGCGCCGCAGGGTCGACGCCCGCGATGGGCTCGTCAAGCAGGTATGCATGGGCGCGTCGGCTCATCGTGAGGATGAGCTGGACCTTCTCGCGCGTACCCCGGGACAGCTCCTTGAGGCGGCCCGATGCGTCGAGCCCCAGGTCCGCGAGCATGCCCAGAGCACGCTCGCGGTCAAAGTCTGCGAAGAAGTCCTCGTAGTAGTCGAGCAGCTGCGCCGTGCTCATGTACTCGGGCAAAAAGTCGCGGTCGGGCAGGTAGGCCACCTTGGCCTTGGTCTTTGTGCACGGAGCCATGCCCTCTATGAGGACCTGTCCCGACGTCGGCTTGATAAGGCCGTTTGCAAGCTTGATGAGTGTCGTCTTGCCTGAGCCGTTCGGCCCCAAAAGGCCAATCACCTTGCCCGCCTCGAGCGAGAGGTCGATGCCGCCGAGCGCCGCAACCTCCCCGTATCGCTTTGCCAGCGTCTTGCATTCCAGAAGCGCCATTATCCCTCATCCTTCCAGGCGGCAACCGCCGCCACAATCTGATCGTCATCCATGCCGATCGCGCGCAGCTTGCGGTAGAGGTCGGCAATGATCCCCGATGCGAGCTGCCCGCGTAGGACGTCGAGCACTGCGGCATCTTCCGTCACGTACCTGCCACTCGTGCGCTCGGTGCGCAGGATGCCCTCCTGCTCGAGCTGTGCGAGGGCGCGCTGCATCGTGTTGGGGTTCACCCCCGCTTGAACGGCTAGGTCGCGCACCGAAGCGATCTTCTCTCCCGGGGCGAGTCTGCCGCCCGCAACGTCAGACTTGATGCGCACGGCAATCTGGCGCCAGATGGGCGAACCTTCCGCAAAGTCCCATGGCACAGGCATCACCTCCTTGTCTTATTGTATTACTTGAATAGTACAGTAAGACAATAGCGGGGGCCCGTCAAGTAGAATTACGTTGAGGACTCAGGTTGTGCTGGCATATATCGTTCGCAGGATCACCGTCGCCTTCGAGCTGGAGTAGGGACCCGAGCAGAGCTGTTTTGTTTCGACATGAATTCGAGGGTTGCCACATGCGCCACACCACGGTAAGGTAACCCCCACGCAAAGACCGCGCTTTATGAGAGGAGCGAGAGATGACCGCATCGACCATGAAGATGAACAACATGATGTGTATGCCCATGGGCATGATGATGCCCGGTGCCTCCTCGCCGGCCCTCTCGCACGTGCAGCGAATGATGTAGCCCGCACGGCATACGAATGTCTTAGGCGAGGAACCCGAGCGGGTTTCTCGCCTTTTTTATTCGCCTGCGGGCCCAGCTTCAACCCTTACCCAGACCCTCATCCCAGAAAGGGACCACCGTGATAGAACTTTCCCACATCGTCAAGGAGTACGGCAGCGCCGGGCACGTGGTGCGCGCCGTGGACGACGTGACGCTGTCAATCGCCGCGGGTGAGATCTTCGGCATCATCGGCTACTCGGGCGCCGGCAAGTCGACGCTCGTGCGCTGCATCAACCTGCTCGAGCGCCCCACGTCGGGCACCGTGCGCGTCGACGGCCGCGAGATCACCACGCTCAGTGGCGCCGAGCTGCGCGCCGCTCGCGCCAACATCGGCATCATCTTCCAGCACTTCAACCTGTTCCCCAGCCGCACCGTTGCCGATAACGTCGCGTTTCCGCTGGCCAAGGCGGGGCTTTCCGATGCCGAGAAGGCGGCGCGCGTGGCCGAGCTGCTCGAGCTCGTCGAGCTGTCCGACAAGGCCGCGGCCTACCCCGAGCAGCTCTCGGGTGGCCAGAAGCAGCGCGTGGCCATCGCCCGTGCCTTGGCCACGAACCCGCGCGTGCTGCTGTGCGACGAGGCCACGAGCGCGCTCGACCCGCAGACGACCCACTCGATTCTCGCGCTGCTCAAGCGCCTGAACCGTGAGCTTGGCCTTACCGTGGTGGTCATCACCCACCAGATGAACGTCGTGAAGGAGATCTGCGACCACGTGGCCGTCATGGAGAGCGGCCGCGTCATCGAGTCCGGCGACGTGTTCGAGGTTTTCTCGACGCCCAAGCACGACCTTACCCGCGAGTTCATCGCGTCCACGTCGAGCCTCACGCGCGTGCACGACCTCGTGGCCGAGAACAGCCCCGTCGTGGCGCTCAAGCCCGGCGAGGTGCTCGTGCGCCTCAACTACCTCACGCGCGACGTGAACGAGCCCATCATCAGCTCCATCTCGCGTACGTTCGACATCGACGTCAACATCATCTTCGCCGACATTGAGGTTGTGAACGGCTCCCCCATCGGCGGCACGATCGCCAAGCTGTCCGGCCAGCGCGCAAAGATCGACGCCGCCCTGGACTACCTGCCCGACAACGAGAACGTCCACGTAGAGGTGATTGCCGATGCTCGCTAGTCTTTCCTCCATCATCCCCAACGTCGTGGCCCAATGGGACACGTTCACCACGTCCATCTTCGAGACGATCCTCATGCTCGCGTGGTCCGGTGTCTTCGTCTTTGCATTCGGCCTTATCCTGGGCATTGCGCTCACCGTCACCCGCAAGGGCGGCATCCTCGAGAACCGCCCGCTGTGGCAGGTGCTCGACAAGGTGACGAACGTCTTCCGCTCCGTCCCCTTCATCATCCTGCTGGCCGCCCTGCTGCCCGTGTCGCGCGCCATCATGGGCACGGCCATCGGTGTGCCCGGTGCCATCGTCCCGCTCGTGGTGGGGGCCATCCCGTTCTTCGCCCGTCAGGTAGAGGTGTCGCTCGCCGAGGTCGACCCGGGTCTCGTCGAGGCCGCCGAGGCCATGGGTTGCTCGCCTGCGGACATCATCTGGCGCGTGTACCTGCGCGAGTCCATCTCGTCGCTCGCCCGCGTGACTACCGTCACGCTCATCAGCCTGCTCAACCTCACCGCCATGGCCGGCGCCGTGGGCGCGGGTGGCCTGGGCAACTTCGCCATCCAGTACGGCAAGGACCGCAACCAGCTCGATGTGATCTACGTCACCGTTATCGTGCTCGTCGTGATGGTGTCGATCATCCAGATCGTGGGCAACGCCGTGGCCCGCACGAGCAGCTCCGCGCACCGCGCCGCGAAGGCCGCGGCCGCCAAGACCGACGATGCCGCACCCTCCCACACGGGCCGCAACGCCCTTATTGGTGCCTCCGCGCTTGTCGTGGGCTTCGCGCTCTACTTTATCGCGAACGGCTTTACCGCCGCACCTGCCGAGCGCGTCACCGTGAAGATGGGCGTCACCGGCGCCATCTACGAGGAGCTGTTCGCCCCTGCCAAGGCCAAGCTCGCCGAAGAGGGCATCGACCTCGAGATTGTGCAGTTCTCCGACTACACGACCCCCAACGCGGCCCTGGCCGACGGCGACATCGACCTCAACAGCTTCCAGCACCGCATCTTCTTTGCCACCGAGCTCGAGAGCAAGGGCTACGAGCTCACGAACATTGCGAACACGTTCATCCAGCCGCTGCACCTGTACTCGGCCAATCTCGACTCCATCGACCAGCTCAAGGCTGGCGACAAAGTGGCCATCCCCGACGACGTGACGAACGGCGGCCGCGCCCTGAAGGTGCTCGAGTCCGCAGGTCTCATCACGCTCTCCGACGACGCAGGCTTCAACCCCACCGTGGCCGACATCACGGAGAATCCAAAGGGTATCGAGATCGTCCAGATCGCGGCCAACAACATCCCGTCCATCCTGCCCGATGTGGCGGCCGGTATCGTTAACGGCAACTACGCCATCGATAACAACCTATCCCACGACGATGTGATCTACGAGGACGCCAACCTCGACGAGGAGCAGTACTGGAACCTCATCGCCTGCCGCACCGAGGACCTCAAGGATCCCGAGAAGGTCGAGATCTACCGCAAGGTCATCAAGGCCTACCAGTCCTCCAGCACCACCGACGTGTACGACAACACCTACGGCGGCAACTTCATCGCCGTGGGATGGGACCAGGACCTGCTGGGTGACGCCGTGGCTAAGCTGTAGAACACGCTCAGTCCAACATTGCTCGCGTTCTGTCCAAATCACTCCAAGTTGTCCCGTAAACTATCCAAATTAAATCCTGAAAGCGGATAGAATGCGGGACAAGTTGGAGTGTTCTTTTTCATGCACCCCCACCGGCCCCTCCCCTGCTACGCACGCCATTATGGGAGAGCCGAGCCTAACGTTTTTGCAAGGCACGCGATGCTCACCAGCCCCTCACCCACCTACTAAACCGGCCTGTCGGTTTGTCTCAATCTGTAACAGCTACTCAGCAAAACGGGCTCGACGTGTTACAGGTCGAGATACACCAGGCCCACTTACCAGAAGATCTCGACCCGTAACATGTAGCGACCCAAACGAGGTCTACGTGTTACAGATCAAGATTGTTTATAAAAGGCTGAGGGCTAGGGCAGAAGAACTGCCCAAGTAAGAGGAAAGCTCGCCGGCTAAGCCGACGAGCTGCAAGTTCTTGGTCGCGGGGCAGGATTTGAACCTACGACATCCAGGCAAACTGAACGTTTTGCCGTTCTCCAAGGTCGGAATGGCATTTTACCAGTTCAAACGCCATATTCTGGCAGCAAGCGTATCACGGGGCATCGCGCAAAAGCACGCCATATCACGCTACAGCTAGCGGCACGTTCGCCAAGGACGGTTTCCCCCTCCGAGAGTCAAGC
>NZ_CAAKON010000025.1:29-47805 GCF_901212655.1 Olsenella uli | reverse complement strand
GTGTTCGGTTGGGATCGGAAATCAACCAGCAGTCGCGAGAGGCCGCAGCCACGCCCTCTTCCTGCGGTATGATACCGACCCGTGCGAACGTTCGCGCTGTTTACGCGACCGCTCGCCGGCTGGGACTTGCCACCCGCACCGGCACGGGGTGGCGCAGACGAAAGGAATAGAGCCGCATGTCAGATAGCACCAGCGCAGAGCAGCGCGTCGAGGCCGAGGCCTCGGAGGCCACGTTCACCAGCGCCGCCGAGCTCGCGCCCATGCACGAGCACTCCATGCATACCAAGACCGCGGGCGAGCTTCGTCGCGAGAACATCGGCGAGGAGGTTACGCTCACTGGCTGGGTCTGGCGTCGCCGCGACCACGGTGGCCTCATCTTCGTTGACCTCCGTGACCGTACGGGCATGACGCAGTGCACCTTCGACCCCGAGCACTCCGGCGGCACCGCCTTCCACGCTGCCGAGGTCATCCGCCCCGAGTGGCCCATCCTCGTCAAGGGTGTCGTGCGCGGCCGTGACGAGGCCACCGTCAACCCCAAGCTCCCCACCGGTGAGGTTGAGGTTCGCGTCGACACCATCGAGGTGCTCAACCGCTCCAAGACCCCTCCGTTCCAGATCGAGGATGGCATCGATACCTCCGAGGACACGCGTCTGCGCTATCGCTACCTCGACATTCGCCGCCCGGAGATGATGGGCCACCTCAAGCTGCGCTCAGACTTCACCTTTGCCATTCGCGAGGCGCTCCACAGCCGCTCCTTCATGGAGGTCGAGACGCCGAGCCTCTTCAAGTCCACGCCCGAGGGCGCGCGTGACTTCCTGGTGCCCTGCCGCATCCAGCCGGGTCACTTCTACGCCCTGCCTCAGTCCCCGCAGCTCCTGAAGCAGCTGCTCATGGTGGGCGGCGTCGAGCGCTACTACCAGGTTGCCAAGTGCTTCCGCGACGAGGACCTTCGTGCCGACCGTCAGCCCGAGTTCACGCAGGTGGACATCGAGATGAGCTTCGTCGAGCAGGACGACGTCATGGGCGCGCTCGAGGACGTGCTCCACGACGCCTTCGCCAAGATGGGCGTCGACATGCCCACGCCGCTGCGTCGCATCTCCTACTGGGACGCGATGGACACCTACGGCGTCGACAAGCCCGACACGCGCTACGGCATGCACCTCGTTGACGTCACCGACGTCTTCAAGAATTCCAAGTTCAAGGTGTTCTCCGGTGCCGCCAACACCGAGGGCTCCGTCGTCAAGTGCATCAACGCCAAGGGCGCAGGCTCCTGGCCGCGCGCGCAGATCGACAAGCTCGAGCCCATTGCTGAGACCTTCGGCGCCAAGGGCCTGGCCTGGATCGCCTTCCGCGAGGACGGCTCCATCAACAGCCCGATCGTGAAGTTCTTCTCCGACGAGGAGATGGCCGAGCTCCGTAAGCGTGCCGACGCCCAGCCCGGCGACCTCGTGATGTTCGCCGCCGGCCCGCGCCTGACCTCAGACGAGATCCTCGGCGGCATGCGCTGCCACATGGCTGACGCGCTCGACGTGCCGCGCGAGGGTCACGACTTCCTGTGGGTCGTGGACTTCCCACTGTTCCACTGGGACGAGGACCGCAAGGCCTACGCCTCCGAGCACCAGCCCTTCACGCAGCCGGTCGAGGCCGACATCGACAAGCTCGACTCCGACCCGCTGGCCGTGGGCTCCCACACCTACGACTTCGTCATGGACGGCTACGAGGCCGGCGGTGGCGGCATGCGCATCCACAATGCCGAGCTGCAGGAGAAGATCCTGGAGAAGCTGGGCTTCACGCCCGAGCGCGCCCGCGAGCAGTTTGGCTTCGTCATGGAGGCCCTCGAGTTTGGCGCGCCTCCCATGGGCGGCTTCGCGCTTGGCCTCGACCGCGTGTGCATGCTGCTCACCGGCTCCGACTCCATCCGAGACGTCATGGCGTTCCCCAAGACGGCGAGCGGCTCGGACCTCATGAGCGACGCGCCGAGCGAGGTCTCCGCCAAGCAGCTCAAGGAGGTCAACATCCGCCCGCTCTAGGTTGTTCTAGCTTGCGGATGAGTCGCCCCGGTTTGAGTCTGCCATCCAATCTGGCTCATTAAGGCGCCGCCTTCGGGCGGCGCCTTTTTTGGATTGAGGTGAGTCGGTTCGCCATTCCGTCCGACTCGTGGCGCTGGGGCCAATGAGCCAATCGGGGCGGCGACGTGGCTCATCCGTGCTCCCTTGCTAGCCAATGCCGCGGGCAATCTCCGGGCGGGCGTCATGCCCATGCGGGTGGTATTCTTTTGCGCTAGATAAACGTCAGGCGAAAGGGCGTGCCATGGGCGAGGACAAGTACGTCGTCAACTCCATCCTGTCGAACTATGGGAGCCTTTCGGATGCCGAGCGTCGCATCGCGGACTTCATCCTGCAGGGAGGGGGCACGATTTCCTCGCTCACGGCGGGCGAGATCGCGCGTGGTTCGAACACCTCGAACACGACCGTCTCGCGCTTCGTGCGCGCGCTCGGCTACGACTCGTTCGCCCAGCTTCGCCTTGCCCTCGCGCGCGAGGAGGTCTCGAAGGAGCGCCCGTTCGACTCCTCCGACGGCATCTCGTTCGACGACGTCGAGGGCTCGGTGCGCTACGTGCTCGCCCGCAAGGTCGAGGAGCTCAACGACACCGTCTCGATGCTGAGCGACGCCGCTCTCGTGGATGCGTGCCGGCTCATCCAGCGCGCGCAGACCGTCATGTTCGTGGGAGCGGGCACCTCGCTCTCCTATGCCCAGATGGTGGCCACCAAGTTCTCGCACGTGGGGGTCAAGGCCATCGCGCCCTCCACGACCGATGCGGCGGCCATTCTGGCGCAGCTGCTCGGCAAGGACGACTGCATCGTGTTCATCTCGAACTCGGCGATGTCGCGCCGCCTCAACATCATCATGGACAACGCCCAAGACTCGGCGATCCCGACGGTGATCATCACGGCGGACCCCACGACGCACCTTGCCTCGCGCGCCGACCACATCCTGTCTGTGGCGAACCGCGACCAGCTGCTCGCAAACAACTTCGCCGTATCCCACAACTCGATCAACTTCGTGGTCGAGTGCATGATCTTGCTGCTGTTCCACGACTCGCCCGACGCCCAGGAGTACCTGCGGATGTTCCAGAAGGCGTTCACGGTCGAGAAGTCCGGTGGCTCCGTGCCTGTCGACTAGCCTGGCATGTCCAATTGGCTCGGCGTGTCCGATTCGGCTTGACAACATACCCAATCAACCCGATGTGCCTGATCAGTCAGGCCACCTCATCAGCAGGGCACGCCCAATCAGGCTGGCCGATCACGTCCAATCAGACGTGCCGAGCACGCCCAATCGTAGCGGCGGAAGAGTTTTCCGTCCTTAATTTCAATCATGCAAACAAATACCGCTCGCCCTCGTATACAGACCACTCGCAGAATGGGGAAGAGCGATAGCGATTCAATAATAGACGTCAACAGCCGAATATAAGCACTGGTATGTAGCCATATCCTCGAAGTACCAGAGTAAGAAAAAGCTTTTCATATCCAATAATCAAATGAAAAACAAATCCCGGTTCGACGTACACTTCCTCTCGAAAAAACGAAAGGGCGGACGTCGAAGGGACGGACGGATGGCAAAGCGCACGAGGATTGTCTGCACGCTGGGGCCGGCGGTCGACAGCGAGTCTACGCTGAGGAACCTCATTGTCGCGGGTATGGACGTGGCGCGCGTCGATGCGTCCATGGGATCGTCTGAGCAGATCGTGGCCCGCATCCAGCGCCTCAAGAAGGTGCGTCAGGAGCTCGATGCCTGCGTCGCGGTCATGCTCGACACGCGCGGGCCCGAGATTCGCACCGGGTCGCTTGCGGGTGGTCACTCGCAGGTTCTGCGTGCAGGCGACCACTTCACGCTGACGGAGCGCGAGGTCGCCGGCACCGACCGGATCGTCTCGCAGTCGTGCGCGGGCCTGGCGGGCTACGTGCGTCCGGGAACCACGATTCTGCTTGACGCCGGCCGCATCGAGCTGGCCGTCGACGAGGCCCATGCCGGCGAGATCGAATGCACCGTCCAGACCTCCGGCGTGCTGCGCGAGAACGTGCTCGTGAACCTGCCGGGCACCACGGTGCCGCTGCCGATCCTCACCGACGGCGACCGTCGCGACATCATCGCCGCGCTGCGCGAGGGCGTCGACTTCGTGGCCGCCTCGTTCGTGCGTACGGCCGAGGACGTGCGTCGCGTGCGCATGTTCCTCGACGCCAACGAGGGCACCACCGTGCGCATCGTCGCGAAGATCGAGACCGCCGATGCCTTTGAGAACCTCGAGGAGGTCGTCGACGCGGCGGATGCCGTGATGGTCTCACGTGGCATCCTGGGCCTCGAGATGACGCCATACGACATCCCGCACGTCCAGAAGCAGATCATCCGCGAGTGCAACCACCGCCACAAGCCGGTGGTCATCGCCACGCAGATGCTCGACTCCATGTGTCGCAGCCCTACGCCCACCCGCGCCGAGGTCGGCGACGTCGCGAACGCCATCTATGACGGCGCCGACGCGCTCATGCTCACCGACGAGACGGCGACGGGCCTCTACCCGGTGCCCGCCGTGCAGACCATGGCCCGCATCGCCGAGGCCACCGAGCAGCATCTCTACCTTGACGGCGCTCCTGTGCCTCGCTCCGAGGGCGGCCCGCTCGTAGCCCCCTCCGTGGTCATGAGCGCCGTGCGCACCGCCGAGAGCGTGGGTGCCGCCTGCATCATCACGCCCACGACCACCGGCCGCACCGCGCGCCTGGTCTCGAAGCTGCGTCCGCGTGTGCCCATCTTCGCCGTGGCCTCCACGCCCGAGGTGATGCGCTCCATGCAGCTCTACTGGGGCGTCATCCCGGCCCTGGGCAATGCGGGTGGCGACATCGGGGCCATCGTGGCAGATGCCGAGCGTCGCGTGCTTCGTGCGGGCCTGGCTGCCGTGGGGGACATCGCCGTCGTCACCGGCGGCGATCGCGCCACGAGCCCGCACCTCGACCGTCGCTTCGCCGGCGAGCAGACGATACGCGCCGAGGCGGACCCCTCGACCTTTGCGCCTACGAACGTGATGTATGTGGTTGAGCTGGCCGACGCCGGCTCCGAGAGGGGGAACGAGTAATGGGAGAGCGCACTTACGCTGCCGTTGACCTGGGGGCCTCGAGCGGGCGCGTGCTGCTCGGCCGCGTCGAGGACGGGGTCATCAAGCTCGAGGAGGTCCACCGCTTCGATAACCTCCAGCACCGGGCCTGCGGCCACGACTGCTGGGACGTCGAGGGACTCTTCGACGAGATCGTCACCGGCCTTGCGAAGTGCAAGTCCGACTTTGGCGCCGAGCCGGTGAGCGTGGGCATCGACACCTGGGGCGTCGACTTCGTCCTGCTCGACGGCGCCGATTGCATGCTCGGTGACTCAGTTGCCTATCGCGACGCCCGCACCCAGGGCATGTACGCCGTCTCCGACGCCATGGTCGACCCGGAGACGGTCTACCGCGCTACGGGTATCCAGCGCCAGCCGTTCAACACGCTCTACCAGCTCATCGCACTCTCGCGCGAGCATCCCGAGCAGCTCGAGGCCGCGCGCACCTTCCTCATGATTCCCGACTACCTCAACTGGCGTCTCTGCGGCGTGAAGGCCAACGAGTACACCAACGCCACCACCACGGGTATGCTCAACGCGCGCACGCTCCAGTGGGATCCTGAGATTCTTGCCTCCTGCGGCATCCCCTCCGGCATCTTTCAGCCGGTGACCATTCCTGGCGCGGTCCTCGGGCGCCTCACCCCCGAGGTCTCGGAGCGCGTGGGCTACGAGTGCGAGGTCGTGCTTCCTGCCACGCACGACACGGGCTCCGCGTTCCTTGCGGTGCCGGTGCGCGACAAGAACTCCGTGATCATCTCCTCGGGCACCTGGAGCCTGCTGGGCGTGGAGCACGAGGGCCCGGTCACCAGCGACGCGAGCCGCCTGCAGAACTTCACGAACGAGGGTGGCTTCCAGAAGCGCTTCCGCTTCCTCAAGAACATCATGGGCCTCTGGATGATGCAGTCGGTCCGTCGCGAGCTCAATGGCGTGGACTACGTGGCGGGCAAGACCTCCCACAAGGCCCAGAGCGACCACCAGTACAGCTTTCCCGAGCTCATCGGCCTTGCTCGCGAGGCCTCGGACTTCGAGGCCTACGTAAACGTCGATGACGACCGCTTCCTCGCGCCCGATTCCATGATCGACGAGGTCGTGGCCACGTGCCGCGAGACGGGCCAGCCCGTCCCCAGCACCGTTGGCGAGATCATGCGGACCGTCTACTGCAGCCTCTCGCGGCGCTACGCCGAGGCCGTCGACGACCTGCGCGCGCTCACCGGGCGCGACTACGACGCCATCAACATCGTGGGTGGCGGCTGCCAGGACATGTACCTCAACGAGCTCACCTCCAAGGCGTGCGGACTCCCGGTCTTTGCCGGCCCCGTCGAGGGAACCGGCCTGGGCAACCTCGTGGTGCAGTTCATCCACTCGGGCGAATTCGCCGACGTGACCGAGGCGCGAGCGGCGATCGCAAAGTCGTTCGATGTGAAGCGCGTCGACCCGAGCGAGTAACCAATAGGTCATAACGTGCGGTTTTCCAGGCTCGCGCACCGGCTGTGGCTCAGATTGCCAGAGCTCCGCGCCCAAGAGACGGCCTGGGGCTGCCAGCAGAAAGGATATGGACATGCTCGTCAACACCAAGGCTAAGGTGGGCGTCTTCTCCATTGCGCTCAAGGCTTACCTGCCTCAGTTCCCGCAGCTCGTTCCCGAGTTCGAAGGCCAGTATGCCGCATTCAAGAAGACGCTCCCCGATACGGTCGAGCTCGTTGACGGTGGCCTCGTAACCACCAAGGAGCAGGCCGCCGAGGCGGGCGACAAGTTCCGTGCCGCCGACGTCGACCTCGTCATCCTTCAGCTGCTCACCTACTGCACCAGCTACAACATGCTGCCTGCGGTCTGCGACCTTAACGTCCCCGTGGTCGTCGTGAACCTGCAGAAGGTCCGCTGCCTCGACTTCAAGACCGCCGGCACCGCCGACTGGCTGGGCATCGCCTACGCCGGTGGCGCCGTGGGCGAGATGGTCGCCGACCTCAATCGCGCCGGCAAGCGTCACGCCGTCATCACGGGCGTCGTCGAGGGTGGCGACGAGGCCGCCCAGAAGGAGATCGAGGACTGGTGCCTCGCCGCGCAGGTGCGTCGTCGCTTCCGCACCACCAACCTCGCGCAGATCGGCCGCCCGTACCCCGGCATGATGGACCTCTACATCGACGAGACCAACCTCTACAACCGCATGGGCGTCTACACCAAGCAGTTCGACTGGGAGAAGATGTGGGCCATCGCCGATGGCGTCACCGACGAGGAGGCCATCTCCGAGGAGGTCGCCAAGATTCACGACACCTTCGACATCCTCGGTGAGTATGACGAGAAGCTCGTCCACGAGATGGCCCGCTACGTGCTCGCCTTCGAGCGGTGGGTCAAGGACGAGAACCTCGGCTTCATCGCGAGCCACTACGACGGCTTCGCGCAGGGCAAGGCCGGCGTGCTCGACTCCATGCTGATCCCGGCATTCTCCATGCTCATCAAGCAGGGCACCGCGTGCGCCGTCGAGGGCGACATCAAGGTCTCCCTGGGCATGAGCATCATGAAGACCATCTCGGGCTCCACGCAGCTTTCCGAGTTCTACACCTTCGACTTCAACGATGACGTCATGCTGATCGGCCACTCCGGCTCCGGCGACGCGGACTTCTCCACGGCGCGCAAGGCGTCGATGGAAATGGTGCCGGTGTTCCACGGCAAGACGGGCGGCGGCTTCACCACGCGCTTCTACCCCAAGCCCGGCCCTGTCACGTTCCTCGCCACCACGCAGGATGCCGACGGTCACTTCAAGTTCGTGGTCTCCGAGGGAACCATCGAGGCTGGTCCCGAGCTGGAGAACGGCGATACCACGTGGCGCACGCGCTTCCCGATGGGCGCCCGCGAGTGGAACAACCGCTGGTGCTCTGAGGGCCCGACGCACCACTTCGCGGCTGCTCAGGGTAGCTGGACTCACACGATTCTCAAGGTCGCCGAGATCATCGACGTTCCCTGTGTGGTCGTCCGCTAGTACGATTCCCTCCCTCCGGGACGCCCGGTAACCCGTGGTCGGGCGCCCCGCTTCTCATTGCGTACGGATACATGAGAAAAGGGATCCGTAACATGTAGTTAAAGCGAAAGGAATTACCACATGTCCATGACCGATCTTGAGTTCGTCAAGGGCTTCGCCCGCCTGTGTGACGACGGCTTCAAGCAGGGTTGGCACGAGCGCAACGGCGGCAACCTCACGTACCGCCTCACCGATGAGGAGGTCGAGGCAGCTCGCTCGTTCTTTGACGAGACGCCGCACGATTGGGTGAAGATGGGCATCAAGGCCCCGTCCATGGCTGGCAAGTTCTTTATGGCCAAGGGCTCTGGCTGCTACATGCGCAACATGCTCTCCGACACCGAGGTCAACGCCGGCATCGTGGAGATTGGCCCCGAGGGCGACACCTACCGCATCCGCTGGGGCCTCACGCTCTACGGAAAGCCCACGAGCGAGTTCGAGAGCCACTTCATGAACCAGGCCGTGCGCTGCGAGCACGACGGCGGCAAGACGCGCGTCTGCTACCACATGCACACTCCGGGCATCATCGAGATGAGCTTCATCGTGCCGCTCGAGGACCGTGCGTTCTCCCGCATCCTGTGGCAGATGATGACCGAGTGCGTCGTCGTGTTCCCGCAGGGCGTTGGCGTCGTGCCCTGGATGGTGCCGGGCGGCCCCGCCATCGCCGATGCGACGAGCGAGAAGATGAAGACCTACACCGCCGCCGTCTGGGCGCACCACGGTCTGTTCGCCACCGGCGCCGAGTTCGACGAGACGTTCGGCCTCGCGCACACGATCGAGAAGGCCGCGCAGCTCTACATTGCCACGCGCGCCGCGAACGGTGGCTCCGACAAGTTCCTGAACGTGATCAGCGACAAGGGCCTCAAGGATACGTGCCACGACTTCGGCATCAAAATCAACGAGGACTTCGTCGACTAGGGTCGGCGGGTGCGGGCCGAGAGGTTGGCACGCGGACGTCGTGTAACTAGTCGAAAACGCTTGATACGAGAGGACGTACCATGGTTGGCACGGTTCGCAAGACGGCGGGGGGACGCACGATCTCGGGCTTCAAGATGAAGCTGTACCCCGGCTTCGCCGAGGAGTACGAGAGGCGCCACAACGAGCTGTGGCCCGAGATGGCCGACATGTTGCACGAGTACGGCGGCCACAACTACAGCATCTTCATCGACGAGGAGACGAACATCCTGTTCGGCTACATCGAGCTCGACGACCCGGAACGCTACGCCGAGAGCGCCAGCACCGAGGTCTGCCGCCGCTGGTGGGACTTCATGGCGTCGGTCATGGAGACGAACGAGGACAACTCGCCGGTCTCGGTCGACCTGCCCTGCGCCTTCCACCTGGATTAGGGCGTGTCGGCCACAGCCGATCGGCCCAGCGTGGACGCCGGCGCCTGTCGGCGAAGTCCGCGGACGAGCCGAGACGTGCCACGCCGGCGTTCGGAATCTACCGGCCGTGCCTCCGTCGACGGTAGCGCCCGGGGTCATGCCGTTGTTTTGCTTGAATATGCCCGAGAAGTGATTCGGGCTCTCATAGCCCACTACCGCCGCGATGCGGTCGAAGGGACCCGTCGTCTCTCCCAGGAGGTGGCGGGCCTCCTTTATGCGCGCTGTCGTCACGAGCTCAGTGACGGTGAGCCCGGTGTGGTGCTTCACGTACTGCGACACGTAGCTTTCGTTGCGGCCGGACTCGCGGGCGACCGCGCGCGCGGACGCCCCGGCGCTCGCCGTGCACGGGCACCGACTATGCCATGAGGCCGATTGTCGTCCCGTGCTCCGGCATCGGCAGAGGCGAACGGTCGATTGCCGTCCTGATCCGGTACCGGCAGAGGCAAACGGTCGAATAGTGCGGGTGAGCGGCATCGGGCGAGGTGCCGCTCACCCGCGCGTTCGTTTGGGGCGATGGGCTTCCCGTAGGACCGATACGGGGCGCTTTGTGCATGCAGGTGAGAAATATCACGTTTACCTGCAGATATGGCGATGAGAAAAGGCCTCGGACGGATAACGGATTTCTCCGCCTTGGCAGTATTGCGATAATGGCATCGGTTCCAATCCCGGCCATGGTGCCGGTTCGCGCACTCGGCGACTCCCCCTCGGTGTCGCAATCGCCTCGCGTAATCATGCAAGGCGTCAACCGGTTTGCCACCCCCCCCTTAGGGGCACCGGGCCACAGAGGCCCGGCATGAGGGTCGCCACGACCCGGCGCACGGCAACGGAGGCCTGCGCGGATGGCAAGCGAAGGAAGGGGACGTCATGGCAAGTTCTGGAACGAAGGCAGTGGAGGCGCAGGCCGACAAGCTGCCGCTTCGCGCAAAGCTCGGATATGGTTCCATCGGCCTGGCGAGCATCGGCTTCGCCATGGTCTCGACGTGGGAGATGTTCTTCTTCACCACGTTTGCGGGCATCGATGTGGCGACCGCCGGCGTGCTTGTCTCGCTCGGCGACATCTGCGCCGCGTTCCTCGCGCCGGTGTGGGGCTATCTCTCCGACCGCATGTATCGTACGGCCCTCGGGCGCAAGGTGGGACGTCGTCGCCTCACGCTCGCGCTCACGATCCCCGGCCTGTTCGCCTTCATGATCCTGCTGTTCACGCCTGGCCTGCCGTTGTGGGCATACGCGGCGTCGAACTTCCTGTACTGGTCGTTCAACGCCGGCTTCCAGACCATCCAGTACGTGCTGCCCTCCGAGATGACCTCCAACAGCAACCAGCGCGCTCAGCTCGCCGGCATGAACCAGATCACGGTCGCCGTGGCTACGATCTCGCTCTCCATCGTCAACGCGTTCCTGTTCACGCTCTGGGGTGACAAGGTGGCGCTCACCTACACGCAGATGGCAGTCATCTACGCCGTCGTCACCGCCGCGTTCACGTTGATTGCCGTCGTGAGCGTGCGGGAGCACCCCTACGACGAGACGACCGACTTCTCCGACGCCGATGCTAGCTTCGAGTCTGCGAAGGTCTCTCCGCTCAAGCGCGTGGCCCTCGTGGTCTGGAACTACTTCTCTGCCTGGAGCCTGCGCGAGTTCCGCAACTACCTCGGCATGTACCTCTCCCAGATCCTGTTCCGCTCGGTGCGCTTCGCGACCCTCACGTACTTCCTGCTCTTCGCGCTCGGCCTCACCTCTGCCGACGTGTCCGTCTCGCAGGGCGTGAGCTTTGGCTTCGGCATCGCGTTCGTGGTGCTGTTCATGTGGGTTAACCAGAAGATTGGCGCCTACAAGGCCTACCAGCTCTCCGCCGTCCAGGCCGCCCTCACGTTCCTTGTGATCTTCGGCCTCGTTCAGGTGCACGACCAGATTGGCCGCGCAGCGACCATCACCGCCTGGATCGTGCTCTCGATTGTGCTGAACTTTGGCCTCACCGGCGTGTTCAACGCCTGTGACTTCGCCTACTCGTTCATTCCCGACGTGGACGAAATCCTCACCGGCAAGCGTCGCGAGGGCCAGTACGCCTCAATCAACTCGACGATCGACAACGTCTTCAAGGCCATCGAGGCCATCGTGATCACCGGCGTCCTTGGGGCTATGGGCTTCGTGACCGGAGCCACCGAACAGCCGCAGTCGGTCACCGACGGCCTGACGTTCATCTTCTGCTTCGTCCCGATCATCTTCGCCGTCATGGGCATCTACTTCTCGAGCCGCGTCAAGCTCAACCCGACGACGCACAAGATTCTGCTCGCAGAGATTGCCCGCCTGCGTGACGGTGGCTCCAAGGCCGACGTGGACCCCGAGACCAAGGAGCTCGTCGAGCAGCTCACCGGCTACAAGTACGAGCACTGCTGGGGCAACAACCGCGTCATGAACTTCGAGCACAAGCCCGAGGTCGAGGACGTGGCGAGCGCAGCGGAGACGGTGTCTGCGAACTAGCGCGTCGAACGCCAGCGCTTGCGGCCCCGGCGTGGCATGTGCCACGTCGGGGCCTTCTTGTTGCGTTGCCGGACGACTCCCTTGGACGTCGAGCCGCCGCCTCTTGCCCGGAAGCGCCCGTGAACGGTCGGTTTTGCCTGGCGAGCGGCAGGAGCGGCGCTCCTGGCGGTCTGAGAAGAGTTTCGATGGCGACAAGTCTGAACTCCGTACGGCGCAGACAGCGTGCGGAGGACACCTTTCGTCTGAAGCTTGATGTGGGCTTTACCTGCGGGTTTGTAGATCACGGCCAACTCGGGTAGAAAAACGGTTTTCGACGAGGCGGCTGCCGTGAAAATGGTACCGGTACCATTTCCGTCAAACGCATCCTGCGCGTACGCCTGTCGAGACTACGCGGTCCCGTGCGATGGCGCTGAGTACCCTCTAAGTGGAAGAGAGGGCAGTCTGCAGGTGGGCTGTGGCTGACGAGGGGCCGTGGAGGCGGCCCATCGCACGGTCGCCAAGAAGAGGAGAGTCTCACATGGCATGGGTCAAGACGGACGGAATGTCCTGCTCGCTTGGCAACGGGCGCATCTCGGTCACCTTCTCCGAGGACGGCAAGGCCACGTCGGTCGTGGTCGACGGCCGGGAGCTGCTCGTGAACCTCTCTGGCGCAGACGCTGATCCGGACCGCGAGCACAGCTTCTACTGCGACTACCACGTGGGCGGCAAGACCCGCAACCTCGTGCCGACCCGCCTCGAGGTCGTCGCCAGCACGCCCGAGCTCGCGCACGTTGCCTACGTGGACGACGAGAGCCCGCTCAAGCTCGCCTACCATCTGGTGATTGCGGACGAGACGCCCGCCGTCTACGGCTACGTCGTGGCGGGCACCGACGAGCCGGACGTGGTGATCAACGAGCTGCGCACGGTCTATCGCTTCGACTCGAGCTTGCTCACAACCGGCTACACCGATGCGCGCGAGGGCCTGCAGCCGCGCGCCCAGTACATGGCCAAGGAGGGGGAGTGGCTCCAGGACGAGACCTATCGCCTCGCCGACGGCACGCGCTACTCCAACTCGAGTGTGTATTCCAAGTACGACTACGCAGGCTACTTCGCCGAGAACGAGCTGTGGGGTCAGTGGAGCGGCGGCCGTGGAGACGACGAGTGGGGCGCGTGGTTCATCCCGCTCGACAAGAGCTGCTATCCCACGGGGCCGCTCAAGCAGGAGCTGCTCGTCCACTATGACTGCATCATCCTCAACTACCTCACGGGCGCCCACTTTGGTACCGGAGACTTCGTGGTGCCCGAGGGCTGGCTCAAGGCCTACGGCCCCTGGTGCCTCTACATCAACCACGGGCCCGACCCGGTGGCGGACGCCCATGCGCGCGCGGCGGCGGAGCGTGCGGCCCTGCCGGCGGCCTGGCTCGACGAGCCCGGCCTCTACAGCGGCGACTACGCGAGCCTCTCCGGCGTGCTGGAGCTCGCGCATCCGGTTGACCATTCGCGTGGTTGGACCGTGGTGGCCACCGACGCTCCGGGAGACTACTTCGACCAGAAGGCGGGCCGCATCTACTACGCAAGAACGGATGGCGCGTCTGTGCCAGACGTCGATCGCTTCGAGCTCACGGGCCTGCAGCCGGGGCGCTACTGGCTCCGGGCTCGCCTCAACGCCACGACCGATGCACAGGAGCATGACCTCGGCACCTTCGACCTCGCCCCGGGCGAGGCGCTCGATGCCGGCGCGATTGCGGTGCCGAACGTGGTGCGTCCGCTCGCGTGGAACCTCGGGCTTCACACCGGCACCACCGAGGGCTTCAAGTTCTCCGACCAGCCGCGCAACTACGTGTGGATGGGCCTCACGCCCAAGAACCACACATATCGCGTTGGGACAGATGACGACTGGTACTACCTGCAGCGCAATGACGGGGCGTGGTCGATTGAGTTTGCGCGGCCAGAGCTGGCGGTCGACCGCTACCTGCTCACGGTGTGCCTCGCCGCGACGACGGCGAGCTCGATGACGGGCGGCTGCCTTGACGTGGCGTTCGTGGCGAGTCTGAACGGGCGTGAGCTCGTGCGCGAGACGTTTGGGACCGACCGCGCCGCCTACCGATCGAGCGTGACGGGTGGCAAGCCCCAGACCATTACCGTGGAGGTTCCGGCATCGGCGTTTGCCGAGCAGAACGTGCTTGCGTTCACCACGAGCGGCATGGTCATGTACGACATGGTCAAGCTTGAGGCCCTGGGGGTCGAGGCGTGATGTCCGATCCGCGAGGCTCTCAGGGTGTGGGCGAGAGGGCGCTGGAGAACGGAGCGCGTGGCGTGGACGAGGTTGCCGGGTCGGGACGTGCGCCGGCGCGGCTTCCCGCAGGCATGCAGGTGCTCGAGCGCGGCTACGAGGGCCCGTGCGCATGGGAGGGCGGCATCTTCCGCGATCGCGAGGAGGTCCTTTCCGTGCGTGCTGCCGAGCGAGGTGCCCGTGGCGGCATCGTGCTCAGGACGCGTCGCGTCGTCGAGGACAGCCCTTCGCTCGACGGGGCGCGCGCCACGGTCGGCACGTTCGATCGTCTCTATGGCCGGCTCGTGCGCGTGCCCTCCCGCTCCGTGAACCTCCGGGTGTCGCTCGGGCTCGCCTCTGTGGACGGCACGGCCTGCCGGGTGCGTCTCGTCGCGGACGGGGCGCTGCGTCAGGTGGTGGACGTGCCGGCGGAGGGCCTCGTCGAGGCTTCGATCGAGGTGGCGCTCACGAGGCGCGGTCTCGACGTCTCGGCTGCGCCCGAGCTCGTGGTGCCGGCGTCTGCCGAGGCGGCATCCGAGCCCGTCGTGCGTGCCGAGGGGACCTGTGCGGTCGAGCTCGTCTCGCTCGAGGCGGCGCCGGTAGCGCAGGCGCCGAGTGTGCCCGCGGCGGCCGGACGCCCGTCTGCTTGCCCAGACGCCGCCTCCTCGGCCCCCGTATCTCTCGCGCGTCCCACCATCTACATCGCCTCCGACTCGCTTGCCCAGACCTACGGCGCCGCCGTGCGTCCCCAGACCGGCTGGGGAGAGGCGCTCGCTCGCTACCTCGGTCAGGGCGCCTGCGTGGTCGAGCATGACGCGCGCTTCGACTACGAGCAGGCCACCCGCTACGTGCCCGCGTCCGGCGCCCTCGTTGTGAACGCGGCCATGGCCGGGCGCAGCGCGCGCTCGTTCATCGCCGAGGGCAAGCTCGCCCAGGTGCTCGCCTGCGTGCGTCCCGGCGACGTGCTCGTCTTCCAGTTTGGTGCCAACGACGCCACGCGCGCGCGACCCCTGCGCTACGCGACGCCCTCCGCGTTCGAGGGGCTGCTCGACCGCTATGTCACCGCGGCGCGCGACCGTGGGGCCACGCCCGTGGCCGTGACGCCCCCGCCGCGCCACAACTTCGACGCTGCGGGACGGCTGACGATCGACTTCGCCGAATACGCCGACGTCGAGCGCGCCTATTGCGCACGCGAGGACGTGGCGCTTGTCGACCTCTCCGCACGTGCGGGGGAGATGGTGGCCGGGCTCGGCCCGGAGCGCTCGCGGGCCCTCTACATGAAGCTCTCAGCCGGCCAGTACGCGAGCCATCCAGACGGCATCGACGACTCGACGCATCTCTCGCCGCTCGGCGCGCGCACCTTCGGGCGCATCGTGGCCCAGGGCCTGGCTGCGGTTGTGCCGGGCCTCTCGTTCACGGACGATGCGCCGTCTGGCGAACCCGTGGCGCCGGCACATCTCCAGGCGCGCGTCGACGACGCGGGTGCCCGTCCCGGCGTGAGGCTCTTCTGGGATGCCGACCCGGCCGCGACCTACTACACCATCGACCGCTTCGAGGGAAAGGACGGGTCCTGCGCCCCCGCTCGCATGACGGCCCTGCTCCCGGACTTCTTCGACGTGGCCGCCCCAGGGCGGGTCAGGCAGGTGCGCTACGTGGTGCGTGCGTGGCGCGGCAACGCCGCGGGTCCCGTGTCGGAGGTCTCCGTCACGCACGAGTTCGCGACGGGCGCCGCTGCCGAGCGCCGCATCACGGGCATGGACCTCTACGAGGTGGACGCCGCGGGCATCGCGGACCGCATCAACTTCTCGGTGCGCTTCAACGCCCGCCCCGGAGTGGACGAATACCGCGTGCTTGCACGCAACGTGCGGACCGGGCAAATCACCGCCCTCGGCACCATCGGGGCCGCCTGCGTGGACGGCCTTCACAGCTACGGCGTGAGCCGCGAGCCGGGGTGGCAGGTCTACGTGGAGGGCTCCTCCGCAGACGGACCCTGTCTCAGCGACGCGGCCGAGCTGCCCTGTCACGCGGTTGACGCTGCGACGGCTCGCTCGAGCTGGGAGGTTCCGTTCTGACGGCCGCCCGCTCCCTGACGCCCGCGGCTCCGAGCTGGAGTCGCGAGTCCTCTGATTGCCCCGCCTCCCTGTCGCGAGGGACGGCAAGTGGGACGGCAAGGACCATCTCCGCTTCACGTCTTGCTTCTCCCGCTTCACGTCTTGAGAGGAACTAGCATGGATCGCACCGATATCGTCCGCACGTATCCGAGAGAGGCCGCCGGCTGGGTCGACGGCACGTACGTGTGGCGCGTGTCCGAGGAGCGCCCGGCACCCTCGGCGCCCGGGGGCCTGGCCGTGCGGGCTCGTCGGCTTGCCGAGGAGTCCGAGGCGCTGAACGGGGACGCGAACACCATCGCCCGCGCCACCTACTACGAGGGCACGGTCGTGCGGCTGACCTCGCTTGCCGCCCGCGACTGGCATCTTGTGCTCGAGCTTGTCGGCGCCGCGGAGGACCAGCGGCTTGCGGTTGTCGCGAACGGCGTGGCCCGCGCGCGCCTCTCGCTTGCGGCAGGCGCACGCCGCACGGTCGAGCTCGACGTGCCGCTCGACCGTCGCGAGCTCGAGCTCACGCTCGTGCCGGCCGAGGGTGCCGACGACGCCACGACCGCCTGGAGCGACCTCACGCTCGCCTCGCTCGTCTGCACGCCCGTCGAGCACGAGCCGGCCAGGAGCCCGCGCATCCTCATCGCGGCGGACTCGACCGTCCAGACCTACTTCGACGAGGAGCGTCCGCAGTCTGGCTGGGGCGAATGGCTCTACTGGTACCTCTACGAGGGCCATGTCGCCACGGTGAGCCACGATGACACGAGCGCCGTGCGTCAGGCGCGCGTGTTCGAGGGCAACGGCCCCACGATCTACAACAAGGCCCTCGGCGGCCGCGCGTTCAGGTCGTATGCGGCCGAGCATCGCTTCGAGAAGCTGCTCGAGGTGCTGCGTCCCGGCGACGCGGTGCTCATCGCCTTTGGCATCAACGACACGTCTAAGACGCGTCCGATGCGCTATGCCTCGCCCGAGGACTTCGCGGTCTGGGTCGACCGGTATGTGGCGAGCGTGGCAGACCGCGGCGCCACGCCTGTGCTCGTGACGACGACGCCGCAGTATTGGGCCGCCGGCACCGAGCGCCCCGCGACCGAGCTCGATGACTATGCTGCCGTCGCTCGTGCCTATGCCGCAGAGCACGACGTGGCCCTCGTCGACCTACGTGCCGAGGCACTTGGGTACCTCCAGGCCCTGCCGGACGAGGCGCGCGAGGCGATCTTCCTGCGTGCGGACCCGTTCCAGTACGCGAGCCATCCCGATGGCATCCGCGACTCCACGCATCTCTCCACGCTCGGCGCGTTCAAGTACGCCGGCATCGTGGCTCGTGGTCTTGCGAAGGCGTTTCCGTGGGTGACGCTCGCGAGCGACGTTACGCCCGAGGCGCCCGCCGTGCCCGGGCCTGTTGCGCCTGGCGCCGTGCGCGAGCTCGAGGCCGAGAACGTCCGCAACAACATCGGCCCCTCCGTGCGGCTGCGCTGGAAGGAGCCGGCGGGAGGCGCGGACTACTACGTGGTGGAGCGGGCGAGCGCCGAGACGGGCCGCGTCTACACGCGCTCGGTTACCATCAAGCCCGAGTATCTCAGCCTGCCCCTGCCCGGCCAGAGCCGTCATGTCACGTACGCGGTGTGCGCCTGGACCGACGGCGTTGCCTCCGAGCCGGTCCGCATGTCGCACGACCTGCCCGTGGACGATGACCCCGCCGTCGAGCTGAGCTAGCGAGCCCGCCATCTCCCGCCTGCGCCCCCTTGGTCGCGGGCAGGCCTTTAGGTCCCTTGCCCCCATTCCGCCCTTGCCCAGGATCTCTCGCCCCACGGGGCGATTCCCGAACGTTACGCCATCTGTCAGAAAGGTCCCATCATGCGCACCGAGTACAAGCCCGAGGTCGAGCTGCCATCCAAGGAGACGCTCGAGAGGTCTGTGGACCTCCTGCTCAACTGCCTCACCAAGATCGACGACACCTCCGGCGAGTTCCTGCTCGACTTCGACGGCCTCAAGGTCGACGACAAGAGCTGGTGCGTCTGGAACTGGCCGCAGGGCGTGGGCCTGTTCGGCACCTATATGAACTACCGAAACACCGGGAACGAGAAGGCGCGCCGCATCGTCACCGAGTGGTTCGAGGCCCGCATGCGTGAGGGGGCGCCGAGCAAGAACATCAACACGATGGCACCGCTGCTCGCCATGGCCTGCCTCTACGAGGACACGGGCGACTCCCGGTACCTGCCGTACCTCGAGCGCTGGGCCGATTGGTGCATGAACGACCTCACGCGCACCGACGAGGGCGGCTTCCAGCACGTCACCTACGGCCCAGCCAACACCAACCAGATGTGGGACGACACGCTCATGATGGCCGTGCTGCCGCTCGCCAAGATTGGCATGCTGCTGGGGCGCAAGGACTGCGTGGAAGAGGCTCGCTACCAGCTCATGATCCACATCAAGTACCTCGTGGACCGCAAGAGCGGCCTGTGGTTCCATGGCTGGAGCTTCGAGCGTCGCGACAACTACGCCGAGGCCCTGTGGTGCCGCGGCAACTGCTGGATCACCATCGCCTTCCCGGTGATCATCGAGGTGCTCGACCTGGACGAGGACGATGAGCTCTACCGCATGCTCGTGCAGGTGCTCCGCGCGCAGATTGCCGCCCTCGCCAAGTACCAGGATGCCGAGACGGGCCTGTGGCACACGCTCGTGAACGACCCGAACTCCTACGTGGAGACCTCCGGCTCTGCCGGATTTGCCTACGGCATCCTGAAGGCCGTGCACAAGCGCTACGTGGACCCGAGCTACGAGGACGTGGCGAACCGCGCCATCAACGGCGTGCTCGCGCAGATGGGCGACCACGGCCAGCTCGCGAACGTCTCGGTGGGAACGCCGCTCTTCGAAGACCTCGACGGCTACCGCAACGTTGGCATCACTGACATGCCCTACGGTCAGTCGCTCTCGGTGCTCGCGCTCACCGAGGCGCTCGTGAGCTACTGCTAGGAGGCCGGCATGGAGTTCGGTTGCAGGGCGCATGACCTCACGGCGCCGCGAACGCCCGAGGAGCTGGGGGCGGCCTGCGAGGCGCAGGACGTACGGTACGTGCAGCTCGCGCTCGCCAAGTCGTTCCCGGACATGGCGAGCGGGGCGCGCGAGGTGAGTCCCGGCATGGGTGCCCACGTGCGTCGCGTGCTGGCCGCCCATGGCGTGGAGGTGGCGGTCATGGGCTGCTACTTCAACATGATTGACGCCGATGCGGTGGCACGCGAGGTGGGCATCGAGAAGTTCGAGGCCTATCTCGCGAACGCCCGACACTTCGGGGCGCCCATTGTGGCGTCGGAGACGGGCTCGGTGGACCCGAGCTTCCGCTACACGGAGGCCAACTTCACGACGGAGGCCTTCGACGAGGCCGCCGCCGTGATCGAGCGGCTCGTGGCCGTGGGCGAGCGCATGGGCACAATCGTGGGCATCGAGCCGGGCGTGAACCACCCAATCCACGACGCCGAGACGTGTGCGCGGCTCGTCGAGCGCGTGGGCGGCTCTCCCTACCTGGGATTCATTCTCGACCCAACGGCGCTCGTGACGCCCGAGCTCGCCCCGCGCCAGCTCGAGGTCACCCACGAGATGCTTGGTCGCCTCGCGCCGCGCATCGTGGCGACGCACCTCGTGGATTGGCGCGTCGAGGCCGGAGAGCTCGTGCGCGTGAACCTCGGCGAGGGCTCGATGGACGTGGACGGTGTGCTCGCGGCCGTGACCGCAGCCAAGCCGCATGGCTACGTGCTCACCGAGTTCACGGAGAACGACGCGATCGGCCGGTTCGTCCGCGCGCACGCATAGGAGAGCTCGCTGCCTCTGGTGACCCAATGGGTTAGGCTTCTGGCGCTACATCGGTGATACTACGTACCTACGTATGTCGGATATTCGCCCGGCGATGCGGCCGGGGCCGGGCGTGCCGTAGTCACGCAGGCAGGATGCTCATGGCTCCTCCGAGAGGTGGGGGAGCAATGGAGGAGATTGGGATGGCGGTAGGCAGTCTGGTCCACAACGAGTTCGCGTCGTTCGTCGACCCCTCTACGGGCGCGCGCCTGGAGCGGCTCACCTCGCCCAAGGTGACCTGCCACCTGCCCAAGCACACCTGTCGGTACACCTCGGCCGACGGCTCGCTGTTGCTCTATGTGGGCGAATACGGCGAGACGCGCCAGCTCTATGCGATGAACCTCATGACGGACACCTCGGTGCAGCTCACGGGCGGACGCGGCCTGTGCGAGTACGGGGGCATCTGGCTCGATGTGGACGATGCGCACGTGCTCGTCCTGCAGGGCGACGAGCTGAGCCGCATCGACCTCGAGACGCTGCTGCGCGAGCGCGTCTACACCTGTGCGCCAGGATGGCTTCCCCAGTGCTTCACGCTCTCCGAGGATGGCCGCTACGTGGTGCTCACGGAGTACGAGCACACCTCCGTGCCGGTGAGCGTCGAGGAGTCCGACTGGAGCTACTTTGCGCTCACGACGATTGCCTCGCCGCACTGTCGCATCGTGCTGCTCGACCGCCAAACGAACGAGTGCCACGTCGTGCGCGACGAGCACTGCTGGCTCGGCCTCGCGACGCTCCGTCCCGGCGACCCCACCACCATCCTGTACTGCCACGAGGGGCCGTACGACTACATCGACGATCGCATGTGGCTCGTGAACAGCGACGGCACGAACGTGCGCTGCGTGCGCGAGACCTCCGAGGGCGCAATCGTGGTGGGGGAGTCATGGGCCAAGGACGGGTCGGGGCTCTATTACGAGTATCTGGATGAGGAGACGGTCAAGGATGGCGCAACGTCTGGCCAGGGGGCGCGCATCTGCGTGACGGACTTCGAGACGCTCGAGTCTCGTGAGGTCACGAGGTGTCATTTCTACGCGCACGCCTCGGGCTCTCGAAACCATCGCTGGATCGTGGGCGATGCCTCGAACGGCGTGCCGCTTCATCTGCTTTCCGACGCCGCCCCTGCCGCGCCCGCCGAGGTTGACGACTACCTCTACCTCATGGGCGTGGGTGCGTGGCGGGAGCTTCGCCTCTGCCATCACGGCACGAGCTGGGGTCACCAGTGGGGGACGATTCAGGACACGCATCCGCACCCGGCGTTTTCCTCCGACAACCGTTGGGTGCTCTTCAATTCCGACCGCGACGGCCACCCGGCGATCTATCGCGTGGACCTGGTGCGCTTCCTGTGGGAGCGCGGCCGAGTGCACGGACCGTTCGAGCCCGGCGAGCAGGGCCTGCCCGACGCGGCGTGGGGCTTCCCGGCGACGTTCGCCTCGTGAGTGCGGGGCCGTGCAAGACTGCCGCGGCGGGCGAGCGGCGCGATTTCTCCGGTGAGCGGAATCGCGGCTGTTCCAGAGGGCGAAGGCCTGCCGCCATTGGGTCTGATAGGCGGACGCACGTGCCGAACACCCGGCACCCGTCGCATCGCCTTTTCTCTTGAGCAAGCAATCTAGCTGCGATTATGTGGCTCAGTGCCGTACGGGTATGAAAACGCATTCCATCATGTCGTGAGTTTATGGTTATGGAACCGGTTCCATTTTCATATGGGGTGCCGTTCGGTGCGTTGGTCGGCGCGTTCGCCGCCATCAAAGACTGCCTCCTTATTCTGAAACCACGTCAAGCGGCATGCGACCGCGCGCGTCCGATGCCCGCAGAGGGCATGCGTTCTCCCGTCACCCGCACGATTCGGACGGGGTCGCACTGAATCAGAAGGAGAGTCCTATGGCAAACGCGACGAAAGACGCAAAGGAGCAGCTCAGCGCCAAGCTTCCCCTGAGGGCAAAGCTTGGCTACGGAACGGTGGGCATCGGCACCATAGCCAACACCTTCCTCGGTCTGTGGCAGATGTTCTTCTTCACCACCTTCGGCGGCATCGACATCGCCTCGGCTGGCATGATCGTCTCGGTGGGCACGATCGTCGCGGCGTTCATGGCGCCGGTGTGGGGCTACATCTCCGACCGACTCTACAGCACGGCGCTCGGACGCAAGTTTGGCCGGAGGCGCGCGACGCTGCTGCTCACGGTACCGGTGCAGGTCGTCTTCATGCAGGTGCAGTTCATCCCCGGCCTGCCGATGTGGTTCTACTTCCTCTCGAACCTGCTGTACTGGACGGCTAACGGCGGCTACTCCACAGTTCAGTACGTGATGCCCTCCGAGATGAGCAACAACTCCACGCAGCGCGCCCAGCTCGTTGGCGTCAACCAGATCGCGACGGCCGTCGCCTCGATCGCCCTGTCCACGATCAACACCTATCTGTTCCTGGCCTGGGGCGAGTCCGACTGGCACGTCTACTTCAACATGAGCCTTCTGTACAACGTGTTCTTCGCCATCGTCATCGTCATCGGCCTCTTCACGATCCAGGAACGCCCCCACGACGTCACGACCGACTTCTCCGGTGCCGACGCGCATGACGGCGAGAAGGTGCCGCTGCTCAAGCGCATCCCGCTCGTGGTGTGGAACTACGTCTCCACCTTCGCCTGCCGCGAGTTCCGCAACTACCTGGGCATGTACCTCTCCGAGACGATGTTCCGTGCCGTCCGTGGCGCCATCCTCACCTACTTCCTCATCTTCGTGCTTGGCCTCACCTCGTCGCAGGTGTCGCTGCAGACGGGCATCTCGTTCGCCGTGGGCATCGCGCTCGTGGGCTTCTTCATGTGGCTCAACGCCAAGATCGGAAGCTCCCGCTCGTACCGCGTGGGCGCCGTCGAGGCCATCGTGGTCTTCCTCCTCATGTTCGTTCTGGCACATGTGCACGAGCAGATCGGCCAGGCCGCCACGATCGTTGCCTGGATCGTGCTGGCACTCGCGCTCAACTTCGGCATCACGGGCGTCGTGAACGCTACCGACTTCGCCTATAGCTTCATCCCCGACGTCGACGAGATTCTCACCGGCAAGCGTCGCGAGGGCCAGTACGCCTCCGTCAACTCCACGATCGACAACATCTTCATGGCTATCGAGAAGGTCGTCATCACTGCCGTGCTCGCCGCCGGAGGCTTCGTGAGCGGTGCCGACGTGCAGCCTGACGGCGTCGTGGAGATGCTCACGAACATCTTCGTCTTCGTGCCGATCTTCTTCTGCCTGCTCGGCATCTTCTTCACCTTCCGCGTGAAGCTCGACGAGGAGAAGCGCGTCGTGCTCCAGGCAGAGATCGAGCGCCTGCGTGCCGGCGGCTCCAAGGCCGACGTGGACCCCGAGACCCGCGCGCTTGTGGAGGACCTCACGGGCTTCCCGTACGAGAAGTGCTGGGGCAACAACCGCGTCGTGAACTTCTCGAACAAGGGCACCGACGATGCCCAGAAGGCCACTCCGGCCGCCTAGCGGGTCCCCCGTTCTGCCCCCGAAGCTCTTCGCGGTGCTCCTGCCCCGCTTTGGTCGCGTGCCCTTCCCTGTGGGGGGCGCGCGACAATCTTTACCCAAGATGGCCTGCATGCGGCGAATGGTCATGGGGGAGCGACTGCGGTAGCAAGAAAGGCGCAACAAAGCATTTGCGAGACGCCCGGGCGCAGCGTTCGCATACGAAAGGAGCACCATGGCGATCGGCACCATCATCCACAACGAGTTCACGACCTACGTGGACGAGTTCACCGGCGCGCACGTCGAGCGTCTCACGAATCCCGACATCACGTGTCACCACATGTACTTCTACGCGCACATGACCACGGCCGATGGTCGCTGGCTGCTCTACTCGCCCGAGATCGGGGGCGAGCGCCAGATCTTCCTCATGGACCTCACCACCGGCGACGCGACGCAGCTCACCGAGGGTGAGGGCGTGGACGACTGGGGCGCCGAGTTCACGAGCGACGAGCGTCACGTGCTCTACCACCAGGACAACGCGATCTGGCGCCTCTCCCTCGACGACCAGAGCCGCGAGGAGGTCTACCGCACGCCCGAGGGCTGGCAAGGGCGTGACATCGGCGTGTCGCGTGACGTGCCCGCGCTCACGATCGTGGAGGTCAAGACGGACACGATGGCCTCGGCGATCGGTGGCACGAACTGGGACTTCTTCAAGCAGAACTGCCTGGCCAAGCCGCTGTGCCGCATCGTGTACGTGAACGTGGAGACCGGCGAGCACGAGGTGGTCATCGAACGCAGGTGCTGGCTCGGCCACTCGCAGATTTGTCCCGGCGACCCGGACACGATCATGTTCTGCCACGAGGGCCCCTACGACGTGATCGACGCACGCATCTGGCTCGTGAGCCGTGACGGCTCGAACGAGCGCTGCTGCCGCGAGCAGCCGAGCGACCTGATCCTCACGCACGAGTTCTGGGAGCCGGACGGCAGGCACCTGGCGTTCGTGTACCGCGAGATGGACGGCTCGGGCGTCGAGGAGATCCACGAGATCGACCCGGACACGCTCGAGGAGACCGTGGTGATGCCGTGCCAGACCTTCGCGCACTGCATCTGCGACCACGCCGGCCGCTTCTTTGTGGGGGACGCGCAGGGAGATACGACGCCAATCCACCTCCAGAAGGAGGCCGACATCGAGGCGCGGCGAGCGAGCGGCAAGATCCTCAACGACTTCCTGTACCTGATCGACCTTGAGAGCCGCAAGGAGGTCAAGCTCGCCTATCACGGCACAAGCTGGAGCGCGCGCTGGGGCACGCCGCAAGACGCGCACCCGCACCCGTGCTTCACCGAGGACGGCAGGTACATCCTGTTCGTGACGGACCGGTTTGGCCACCCCGCGATTCACCGGATCGACCTCTTATGCTGAGGCTTCGCGAGGACCGGCCGCTCTGGGTGGGCGGCGTGCGCAAGTGCTGCACGCTTTCGTTCGATGACGGCACGGTCGAGGACCTGCGCATCACGGACATGCTGCGCGAGCGTGGCCTTCGCGCGACGTTCAACCTCAACACGGGGCTGTTTGGCCACAAGGACCATCTTGAGCAGGCCGGCTTTGCCGTGGAGCACGAGAAGCTCGCGGCCGATCGCATCGCCAAGACCTACGATGGCTTCGAGCTTGCCGTGCATGGCTACACCCATGCCCACCTGGGGCGCGTTCCCAGCTCCATGGCGGCCTATGAGATCGTGCGCTGCAAGAGCGAACTCGAGCAGATCACGCATGCGCCGGTGCGTGGCATGGCGTGGCCCATCAGCTTTAGCTTCCCGGACGTGGCGGGCGTGGTAGAGACGGCCCGTGCCTGCGGCATCTGCTACGGTCGCACCACGCGCCGCAGCTACGATTGCGTGGGCCTGCCAGCGGACTTCATGACCTGGGACGCGGCGTGCAGCTATGTGCAACCCGAGCTCGACGGCGTGGTGGACAAGTTCCTGGCGCCCATCGAGAGCTACCGGGACCCGTACCTGCTCTACGTGTGGGGGCATGGCTATGAGGCCACGGGCAGGGCGGCCTGGGGTACGCTCGAGCGCTTCCTCGACCGCGTGAGCGGCAAGGCCGACGTGTGGTATGCCTCGAACATCGAGGTGTACGACTACGTGGAGGCGCTGCGCTCGGTCGTATACTCGGCGAGCGGCGACTACCTCTACAACCCGAGCAGGCTCGACGTGTGGCTCGAGGTGGACGGCAGGGCGGTGCGCATCCGCTCGGGCGAGACCGTCGAGATTCCGGCGTGGGAGCCTGAGGTGCGGTAGGGGTCCGAGCGCGTCGACGCGTCGTGCGAGGCCATCTCGCCCGAGGCTTGGGAGTCGCCTCTCTCTTGCGCGCCTCGTAGGGGACGACTCGAGCTCCGGTGACGTTCACGCCCTTATTGGTGACGTTCATGCCCTAATCCCCGCCGTATGACACGACCCCCGTGCGAGCACCTCGCGCGGGGGTCGTGTCATAGACATGTGCCCGCGGGCGGGCCCGGTCTTTAGAAACGGTTGTACTTGTTCTCGAACTCGATGCCCTTCATGAGGTGGGTCTTCAGGTAATCGAGTGCGCTCATAACCTTCTTGGCCACGACTCTCGCCTCCGTGTCGTTCGCGGTTGTTTCTTCAAAGCTGTTCATCCAAAGCGCTCCCCGGCGCTTCGCGACACACTTTGACGCGTCGTCCTCAAGAGTGCAAGTAAGAATCACGAATATCGAAACATTTCAATAGAAATGTAACGAGAATCCTTAGGCGGTAGCTATTAGACGGCGAACGGTATATTGAACGCCCTATTGACGTGCTCACGAGCCGGTCGACGTGCGCCGAACGAGCTCGCAGGGTATGCGGGTGAGGCCGGAATGCGGCTTTCCGTGGATGGCGTCGAGGATGTAGCGGGCCGCCAGGCTCCCGACGCGCTCCGCTCCGTTGTCCATCGTCGTGAGGGGCACCTCGGTATCGAGCAAGAACTCGTCCCAGTTGTCAAAGCCGACGATCGCCACGTCGTCGGGTATGCGCACGCCGTGGCGCAGCAGCATCTCCTCGGCTCCGCGTGCGATGCGGTCGTTGAAGCAGAAGAGGGCGTCGAAGTTCGCGTGGCTGTCGAGCAGGCGCGCCGTTGCCGCGCGGCCCCACGAGCTCGACCAGTCGCGATAATGAACGGGAGCCGCGAGCTCGAGGCCGAGCTCGTCGAGGGCGCGCTCGATGCCATGCAGCCGCTCCTGGTTCGCGCGGGCGTGCTCGACGCCCCCTATCACGGCGATACGGCCCCTGCCTATGGCGGCGAGGTGCGCGATTGCGTCGTGGGCGCCCTGCTCGTAGTTGGAGACGACGGAGCAGTCGCGTGGGTCGGTCGAGGGGCTTATGGCGTAGACGACGGGCACGTCTCGTATGAGCTCGGGGTCGAGCGGCGCGCGTGCGTCGGCAGAGGGGCCCGAGACGATGAGCCCGTCCACCCCGCGAGCAAGCAGCTGCTCCACGCGCGAGCGCTCGAGGCGGGCCTGGCCGCGCGAGCTGGTGAGCAGCACGGCGTGGCGTGCGAGCCCCACGACCTGCTCGGCCCCAAAGAGCAGGGGCATCGAGGGCTTGCCGTAGACGTCGCAGGTCACGAGGCCGATGAGCCCGGAGCGCCAGCCAGCGCCGACCTTCCTGGCCCCGCGCGGCTCGTAGCCAAGCTCGGCGGCGATGCGACAGACCTCCACCTTCGTGCGAGCCGAGACGTCTCCGTTGTCGTTGAGCGCCTTGGAGACCGTGGCGACCGAGACGTTGGCCGCCTTGGCAATCTGGCGCAGCGTGGGGCGACGCCTGGAAGGTGTCTGGTCGGCCATGTCGCTCCCTCGTTCCGAAACGTTCGAAAAAGTATAGGGCAAGTGCGCGGCGGGTCTCGGATGGATGAAACTGGAAGTGTGTGCCGGCAGGCTTGGGGCCGCTGGCCTCGAGGCCCCAGTTCGGAAAGCCATCCGCTGTGCTTGGCGTAGGTGTACCGGGTGCTATATCGAATGCCGAGCTCGGCGCAGGCGCGTCTGGCGCCGGCCTGCCCAGGCGTTGGGCCCGACGTGGGCGCGTCTGGAGGTGCTCCGAGTGCCGGACCCAACGAGATGGCCTGCCTCGTAGGCTGGTATCGGTCTCATTCTTGTTCGGTGGGCACCTTGGGCCATTCGCAGCGAAAAGTTTCGTGAACGTTCCGGCACCACGTTCCCGTGCAACCGACCGCATACGCTACGTATCGAGGCAACCCTTCTCAAGGTCGTGACCGGCCGTTTCCCCACCTACCCCGGCCGGTCGCGGAGCGCGGCGGTCCATGTGGCACCGCCTGCGTACGACCTCGCGGGCGGGTGGTGGCCATGCGCCTGCCACTCGTCCTTCGCTTACGGTTCGATGGGGCGCGCCCGACTCGGCTGGGCCAGGAGCTGCGTGGCGTCCGTTACGGCCCAGCCCGAGCGCACCCTACCAGAAGGGAATCCCGCATGGACTATCCGATCACGGACTTTGGTGCTGTCGCAGACTATGTGGACGAGGTACCACTGCCCTGCGACGCCACGCCCGACTCCCCACGTGCTACCAACAACCGCTTGGCCATCCAGGCCGCCATCGACGCCGCGCACGTGGCCGGTGGCGGACGCGTGGTGATCCCGACCGGCCGCTTCTTTACCGGCTCCCTTGTGCTCAAGAGCAACGTGACGCTGTTCCTCGAGGAGGGCGCCTGGCTCGTGGCGAGCCTCGACCTCGCCGACGGCATAGACTTCGCGGCCGAGTTCGACGACGACACCGAGAACGCCGGCTGGACCGGCGGGTGTTTCCTGTTCGCCCGGCACGCCCAGAACATCTCCATTGAGGGCGCGGGCACCATCTACGGCCAGGGCGACAAGGTCTTCTACGACGACGGCGCCGATGGCGGCTTCCACGAGTGCCCCAAGAACGTGCGCGTACCCGCGTGGGAGCGGCCGCGTACGACTTTCTTCGAGGACGTCGAGACCCTCACGGTGCGCGGGGTCACCTTTCGCGAGGCGGCATTCTGGACGCTCCACATGGCAGGCTGCCGGCATGTGCTTGTGGACGGCGTGCGCATCCTCAACGACCAGCGCGGTGCCAACAACGACGGCATCGACCCCGACACCTGCTCCGACGTTGTCATCACCAACTGCATCGTCAAGGGCGGAGATGACGCGATCGTGGTCAAGAACACGCCGCCGATGGCCGAGAAGTACGGCGTGTGCGAGAACGTCGTGATTTCGAACTGCGTACTCTACAGCCACGATTCGGCGCTCAAGATCGGCACCGAGACGGCACGTGGCATTCGCAACGTCATGCTCTCAGACTGCGTGTTCCGCGACTGCTCGCGCGGCGTGGGCATCTGGGCGCGCGACGGGGCGACCATCGAGGACATCCACGTCCACCACGTCTCGGGCAACACGCGCCACTTCGCCGATTGCCCCGGGCGCGAGTTTGCCCCGCGCTGGTGGGGCATGGGAGAGCCGATCTTCATCTCGGCCACGCCGCGGCGAGTGCCGACCGCAAAGGAACCCGGCCATATTCGCAACGTGACCTTCGACCACGTCTTCATGGAGTGCGAGGGCGGCGTCTTCATCGCGGGGGAGGGTGACGTCTCTGCCGGCGACGAGCCGCTCATCGAGGGCGTGGAGGTCTCCGATCTTCACCTCACCCAGCGGGTCGTGGGTACGCAGCCGCCGAACGTCTTTGACGAGCAACCGAGCGTGCGCGACGTCTACGAGCACGAGGTGCCGGCCGTCTACGTGCGTGCCGCCGCCGACGTTCACATTCGCGGGCGCGTGCGCCGGGAGGGCGTCTTTGCCGAGGGGGCGCTCTCGCAGGTGGAGGCGTCGGCCGAGGTGACCGTCGAGCTGGCGGAGCGGTAGGCGTGGGTCTCTGCGAGCCCGTGGCCATTGGCTGATGCTGCGGGTGGACGCCCGAGATACTGTGGCGCCCGGAGTGCCGAGAGGCGACCGTGGGCACGCCCGAGGGCCATGGGCGGGACGCCATGGCGCCGCGGCGCTGTGACGTGGCACGAGATAAGGGAAGCGATGACACATGACGGCATATGTGGAACGGGCCTCGTACCGCGCGGTGCTGAGGGATGACGCGAGCGAGGAGGCGCTCGAGGCCGCAGTTGCAGCCGCCGCGTCTGACGCGCGGGTGCGCGTGCACGAGGGCGAGCTTCTGACGGCGGGGCTCTATCGCTACCACAACCAGCTGTTCCTCTACCTCGAGCATATCTATGAGGGACAGGGTGGCGGGGAGGATGGTGTGGCGAGCAGGCCGAACCTTGTTCCCAAACGCTGCGCGCTGCCGGATTTCGCGGCGATTCGGCGAGCTCCGGCCGTATGGCGCTGGCTCGACGGCCTGCTCGTGCCGTTCCCTGGCCTGCGTGGGCTCGAGCCTTGGGCCTACATGTGCCCGGTGTTCTGGTTTGACGAGCCTACGACGCCCGAGAGCTACCTGCGCAGGCCCGCACCCGACGAGCGCTGCGGGCGCATCGCCGTGCTGCAGCCGGACAAGCTCATGGACTACGTGTGCCATCACCAGGCAATCGTGCGCGAGGGCAGGCTCGTGGGCGACCGGTTCCAGTTTATTTCGATTCACGACGACGTGCTGTTCAGCTACTTCGAACGGCCGCGAGACCGAGGGAAGAGAAACATCACGGGCTCGCAGCGGCCCTCCTCAGAGATCACGCGCTGGCTTGCGGTGGATCCGACCTCGCACTTCGACCACTTCCCGGAGGCGAACGGGGACGACTTCCTCGTGATAGAGCCGCTGTTCTCCTGCGGGCGCTAGGGGCGAGCCCGACGCCCAGGAGTACCTGCGTATGTTCCAGAAGGCGTTTACGACCTAGCTTTTCTCGAGGACGAGGTAGCGGTTGAGGGCGCCGGTCTTTCCGTCTGCCGAGAAGCGGGCGACCTCGCGTGCCTTGGGGGCTACGGCGCGCGCGAGGGCGCCGATTTCCTCCTCGCTGAAGTGGTGGCAGTAGCGCAGTACCTGCGCATCTCCTTGCCAGCCGAGGTAGTGATCGCCGGGCTCGAGCGCGGGCATGGTGACGCCTGCGTGGAAGGGCGCGGGCGGGGCCTCGAGGTGCGTCGCGGTTCCGGGGGCTGGGGTTCCAGGGAGCGGGGTGCTCACGGGTGCGCGCATGGCTGCCGCCTGGGCGTCCGCGCGTATCACCTTGGCCTGCAGCCGCTCATCGTTCATGAACTGCCAGAACGAGAGGGCGATGATGCCGCCCGGGCGCGTCGTGCGTACGAGCGCGCGGAGGAGCGTGCGGCGCAGCCCCTCGCCCGGCACGTGGTGCAGGAAGCCGAAGCACGCCACGAGGTCGAAGGAGCTGTTTGGGACCGGTAGCTTGCCGCCCGCAAGGAGCGTCTCCAGGATGTCGAGGTCGAGCGTGCGGACTCGCTGCTGCGTATCGCCCTCTGGGGGCCGGGCCTTTCGATGCGTGCCACCCGCTGGGGGGTGGGCCCTCTCTCTCGCGTCGCCCTCCAGGGCCTGTGCGCCTGCCCGCATGAGCTCCTCATTAGAGTCGATGCACAGGGCGTCGAGTGGGATGCCTGGCTGCTCACGTACGAGAAATCGCTCGAAGCGCAGGTTGCCGCAGGCGGCGTCGAGGATGCGCAGGGGCCTCGCGTTGCGGACGCCAGACCCGTGAGCGAGCTCCATGACCTTGCGCCAGCCGGGCCATCCGTTCTCGCGCGTTGCAGAGAACGAGCTTGCGTGCCGCTCGTAGAAGCGGCGGTTGAGCTCGATGAGCGTTCGTATGCTTGCTTCGTCCACGTGTGCCTCTTGGTTGGCGTGCCTGCTTGGGAATGGTGGCGGGGTGGTGCCGGGCCCGAGTGCCGGCGCTGTGGCTTGCGCTGGCGTGTTGTCCCCGGTCTGCCCAAGTGCCCACGGCCGGCCTGCGCTCGCAAGCCGACGCCTCGGCCTACCCGTCTATACTGTCCCGCATGGAACACATCATCCTACAGATTCTCGAGCGACTGCGGAGCGGGCAGGAGGTCGATGATCGCGAGCTGCTGCGCATCACGCACGCGGCGCTCAAGCTGAGCGGCATCGGCGACTCGCGGGCCTATGCCAAGCGGCTGCTCACGCCCTACTACGAGCGCGTGAAGGCGACGGAGCCTGAACGCTGGAAGAGCTGGGACATAACGCCTGAGCTCGAGCGGCGCCTGCTCGCGGTGCTGCGGGTGAAGCCGCGCCGCACCGCCTCGGGCGTGGCGCCCATCACCGTCATCACCAAGCCCTGGCCCTGTTCCGGCGCGTGCCGGTTCTGCCCCAGCGACGTGCGCATGCCCAAGAGCTACCTCTCGGCAGAGCCTGCCTGCGAGCGGGCCAAACAGAACTACTTTGATCCCTATCTGCAGGTTCGCGTGCGCCTGGCGGCGCTTGCGCGCATGGGGCACGCTACCGACAAGGTGGAGCTCATCGTGCTGGGCGGCACCTGGAGTGACTATCCCGAGGGCTACCAGCTGTGGTTTGCCCGCGAGCTGCTCCGGGCGCTCAACGATGCGGACGACTCTCCCGAGCGGCTCGATGACGAGGCGTTTCTTGGGCGCCTGGCGCACTATGAGCGGGGTCGTTCGGGCGCGTATGCGCAGGAGCGCACTGGCGGGCACGCGGATGCGCGTGCGGGTGAGTTCGCCGGGCCAAGCGGCTACGGTCCCGCGCTCGCCGATGCCGACGCCGTGGCCGAGGCGCAGCGTGCCGTCACTGCGGGCGAGCTCTCGTATAACGCCGCCGTGCGCAGGCTCTATGGGGCTGGGGAATCCGGGGCCGGGGAACACGGGCCCTGGGAACCCGGGGGTGGGGCCCGCGCCGCGCGTGAGGACCTCGAGCGCGAGCAACGCATCAACGAGACTGCTCGCCACAGGGTCGTGGGCCTCGTGGTGGAGACCCGTCCCGATGCCGCCACGCCGGAGGCGCTCACGCTCATCCGACGCCTGGGCGCTACGAAGGTGCAGATGGGCGTGCAGAGCACGAGCCAGCGCGTGCTCGACATCAACCACCGCGGCGTGCGGGTGGCCTGCATCGAGGAATCCTTCGAGCTCCTGCGGGCATTCGGCTTTAAGATCCACGCGCACGCGATGGTGAACCTTCTGGGCTCCACGCCCAGAGAGGACATCGCCGACTACCGTCGTCTCGTGAGCGCGTCGGCCTTCCAGCCCGACGAGATCAAGCTCTATCCCTGCGCCCTCATCGAGAGCGCCCCGCTCGCGCGTGACTACGCGAGCGGGGCCTGGTGCCCCTATACCGAGGACGAGCTCGTGGATGTGCTGGTTGCGGACGTGCTTGCTACGCCCGCCTTCTGCCGCATCTCGCGCATGATCCGAGACTTTGCCGCGAAGGACATCGTGGCCGGCAACAAGAAGTCGAACCTTCGGCAGCTGATAGACGAGCGCATGCGCGAGGCGGGGGAGGCCAGCTCGCGTGCCGCCGGAAAGGGCGATGGGCGAAACTTTGGCGGTGCGCTTTCCCCTGGCTCCCCTGCGAGCGCCGGCTTGGCGTGTCTTCCGGCGGCAGGCCCCGATGATGCCTCCTCGGCCATCGATTCGGCCGCCGCGCCTATCCGCGAGATTCGTTCCCGTGAGGTGGCGCTTGGCGACGTGGATGTGTCGACGCTTACGCTCGACGTGCTGACGTACGAGACGACGAACACCTCGGAGCGGTTCCTTCAATGGGTGACGCCGGAGGGGCGCATCGCGGGCTTCCTCCGCCTCTCGCTGCCGCGCGAGGACTACCTGCGCGCCCATGCGGGCAGGTTGCCCGTGAGGCCGGGCGAGGCCATGATTCGCGAGGTGCACGTCTACGGCACGGTCTCGCGCCTTGGCGAGCAGACGGGCTCTGCCCAGCACCTCGGCCTTGGGCGCGCCCTCGTGGAGCGTGCCTGCGAGCTTGCTCGCGAGGCGGGCTACGGGCGCATCAACGTCATCTCCGCCGTGGGCACCCGCGCCTACTATCGCCGTCTCGGCTTTGTTGACAACGGCCTCTACCAGCAGCGGGTTCTCTAAGGGCAAGGCTGGGCCGGATGGGGCGGAGGGAATGGCGTGGGCGAGCGTGGGGGCACGGAGCGCGGCGTGCGGGTGCGCTAGTGCGCCGTGGGGGTGAGCCAGTCGCTGTCGGGTCGGCAGACGATGCGGGCGTCTATGTAGGCCTGCTGCATGGTGAGGATGGTCTGGCCCTGGTAGTTGCCGGATTCCATGAGCTCCACCACGAGCGCGGCGTCGGCCCGAGCGTCATCCATGAGGCAGAGGGGGAGAAGCAGGCTCATCACGTTGGCGCGCGGGTAGTACATGGGGATGGCCGTGCGCCAGTTCCAGCGCACCCGCTTGCGGGCGAGCTCGACGGCGTCGTCCAGGCGTCCTCGCAGGTAGCGGAAGGCGGAGGGGTCCGAGCGAAGGCGCTCGCGCACCTCTTCGAGCGAGGTGACGTGGTCCGTGCGCAGGCCCTCCTCGATGAAGGCGAGCGGCAGCCTGCCGATGTTGTCCACGAGGACGTGGTCGTAGTTGATGACGAGGTTTCGGTCGAGGTCGAAGAGCAGGTCCTCCTTGCGCTCGAAGTAGGACGCCGGCTGCGGCAGGGGGTTGAAGCGGCGCACGAGCTCCTTGCCGAGGCGGCCCTCGCCCTGCGTGCAGAGGCCGTCGAAGACCCATGGCATGCGGCCGGGCATGTAGTTGGGCTTGAAGCAGACGTAGATGTCGTCATAGTGGCGGTCCACGAGGCCGGAGTTGAAGGCCGCGAGCCGGTCTGTCTCGGAGACGCACACCTTGCCCTCGCGCTGGAGGCGGTAGAACGTGGTGGCGATGTAGCTCTTGAGGATGGGGTGCAGGTGCGGCTGCAGCGGCCCGGCGCCGGCAATCGCGCTTTCGCCTGCGGCCGCGTCCTGCGTGAGCTCGGGCTCGTTGGCAATGCGCGCGCCGCCAAAGTCCCAGCGCTCGGGCAGGGCCCGGTCTGCGAGCTGGGCGAGGAAGTCATTCCAGCGGCCGAGGTAGGCAAAGTCCGTGAGCGCGCGCGAGGGCGAGAGCTCGCGGGGGAGGGCCTGTGGGCGCGGCACCCTCGGCGCGGGCGAGGGAATCGCGGGCGAGGAGCCCGCTGGCGTGTCACCTGCGGGCGTGGGCCTTCTGCCTTCCGCGGCTCGGCTCTCGTCAGTGTCCATGCGGCCCCCTTGCGTCCGTCTGCTCTGCGACGTTTCCCATGGTAGCGCCTGGGTGGCGGGAGGGCGTGTCGGTTGGGCTGTGCTCGGACTCTCTGGGCTCCAAATCGATACCCATGCCGAGCCTAGTCGGTCCAAACTTGCTGCTTGGCCTTCCTGGACTCCCCCCGGGTTCGACTCACGCGCCGGGCACGGTGGGCCGTCCGGCCTCGCTACTCGGCCCGCTCGCCCTCGTCCGTGCCCGCTTTCGCTACGGCTGCCGGTTCCTCTCGAACGGCAGGCTTGTCCTCGCGGCGGAAGTGCAGCGCCTTCATCGTCTCGGAGAGCTCCGCGTGGATGGAGAGGTACTCGGTCACGAGCAGCACGAGCAGGATGCACATGACGATGAGATATCCCAGCACCGCGCCCGTGAGCCCCGTGAACCCGATGAGCAAGGGCGGGATGAACAGGGAAAAGCCCAGCGTGAGCAGGTAGACGCGGGTGACGGCCTTCTGGCGGCGCAGCACCGTGATGATCTGGTACAGGAAGTCGATGGCCGCGCAGACGCCGCCGGTGGCGATCATCACGTAGCAGAGCCCCCTGAACTGCTCGAAGTCCACGCCGTACAGGAAGCTCGTGATGGGGATGCCGATGGTGCCCATGAAGGCGGCCACGCCCAGCGTGAGCAGCACGATGATGGTGAGCACCGCCAGCACGATGAGGTCGAAGCGCACGCGGCGCTTGGGGTCGGCCCAGATCTCGGCCAGACGCGTGAGCTGCGGCTTGTAGATGAAACCGATCGCCATGATGATGATGTGCGCCGGGCTGAACAGGGCGTTGAAGTAGAGCTGGTCCGCGTAGGGGAGCGCGCCCTCCATCGAGAACTTGGGCATGTTGTCGATGAAGTTGTAGAGGAACAGCGCCACGAACAGCGGGAAGCACTGAACGAACAGGTCCTTCACGCCCGAGACCGTCGGGCGGGCGCTCCTCGGCGTCTCGAAGTAGGTGAGCGGCAGCGTGAGCAGCACGAAGCTCGTGATGGCGCCCACGGCCATGGCGATGCCCGCGATGCCCAGGTCGTGCGTGATGAAGATGAGCACGGTGTAGCCCACGATGACGGCCGCCGAGCGCACCGCCTGCGAGACGCCGGCGAGGTAGAGCTTGTCCATCTGCTGAAGGCGCCCCTCGTAGACGTCGGCCAGGCCGTCGATGGCGCGGTAGAGGAACATACCCATGGACAGCGTGAACATCTGGGCGTCGTAGCCGCGGAACTTGCAGTAGGCGAAGCCCGCGGCGAGCATGGCCAGGCAGGTGGCGATGCGGTTCACCTGGTAGTCCCAGAACGAGTGCGTCTCGTCGATGTCGGAGACCTGGTAGGTGCGCACGCCGTAGTTGGCGATGAAGAGCAGCAGCGTGCCGGTGACGAACGCCATGGAGAAGCGGCCGGCGGCATCCACGTTCACGAGCTGCGTGGTGACGATTGAGAGGATGGGGAACACGACGCCCCAGGCGCCCAGGCCCACGGAGTTCCAGATGTAGTCCTGCGTGGTGTTGTGGGCGGCGTACTGCTCGGTCTGGCTCGAGAGCGAGCCGGAGTAGACGGCGCCGATGAGGCGGTTCCACCAGGCCGAGATGAGCAGGGCGAGCTTGTTGGGCTTGCGGGGCTTACGCGGACGCTGGGCGCGCTTTCGGCTGAAGCGCGTGCCGAGTGAGGCCGAACGCAGGTTCGAGCGCGGCTGCGCCGGTGCTGCGCCAGCGGCGGGGCGGGGCAGGGTGGCGCCGGCAGGCTCCACGAGCGGGGTTGTGGCTTCGGCGTAGGGGCTTGGCGCTTGTGCGCTGGCCCGGTGTGGGAGGGAGGCTTCGGCATGCGTGCCGGGCACGTGCGGGGCGGGGCTGGCTGCCTGCTGCGGGACGCCGGGCGCCGCGGCGCGGGCGCCTCGTGCTTGCGGGAGAGGGGATGCGGCCTGCTGCGGGACGCTGCCTTCGCCTTGGCTGGCGGAAGCCTGCTGAGGCGTTGCCCCGGCTCCGCCTCGTCTGCCGATTGGCGCCGTGATCTCCCTCTTGCCCTTGCCAAACGGACCGATTGCCATATGTCCCCCTCATGGCCCGCCATGGGGCCCTCGACGTTGGCCACCTATTCTATCGAAGGGGCGTTACGCGCTTGTGAAGGCCGCGTCGCGTCGAGCGGGCCACGAAGGGGCGAGCGTGGCATGCTTGGGGGATATCGGTTGACGATGCGGCAGGCTCGTCCGGCGATGCGCAGAGTGGGCTTGACGCGCTGGCGCTCGCTACGCCTCGGGCGCCTGGAGGCTCGTGCTCGCGCGAATCTGAAGCTCGGTGGGGATGAGGCACGTGCGCTTCTTGCCTGCCGGGTCGTTGATGCGCTCGAGCATGAGCTTCGCGGCCTCGTAGCCCATCTGGTACGGGTTGGTCTCGAAGGTGGTGACGCCTCCGGCGAGCGTGCTCGTCCAGTCCCAGCCCATGCGGTGCGCCCAGCCCCAGTCGTCGGGGCCGCAGAGGCCCACCTCGCCGGGGACGCGCGCGCCAAGCTCCTCGAGCGCGTTGTTGACGGCAATCAGCGTCACGGTGTTGGTGGCGTAGACGCCCACCGGCCCGTCGCTCTCCTCGAGCAGGCGGCGCATCACCTCGCGCATGGCGCCGGGGTTCCAGGGGTCGGCCAGGTAGACGTCCGCCTCGGGGTCCTGCGCGCCAAAGAGCTCGAGGTCTCCCTCGACGAAGGCGTCGCGGCGCGTCTCGCGCGGGGAGTTGTTGCGGTACTCCTGCGTCACGAGGGCGGCGCGGCGATAGCCCGCCTCGCGCAGGTGGCGCATGAGGGCCAGCGTGGGCTCCCGATACTCGCACGCGGAGATGTCGAAGTTGTAGTCATTGATGTAGCGGTCCGCGAGCACCACGGGCGTGCCCGAGTTGGCGAGGGCGATGAGCTCGGGGTTCTCGGCGCACGTGGTGTTGACGATGAGGCCGTCCACCTGGTGGCTCACGAGAGACTCGATGAGCGCGTGCTCGGTCTCGGGCGAGTCCGCGGCGTCGGCGAACATGGGCACGTAGCTGCCCTCGCGCAGGCCCTGGCTGATGCCGTTCAAAAGCGAGGTGGCGAACGGCGTGGTGATGTTGGCCACGACGACGCCCACGAGGCAGGAACGCTGGGTCTTGAGGCTGCGGGCCACGGCGCTGGGGCGGTAGTTGGCCAGCTGGATGGCCTTCTCCACGCGGGTGCGAGCGCTCTCGGAGAGTAGGTCGAATCGGCCGTTGATGTAGCGCGAGACGGTGGTCTTGGAGACACCCGCCGCGGTGGCGATGTCTGAGATGGTGGCCTTCTTGGCAGCCATGGTGGCTCCTTTGCGGTGGGACCGGTTTGCGAGCTGGGCGTTCGAGGGCCACACATGCGAGTTTGCAGGTGAAATGGGCTATCTGTAACCGTGGGACATCATCGGCGCCAAGCTTATGGAAACGATAACAGAATAAAGGTCAAAACGTGAAGATATGGCAAACCGATGAAAACGGTACCATCTGCCGTTTACCGAGAACCAAATGAAATCGGAAATCAGATTCCAGCGAGAGCTTCCAGCGAAATGCCTGTTGTAGAACTATAAACACCGAGAAAAAGGCCATATTGTGACTTGATTTGCATGCGCAGAGGCTTCACTATGTCAAGCCGAGAGGTGCGTAAAGCACCACTTGGAACGAAGAAGCTATGAAAACGGTTTCAAACAAGTGCCGCTAACAAAGGCGACGCCAGGACGGGAACTCCCCAGGTCGGGAACTCCCGGTTGGGACGCGAAGCCGGGGGCACCCCGGCCAGACGAAGGAGCGCAGACGTGAAGCAGTTCATGGACGATCAGGACTTCCTGCTCAGCACAGAGACGGGCCAGCGGCTCTTCCACGAGTTCGCGCATGGCACGCCCATCGTGGACTATCACTGCCACCTCAACCCCCAGGAGATCTGGGAGGACAAGCGCTTCAGCACCATCACCGAGGTCTGGCTGGGCGGCGACCACTACAAGTGGCGCCTCATGCGCGCCAACGGCGTGGACGAGAAGTACATCACCGGCGACGCCGACCCGCGCGAGAAGTTCCAGAAGTGGGCCGAGACCCTCGAGCGCTGCGTGGGCAACCCCGTCTTCGAGTGGAGCCACCTCGAGCTCAAGCGCTACTTCGGCTTCGACGGCGTGCTCAACTCCAAGTCCGCGCAGGAGGTCTGGGACCTCGCCAACGCCAAGCTCGCCGAGCCCGAGATGAGCGCCCGCAACCTCGTCAAGAACTCCGGCGTGCGCCTCGTCTGCACCACCGACGACCCGGCCGACTCCTTCGAGTTCCACAAGAAGCTCGCCGCCGACGACTCCTTCGACGTGAAGGTCGTCCCGGCCATGCGTCCGGACGCGGCCCTGCGCGTCGAGCGTGGCCCCGAGTTTGCCGCCTACGTGAAGAAGCTTGCCCGTGTCTCTGGCATCGCCATCAAGACCTTCGCCGACTTCAAGCGCGCTATCTCCAAGCGCTATGACGTGGCCGCCGAGCTGGGCTGCGTTGCCTCCGACCACGCGCTCGACTACGTGATGTATGCCCCGGCCACCGAGGCCGAGGTTGAGGCCATCTTCAAGAAGGGCATGGCCGGCAAAGTTCCCACCGAGCGCGAGGTCCTGCAGTACAAGACCGCCTTCATGCAGTTCGCCGCTGCCGAGTACGTGCGCCTCGACTGGGCCATGCAGCTCCACTTTGGCTGCAAGCGCGACAACAACCGTGCCATGTTCGCCAAGCTCGGCCCCGATACCGGCTACGACTGCATCTCCAACTACACCCCGGCCGACCAGCTCGCCGACTTCCTCAACTCCATCCAGGAGAAGAGCGGCCTGCCCAAGACCATCCTCTACAGCCTGAACCCGGTCGACAACACCATGATCGACACGGTCATGGGCTGCTTCCAGGAGGCTCCCGTCGCCGGCAAGATCCAGAACGGCTCCGCCTGGTGGTTCAACGACAACGAGGTGGGCATGCGCGAGCAGCTCACGGCGCTCGCCAACGAGGGCGTGCTGGGCAACTTCGTGGGCATGCTCACGGACTCCCGCTCCTTCCTGAGCTACCCGCGCCACGAGTACTTCCGCCGCGTGCTCTGCGGGCTCATCGGCGAGTGGGTGGAGGCCGGCAAGTATCCCGCCGACTTCGAGGTGCTTGGCAAGCTCGTGAAGGACATCAGCTACAACAACGCCGTCCGCTACTTCAATATGCCCCTCGAGCTCGAGTATTAGGAGACACTCATATGAACACGCTGAGCTACAAGACGCTTGAGGAGATTGGCTACAAGGGGTTCCTGCAGCCCAAGGACGCGCCGGAGAAGGTGCTGCAGTTTGGCGAGGGCAACTTCCTGCGCGCCTTCGTGGACCGCTTCTTCGACATGGCGGCCGAAAAGACCGGTTGGTGCGGCAAGATCGCCCTCGTGCAGCCCATCTCCGGCGGCTATGGCTTCGCCGACGGCCTCAACGCCCAGGACGCCCTTTATACCGTGTGCGTTCGCGGCCGCGAGAACGGCGAGGTCGTTGACGAGACCCGCGTAATCTCCAGCGCGAGCCGCTGCCTCAACCCGTACCGCGAGGCCGACTACGCCGCCATCATGGAGCTCGCCGTCTCCGACGACCTCGAGTTCATCGTCTCCAACACCACCGAGGCCGGCATCGCCTACGACCCGGAGTGCGCGGCCACCGACCAGCCGCCCGCGTCCTTCCCGGCCAAGCTCGCCCAGGTGCTCCACGTCCGCTGGGCCGCCAAGAAGCCTGGCGTCATCATCCTGTCCTGCGAGCTCATCGACCACAACGGCGCCGAGCTGCTTCGCATCGTGAAGCAGTACGTGGCCGACTGGGGCTGGGAGGGCGAGTTCGCAGAGTGGCTCGAGCACGACTGCACCTTCTGCACCACCCTCGTGGACACCATCGTCCCCGGTCGCATCCGCGACCCCAAGGAGGCCGCCGCGGTGGCCGAGCGCCTTGGCTACGAGGACCCGTTCCTGGCCGTGCGCGAGCCGTTCCAGATGTGGGGCATCCAGGGCTCCGAGGAGCTTGCGGCCAAGCTGCCCTTCACTGCGGCGGGCCTGCCTGGCGTGTTCGTGACGCCGGACGTCACCCCGTACAAGAAGCGCAAGGTCCGCATCCTCAACGGCTCGCACACCGGCTTCGTGCCGGGCGCGTGGCTCGCGGGCTTCGACATCGTGCGCGACTGCATGCATGACGACGTGGTCTCCGGTTTCATGGGCAAGCTCCTGAACGACGAGGTCATCCCCACGCTCGCCGCCGACCTGGACGTCGAGGACTGCAAGCGCTTCGCCGCCGCCGTCGAGAGCCGATTCGACAATCCCTTCATCGACCATCAGCTGCTCTCCATCTGCCTCAACTCCACGGCCAAGTGGCGTGCCCGCGACCTGCCGACCCTGCTCGACTTCGTGGCGAGCGAGCACAGGCTGCCGAGCTGCCTCGTGACGAGCCTGGCCGCGCTGATCGCCTTCTATACCACGGGCTTCGAGGGCCGCGAGGACGACGGCCTGCACCTGCGCCGTGCCGACGGCTGCGCCTACACGGCTCAGGACGACGCCTACGTGCTGGACTTCTATGCCGCCCACCACGCCGATGGCGACGCCGCGCTCGTCCATGCCGTCCTCACCGACGGGCAGATGTGGGGCCAGGACCTTACGGACGTCGAGGGCCTCGAGTCCGCGGTCGTCGCCGCGCTGGGCACCATCCGCGCCGAGGGCACCAAGGCCGCCTTCGCCGCCTGCCTCTAAGGACATCCATGAACTCCTTTGTACACATCAATCCCGCCGACAACGTGGTCGTGGCCCTTCGCCCGATCGCGAAGGGCGAGACCCTCGAGGTGCCCGACGGCGTGGGCGCCGTCACGGCGGTCGAGGACATCCCGCAGGGCCACAAGATGGCCGTGCGCGCGCTGGCCGCCGGTGACGCGGTCGTCAAGTACGGCCTGCCCATCGGCCACGTCATCGCCGATGTCGTGCCGGGTACCTGGCTGCACACGCACAACGTGAAGACCAACCTCTCCGGCGAGGTGGAGTACAGCTACAACCCGCCGGCGGGCGGTCCCGTGGAGCCCGAGCACGTGGATTCCGAGACGTTCATGGGCTTCCGTCGCCCGGATGGCCGCGCCGCCACGCGCAACGAGATCTGGATCATCCCCACGGTGGGCTGCGTGAACGAGGTGGCTCGCGCGATGGTGGAGAAGTGCTCGGACCTCGTGCATGGCTCCGTGGGCGGCATCCGCTACTTCCCGCACCCCTTTGGTTGCTCGCAGACCGGTGCGGACCACAACCAGACCAAGAAGTTGCTGGTTGCCCTCTCGCGCCACCCCAACGCCGGCGGCGTGCTGTTCCTGTCGCTGGGCTGCGAGAACTGCACGCATCAGCAGGTGCTCGACGAGCTGGGCGAGTACGACCCCCAGCGCGTGAAGTTCCTCAACTGCCAGCAGGTGGTTGACGAGCAGGAGGCCGGCCGAGCGATCATCTCAGAGCTCGTGGACTACGCGGCGCAGTTCGAGCGCGAGCCGATTCCGGCGAGCGAGCTCGTGCTTGGCATGAAGTGCGGCGGCTCAGACGGCCTCTCCGGCATCACGGCCAACCCCACAATCGGCCGTGTGTCAGACAAGCTTGTTGCCCGCGGCGGCACCACCGTGCTCACCGAGGTGCCCGAGATGTTTGGCGCGGAGAGCTTCCTGCTCAACCGCTGCGTGAGCCGCGAGGTGTTCGACGCGGCCTCCGGCATGCTCAATGGCTTCAAGGACTACTTCCTCGACCACGGCGAGGTGGTCTACGAGAACCCGAGCCCCGGCAACAAGGACGGTGGCATCACCACGCTCGAGGACAAGAGCTGCGGCTGCGTGCAGAAGGGCGGCTCCGCCCCCATCGTGGACGTGCTGCCGTACGCCGGTTGCGCCACCAAGCACGGCCTCAACCTGCTGTGCGGGCCCGGCAATGACATGGTGTCCACCACGGCGCTCACGGCCGCGGGCTGTCACGTGATCCTGTTCTCCACCGGCCGCGGCACGCCCTTTGGCGCGCCGGCGCCCACGCTCAAGGTGTTCACCAACTCGCGCCTGAGCAAGCAGAAGCCGGGCTGGATGGACTTCAACACCGGCGTGGTGGCCGATGGCACGCGCACGCTCGACGAGGCGGCCGACGACCTGTACCAGCTTGTACTTGCGTGCGCGAGTGGCCAAGAGACGAGCGCCGAGCGCCGCGGGTGCCATGAGATAAGCATTTGGAAAGACGGCGTCACGCTCTAACCGAGCGGAATCGTGGCGGGCATCTTGCCGTTCAGGCTTCGGCTTGCGTACCTAAAGTACGCGGCGCCTCGCCTTCGCGGCAATCTGCTCCGCCACGATCCCGCTCGGGGGTGGCTCCGCGCCGGGCATCTTGCCGGCGGGGCCTCGGCTTGCCTGCCGTCCATCTATGGGTCCGTGCGCCTCGGCGCATGGGCCCTTTTGCCACTTGTATCTGTTGTTGATTGGAGGCCTGATGTTCGAGCTGCTTGTCTCGTCTGACGGATCGGGTGATACGCGGACGATTCGCGAGGCGCTCGACCTCGTGGCGAGGCGCGATGCGGACGCCGGCGTGAAGCCGGGCGGCGCGATGCCGGAGCCGGTGACGATTCACCTGGCTGCCGGTACGTATCGCGAGCGGGTGGAGGTCCGTCGCCCGCGCCTCTCGCTTGTGGGCGAGGGGCGGGAGGCTACGCGCATCGCGAGCGGCCTGGGCGCCAAGATGCCTGCCGGCGACGGCATGCTGCTTGGCACCTTCCGCACCTATACGATGCTCGTGGACGCGCCCGACGTCACGCTGCGGGGCCTCGCCGTGGAGAACGACGCGGGCGACGGGCGCGAGGTGGGGCAGGCCATCGCCCTCTATGCCGACGGCGACCGCCTGCGTGTGCTCGACTGCGCGCTGCTCGGGCGCCAGGACACCCTGTTCTGCGGCCCGCTGCCCCCGCGCGAGATTCAGCCCGGTGGGTTCATCGGCCCCAAGCAGTTCAGCCCCAGGGTCGTGGGGCGCCAGTACTATCGCGGCTGCCTGATCGCCGGTGACGTGGACTTCGTCTTCGGTGGCGGCCGCTGCTTCTTTGAGGGCTGCGAGATTCGCTCGCTGGGCCGCGGCGATGACCCGAACGGCTACGTGACCGCTGCCTCCACGCCGGAGGGCGAGCCCTATGGGCTCGTGTTCTCCCGGTGCCGCCTCACGTCTGAGGGGTGCGCCAATGTCACGGTCTACCTCGGGCGACCGTGGCGCGACTGGGCGCAGACGGCCTTCGTGGACTGCGAGCTTGGGGCGCACATCAAGCCCGAGGGCTGGTTCGACTGGAAGAAGCCGCATGCGCGCGAGGCGTCGCGCTACGTGGGCGCGGGGCTTGTGGGGCCTGGCGCCGCAGGCGTTGCGTGGCCGGCGTGGACGTCGGTATTGGGCGAGGACGAGGCGACCGAGGAGTTCTCCCGCGAGCGGGTGCTCGCGGGCGAGGACGGTTGGGATCCGGAGGCGTGCGATGAGTGAGGGTTGCTGCGGCGTTGCGGGCGAGGGCTTGTGCGGGACGCGGGGCGTGACCTCCGTGGCCCGCGAGGGCGTGGGCCCTGCGACCGACGGGGAACTCGGGAGGGCGCACGGGGAGGCGACCGTCCTCGTCCCCGGTGGTGCCATCGAGCTCGCCGAGGGCGGGCGCACGGCACATGTCGCCGAGTATCTCGGTAGCCTGCCCACGATGCGGCGGGTGTTCGACCGACTTGCCCGCAAGCGGGCGTTTGCCGGCGGAGATGCCCACGCCTGGCTTGCCTGGCGCGATGACGCCCGGACGCGCTTGCGCGGGCTGCTCGGCCTTGACCTCATGGAGCCATGCCCGCCCGAGGGCCGCGTGACCGAGCGGGTGCGCATCGCCCGCAACGGCAGCGCGGTGGCTGAGGGGTCTCCGGATGTGTTTGCCACGCGCGAGCGCATCCTCGTGCAGGTGCAGCCGGGCGAGTGGATGCCCACCTACGCGCTCATCCCGGACGACCGCCTGCGCGCGGCCGACGGTAGGGCCCTTGTCGTCCTCTGTCCGCACGGGCACCAGGGCGCCGGCAAGCTCGCCGTGGCCGGCGTGCGCGGCATCGGTGCGGTCGAGGACGCGCTCGCCAAGTTCGACTACGACTATGGCCTCAAGCTCGCGCGCCTTGGCTACGTGGCGCTCTGCCCAGACGCCCGTGGCTCCGGCGAGCGCCGTGACGCCGCGTGCCAGGGCGACGAGGATCAGAAGTTCATGCGCTGCTCAGACGTGCAGCTCGCGCACATGGTAGAGCCCCTGGGCCTCACGGTCATCGGCATGCTCACGTGGGACCTCATGCGTCTTGTCGACTACGTGGGGACCCGTCGCGAGTGGAGCCTCGAGGACCTGGGCTGCGTGGGCTTCTCGGGCGGCGGCATGCAGACGCTCTGGCTCTCGGCGCTGGACGAGCGCGTGCGCTGGGCCATCGTCAGCGGCTACCTCTACGGCGTGCGGGACTCGCTGCTCGAGCTCAACAACAACTGCAGCTGCAACTATGTTCCGGGGCTGTGGCGCAGCTACGACATGGGCGATGTGGCCTCGCTCGTCGCGCCGCGCCCGCTCGTGGTGCAGAGCTGCACGGAGGATCACCTCAACGGATGCCGCGGCGTGGCGAACGCCGACGAGCAGGTGGCCGTCGCGCGTGCCGCATACGAGCTGCTTGGCGCGGCTGGGTCATCATCGGCGGATTCCGAGGGGCCGTCGGTGGTGACGGGGTCCCTGCGCCACGACCATCACCCGGGCCCGCACCACTTCTGCGGTGACCTGCTCGCGGACGAGGTGGCGTGGGTCAAGGCTCGCCTGGCGGGCGAGGGCCGGACGGCGGGCGAGGGCCACGTCTCGGCGCGAGGCCACGGTCCTGCGCCTGCGACCTCCGAGTCCTCCTCGATTGACGCCTTGTTTGACCCGGCGGGTTGCGGCTCCGTCTCAACGTCCAATTCCCCCGCATCGCACACTCTCAACGAAGGGAAGCAAGCCATGCGTGTGTTCATTGCCGGTGACTCTACCTGCGCCCCCAAGCTCGGCACCAAGCGCCCGGAGACTGGCTGGGGCGAGCGCCTCGGCTGCTACTTCGACAACGAGGTGCAGGTCATCAACCATGCTCACAACGGAGAGAGCACCAAGAGTTTCATCGCCTGCGGGCGCTTCGATGCCGTGGCGGAAGACCTTGCCGCCGGCGACTGGCTCTTCATCCAGTTCGCCCACAATGACGAGCACGCTCGCCCCGTCCAGCACACCGAGCCCTATGTCGACTTCACGGCCAACCTCACTCGCTTCGTGGAGCTTGCCCGCGAAAAGGGCGCCCATCCCGTGCTGCTCACGCCCATAGCGCGTCGCAAGTTTGGCGAGGATGGCGTGCCCGAGGACACGCACCGCGACTACGCCGATGCCACGCGCAAGCTCGCCGCGAAGCTCCAGGTGCCACTGATCGACCTGACGGTTTCGACCACGAAGCTGCTGGCAGAGCTTGGGCCCGACCGCTCGGTTAGGCTCTTCAACCATGGCGAGCTGGGGGAGTACTTCAACTATCCCGAGGGCGTGGACGACCACACACACCTCTGCCCGCACGGCGCATTCGTGATTGCGGGCCTGGCGGCTCGGGGCGTGCGCGAGGCGGGGCTCGAGCCGCTGGCAGCACATCTCGTGGAGAGCCCCGTGGAGCCCGAGCCCGAGACCGGCGACGGCGCCTTTCCGGTGGACCAGCACCAATTCGAGGTGAGCCGCGGGCAGACGGCCTCGTTCGAGCGGGCCGACGGCGAGCCCACGGCGTAGGATGGTCGTTCGCGTTTTGTGATGGAGGTTGCTCATGCTGTGCGAACACATAGGTCTTGGCGGGGCCACGCTCGACGCCTACCTGCTCGAGCGCATTCCCGCCGTGGCGGCCACGCAGGCGCGCCCGTGCGTGGTGGTGCTGCCGGGCGGGGGCTACGGCCACCTGTCTGCCCGCGAGTCCGAGCCCGTGGCGCTGCGCTTCTGTGGCGAGGGGCTGCATGCCTGCGTGCTGCGCTACAGCGTGGCGCCGGCACGCTGGCCCCAGGCGCTCGTGGAGGCCGCCGGCGCACTGGCCTTGCTGCGCGAGCGGTCGGCCGAGTGGGGGATCGACCCGGCCCGCATCTACGTGGCCGGCTTCTCCGCGGGCGGCCATCTTGCCGGGTGCCTCGGTGCGTTCTGGAACCAGCCCTGGCTGGCCGAGCGTGCGGGACGCCTGCTGGCCACCGTGTCGGTACCTGAGCGCGAGCTGGCGCCGGGGAAGGGTCCGGCGCCCCAGGCTGCGCCAATGCGTGGCGCCTGCGCCCCCGTCTGCGAGGACATTCGACCGAGCGCGCTCGTGCTGGGCTATCCGGTCATCACCTCGGGCGCATTCGGGCACCATGGCTCGTTCGAGACCCTGTGCGCCCCGGGGCTGCCGGATGCCGCCGACCCCGCGTCGCTTGGGGCGAGCTCGACGGGCGAGCTCGTCAGCCGGCTGTCGCTCGAGCATCGCGTGACCGAGGCCTGGCCGCCCACCTTCCTCTGGCACACCTTCGATGACCAGAGCGTGCCCGTCGAGAACAGCCTCCTTTTGGCGGCGGCCCTTCACGAGAGCGGGGTTCCGGCGGAGCTCCACGTGTTTCCGCATGGCCCGCACGGCAGCGCCCTCGGCGTGGCCGAGACCGCCATGGACAAGTGCGGCGAGCTCGTTTGCGACCCGGCGAGCGGCCGCGTCACCTCGCGTAACAACGCGCAGGTGCAGCCGGACACCATCGCTACCTGGCCTGACCTCGCGCTTCGCTGGCTCCGGAGCCTCCCTGTGCGCTAGCGTTGGCATGATTCAAAAAAAGTTGCGCCCTTTGGATGACGATGGGTGCAAAGAGTGCTATAGTACTTCCTTGCGCGAACGCGACATGAGTCGCATCAC
>NZ_CAAKON010000024.1:28042-87150 GCF_901212655.1 Olsenella uli | reverse complement strand
GCGGGTTCAAGTCCCGCCTCCGACACCAGCCAAAGCAGAGGGCGGGCCCGAAAGGGTCCGCCCTTTTTCGTGCCTCGGCAGGGCCGTTGCGCGAGGCGGCACAGGCGTGGAGCCATTGCAACCGATGCCAGTGTGGTGAGACGAACAAGTCCATCTGGACATCCTGTAAGGGGAGCGGATGCTTGTAGTGCCGTAGCGGAAGATTACAAACATACATGCTGGTAGATGAAGCGCATGCTGTCCATGATGGTGCGTCGCTCATCTCGGGCAGAATTACCCAACCGCTTAACAAGGCATAATGGCGGGAGTTGTTGCCTGTCTGCGAGTGGTCGATGGAACCGATGCCAACGCTGTATTTGGCGCCAATCTTGCGTTGGGACCGTTTTCATCATTCGCTACAAGACAACATTGCGTTTAAGCTTGCGTTTGTTACGACGCGAGAGGCTTTTGCGGAGGTCCTTGTGCTCGCGTTCAGGTAGGTTCGGGCGCGATTGGTGCGCCTGAAAACGGTACCAGCAAAGCTGCCGGAAATGCGCCTGGAGCGACGGCGGGGGAGCGGTGCCAATGTCGAAAGGGACGGGCCATGCAGCTCAGTGTTGCCTGGAAGTGCGCGCGTGCGGCCGTAATCGAGCTCCACAGCGGCGACATCTTCAAGACGGGGGAGCCCTGGAAGCTCTACATCAACGACGTCGAGCGCGGCGAGACGGACCGGGTCGTCACCTATGTGGACGGCCTCGAGCCCTCCACGGTCTACCGCGTGCGCCTCGAGCGCGCGGGCGTGGTCGCCAGCACCGTCATCGTGACGGAGGAGGAGAGCTTCACCCTCAACGTTCGCGACTTTGGCGCCGCGGGCGACGGCGAGCGCGACGACACCGTCTCCATCCAGGCCGCCATCATGAGCTGCCCCGCGCGCGGCCGCGTCCTCGTGCCGGCCGGCACTTACAAGATCACGAGCCTCTTTCTCAAGAGCGAGATTTCGCTCGAACTCGCGGAGGGCGCGCGCCTCGCCGCTCGCTACGACCGCGAGAACCTTGCCTACCTGCCTGAGAACCTCGAGGGCGAGCCGGGTGCGGGCCACGCGGGCACCAACCTTTTGCCCCTGGGCACCTGGGAGGGCGAGAGCCGCAAGATGTTCTGCGGCGCCCTCATGGGCATGCGCGTGCACGACGTGGTGGTCTACGGCCGCGGCATCATCGACGGCCAGGCGAGCTACGACGAGGACAACTGGTGGTACGAGGCGAAGAAGATCCGCATCGCGTGCCGCCCGCGCCTGTTCTTCCTCTCCGAGTGCGAGCGCGTGAGCCTTGCGGGCGTCACGGTGCGCAACAGCCCGAGCTGGAACATCCATCCCGTGCTCTCGAGCCACCTCGGCTTCTGGTGCCTCAACATCGAGGGCCCCAAGGTCTCGCCCAACACCGACGGCCTCGACCCGGAGAGCTGCTGCAGCGTCACCATCAAGGGCTGCCACTTCTCCGTGGGTGATGATTGCATCGCCGTCAAGAGCGGCAAGCTCTCGATGCCGAGGGCACTGCGCCCGCCCTGTCGCGACCTTACGATCGAGCAGTGCTACATGCACGACGGACACGGCTCGGTGGTGCTGGGCTCGGAGGCAGCCGGCGGCATCTGCGGCTTCACGGCGCGCGACTGCCTGTTTGAGCGCACGGACCGCGGCCTGCGCGTCAAGACGAGGCGCGGGCGCGGCAAGGACTCCGTGTTCGTGGGCATCATCTTTGAGAACATCCGCATGACGGACGTGCTGACGCCGTTCGTGGTGAACTCGTTCTACTTCTGCGACCCGGACGGCAAGAGCGACTACGTCCAGTGTCGGGAGGCGCTGCCGGTGGACGACCGCACGCCCAAGGTGGCCTCGCTTAACTTCAGCGACATCGTGGCGCATCGCTGTCACGCCGCCGCGGCCTACATCACGGGCCTGCCCGAGAGCAAGGTGGATCGTCTCGAGCTGCACAACGTCCACATCGATTTTGCCGAGGACGCGCAGGCGGCCAAGCCTGCCATGGCCTGCGGGGTGGAGGAGATGCGCAAGGCCGGCTTCAATGCCGAGCATGTGTCGACCCTCGTGCTGGACCACGTGACCATCGAGGGCCAGGAGGGCGACGAGCTCGTCCTCTCCGACGTGGACGAGGTCGTGCGCTCATAGCGAAATCCTGTTGGTTGGCTGTCTGACGCCCACACGCTGCGGGTCCGGCTCTGCAGCAGGGCTGGCGGCCGCGTGTGGCGCGGGGCCGGGCGGCGACAGGGCCGGCGTCCGCGTGTGGCCCGGGGCCTGCAACAGTGTCGGTCCCCGCGTGTGGCGCGGGGCCTACGACAAGGCCGGCGTCCGCGTGTGGCGCGGAGTCTGCAACAAAGTGGGAGCCTCGCTATCCCTTAATTGGGACGAGGCTCCCACTTTGTTGCAGCTGATACGGTCGTCATAGCCAGCGGATGCCCGGTTGGGTACGCAAAACTTGAGCCCCAGCCCCGAAATGGGGTTGGGGCTCAAGTTCTGCGCGGCGGGCCCCTGCGCGGCGGGCCCCTGTTTAGTGTTGGGCCTCGAGGCACAGAGTAGGCCGCCGAATCCATCGAGAGCAAGGCACGGCCTCAAGGCACGGGGTTTCGTGCGGTAAGCCCGCCGTGAGCAGGGGAACACAGTCAAAGATTGGCGCAATCGGGCCCAATACCGCTACCGTTGAAACCGAGACCATCGACCATTCGCAGAAATGGTTTGATGTGCCAAATAGCCGCTATTTGGCCTTATAGACCCCTATTTCCTGAAACAATCGAGTTATCTGACTCAAAACGACGCGTTTTGACCGTAAGCACCCATAATGCGTCATAAAGCCGTTACCTGCATTCTTTCGCTGTATCTGATAATAGAAACCGATACCATAGAAAGAGCTTCAGAAGACCAGCTGCAACTAATGTCATCAATTCGGCAAGTGGCACGGTGGCCTAAGAACTGCCAGTAAAACGACTTGAAACGGGAATCGTCTTCCTCATAGAATGCACTCAAACGCGGGATGATTGATTCCGCAGTCATCGAAAGAAATCAGAAGAAACCGGTTTCATTGATGACTTTGAAATCAGGGTCATCTGCAGGCAGGCGAACACCTTCGGCCGCTCCAAGCCTGCCTGACCAAGGTCACCCGCAGCAGGGAACACGGGAAGGATCGAAATGTTCAAGTTGGGAAAGAAGCGCAAGATCACCTTCTGGACGCGCCTTGGCTTCGGTATGGGCGGCATGCTCAACTCCGGAGCCCTCACGTTCACGCACAGCTACATGGTGATGTTCCTGTCCACCGAATGCGGCCTGTCGGCTGGCGAGGCGGCCCTCGTGGCGTCTGCGGCCATCTACCTCAACGCCATCCTGTCGCCGATCATGGGCTTCATCGCCGACAACATGTACTCCACCAAGATCGGCCGCAAGTTCGGTCGTCGCCGCTTCTGGCTGCTGCTCGCCATGCCCATGATGCTCGCCGAGCCGCTCATCTTCACGGTGACGCCCTTCGGCTTCCCGTACTACTTCGTGCTCTACATGGTTTACAACGTCGCGTACACCATCACGGCGACGAGCCTGCCCACGCTCACCATCGAGATGACGGACGACTTCAAGGAGCGTACGTACCTCACTGGCTTCAAGCACATGTTCGGTAACATCTCCGGATTCCTGATGGCCGCGCTCGTGGGCTTCGGCTTCGGCGTCTTTGGCGAGACCAACTCGTTCTCCTACTTCATCATCGCCACCATCAACGCGAGCGTCATGCTGATCTCGCTCATCGCCGTGTACTGCTCCACCTGGGAGCGCACGCCTGACGAGGTTGTCCAGGAGAAGATCGAGGGCGTGGGCCAGGCCATCAAGAAGCTCGTCATCGACGTGCTCTCCACCTTCCGCAACCGCTCGTTCCGCCGCGTGCTCTACGCACAGCTCTCCACTAAGCTCGCTGCCGCCTGTTGGAGCGCCTGCCTCTCGTTCTTCATCGTGTATGCGCTCGGCATCGCCAAGTCCTATGAGTCCGTGATGGAGATGCCCGGCAAGGTCGTCGCCATCGTCTGCACCGTGGTCTGGGTTGCCTGGATGGCCAAGAAGGGCTTCCACCTGCCTTGGTACGCCGCCACGCTCGGCTGCGCCGCGTGCATCGTTGCCTTCAACGTGTTCGCCGCTGGCTCTATCACCGGCTTCTCCACGCCGGCTATCGCCATGATCGCCTACCCGATCATCTTCGCCGTCTGGAAGTTCTTCTACGTTGGCTTCCAGTACCTGCCCGACATCCCGCTGAACTACATCCCGGACATCGACGAGCTCATCACACTCCGTCGCCGCGAGGGCATCTACAGCTCGGCCCAGAAGTTCGTTGAGCAGTTCGTCCAGGGAATCGCCGTCACGGCCTGGGGCTTCGTGCTTGACGTCTCCGGCTTCATCCGCTCGGCGGGCAACAGCGCCGACGTGACGCAGCCCGCGAGCGTGCCCATCGCCATCTGCGCCTACATGCTCATCGGCGTCGCCGGCTTCTTCATCCTCGCCGCGTTCCTCGGCAAGCGCATCAACATCGACAAGAAGCAGTGCGACGTGCTCACCACAGAGATTGAGCGCGTCCGTGAGGGTGGCCGCATGGAGGACGTGAAACCCGAGGTCAAGGCCCTCTGCGAGGAGCTCTCCGGCTTCAAGTACGAGAACTGCTTCGGCCACAACAACGTGGGCTACAAGGAAGACACCGTCAAGCCCGCCGCCTAGCCACGTGTCATTGGGGACAGATTCCTTTGCAAGCTTTCTGAGGGTGCTTTCAGGGAAGTTGCAAAAGGGTCTGTCCCCAATTGCGGGCTTGCAGGCCATAATCTCCGCGATATGGGTGATCTCGCCCATCTCGCGGAGATTATGGCCTCCGAGCGTGCGCCGGCCCGAGCCGGGCGCGCCTAGGGGAGACCATTGCCGGGGGCGTGCCGAATTGTGCCGGGGCCCCGTGCGGGGCAATGCGAGCGAGAGAGACCATCGCGAAGGAAAGGAACCGCCATGGGCTGCAACGCCATCCTGGACAGGTACATCGACCAGCTGTTGGAGCGCTCGACGCCCGAGGCGCCCGCGTGGAACATCGAAAAGATTCGCGCCGGCAAGCCCAACAGCTGGAACTACATCGACGGCTGCATGATCAAGGCGCTCATCGAGTTGTACGACATCACCGGTCGTGCTGACTACCTGGACTTCGCCGACGCCTTCATCGACAACTTCGTGGCCGAGGACGGCTCGATTGCGCGCTATGACCCGGCTGAGCACAACCTCGACAACGTGAACGCCGGCAAGACGCTCTTCCGCCTGCACGAGCTTGCGGGCAAGGAGAAGTACCGCCGCGCCGTTGACGTGGTGCGCGGGCAGCTGGACGGGCAGCCCCGCACGCGCGAGGGCAACTTCTGGCACAAGGCCGTATACCCCAACCAGGTGTGGCTCGATGGCCTTTACATGGCCCAGCCCTTCTATCTGCAGTACGAGCTTGCGTATCGCGACGGCCGTGGATGCGCGGACAGCCTGCACCAGTTCGAGGTAGTGCGCGAGCGCATGCGCAACCCCCAGAACGGCCTCTACTACCACGCCTACGACGAGAGCCGCCGCCAGTTCTGGGCAGACCCGGTAACGGGCCTCTCCTCCAACTTCTGGCTGAGGGCCGAGGGTTGGTTTGCCATGGCGCTCGTGGACGCGTGGGAGATCCTGCCCGCGAGCATGTCGGCCGAGCGCGGCGTGCTGGGCGAGATGTTCCGAGAGCTCGTGGGCGCGATGCTGCCGTACCAGGACAGCGAGACGGGCATGTGGCACCAGGTGATCAACCTGCCGGGGATCGCTCCCAACTACCTGGAGGAGAGCGGCAGCGCCATCTTTGCCAACGCCATCATGAAGGGCGCTCGCCTGGGCGTACTGGACAAGGGCCTGTGGGACGTGGGCAAGCGTGCGTTCGACGGCGTGTGCGCCACGTGCCTCTCCGAAGAGGGTGGCGAGCTGGCGCTGGGCAACATCTGCCTGGTGGCGGGCCTTGGCAACAAGCAGCATCGCGACGGCACCTTTGGCTACTACATGAGCGAGCCCGTCGTGACCAACGACGCCAAGGGCGTGGCCCCGCTCGTGCTCGCCTACATCGAGACGATGCGCGGCGACGAGCTCGCAAAGCTGGACGTGGAGGACCCGTTCGGCGGCTTCGTGCGGTAAGTGATGTGCGTACTGAGATGAGATTCGGGTAACGAGGTAGATCATGGCAAATACGCTGCGTGTGGGCATCAGGCTTCACGACATGGCTCCGGCGCCGCTCGAGGAGCGCCTGCGCAGGGCTGGCGAACTCGGCTTTTCTTGCGTTCACTTGGCGAGCAAGGTGGTCTACAAGGAGTACGGCATCTCGCGTGCGGGGCTCACGCCGGGCCTGGCGGCCCATCTGCGCGAGGCATGCGAGCGCGCGGGCGTGGAGGTTGCTGTCTTTGGCTGCTACAAGAACCTCGCGCTTGAGGGCGAGGCGCTGGACGAGCAGCTGGCCGAGTACGCCGCATGCTGCAGGTTCGCAAGCTGGCTGGGCGGCTGCGTCGTGGGTACCGAGACCGGCCGGCCCGACGCGCGCAACCGCATCACCGAGGAGCGGCGGAGCGACGAGGCCCTGCTCGCGCTCGAGCGCGGCGTGGCGCGCTCGGCGGAGCTCGCCGAGCGCTTTGGCGTGACGCTCGCGATTGAGCCGGGCTTCAATGAGGTGGCCTGCACGCCCGAGCGCGTGCAGGCCGTGCTGGACGCGGTGGCGTCACCGGCGCTCGGCGTGCTGTGGGATCCGGTGAGCATGCTGCATGCGAGCGTTGTTGCGCCGGATGCGACGCGCGGCGAGGTCGCTCGCATGATTGAGCTGTGCGGTGACGACGTCTGCGTGCTGCACGCGAAGGATTTCTCGATCGTTCCGGATGAGGGCCCGCTCGAGAACGGCGGCTTGCGCGGCTGGGTTGACGGCTCGGGCCAGCGGCTCGTCTGCCATGGGGCTGGGGAGACCGGGGCCTTCGACTTTTCGCAGGTGGTGGCATGGGCTACCGAGGCAAAGCCGCACATTCAGTGCGTCGTGGAGAACAGCACGCCTGAGACGGCCGAGGGTTGCCTTGCGTATCTGCGGGGATTGTAGGGCGCCTCGTCCCCGCAAAACTCCCTTCTTTTTGGTGACAGTGCAACTTGTAACGCATGCCTCGGGAAAACCGCAGGTAGAATATTGCTGATGCGTTAGAAGTTGCACAGTTGTCTCTTTCGCGGGGCCTGGCACGGGGCCTGCGGGTGGCTTGCGAGGCCGGCCTTGGGCCTGCGGGTGGTTTGCGAGGCCCTGCGGATGAGCGCTGTCGTTGTGGCAGCTCGAGGTTCGTGCGCCACCGCGTCCCTCGTTTCTAGCCGCTGGCTTCCGGCATGACGCCAACCGCCACAGGAGGGTTCATGAGATTCCACGCCCTGCTCGCCGTTAACGATCGCGCCTCGTCCTCCGAGATTTCCTCGAGGCTCGACGCCTACGCCGAGGCCGGCTTTGACGGGGTGGTGTGGCAGCCCAAGGGCCGCATGGCGGGCTGCTATGACGATGCGTACTTCTCCCTGCTCACAGCCGCCATTCTCCACGCGAGGAGCCTCGGGCTCCAATTCGGCCTGAGCGATGGGATGGGCTGGCCCATCTCTTCGCTGGCGGTAGACGTTGCCCGCGAGCTGCCTGGCGCGCGCGTTCGTTGGCTTGCGCTCGAGGGCGCTCAGGAGCTCAACGGCCGGCTCCGCGGCGGCGAGGTGCGCGTCCACGAGCGTCCTGGCGTGAGCGTCTTCTCGCATACCTGCACGCAGGCGCTCATCGAGCGTGTTCTTGAGCTCTATCGCTCGAGGCTCGTCCCGGAGGCGTTCGACGCCGTCGACGTGTTCGCCCCCGGCGAGATGCGCCTGGCAGACATCCCCGTGGGAACCCTGCCTTGGCCTCGCGAGCTCGAGGAGGCGCTTGGGTCTCGCGGAGCGAGCCTCAGCCCCGCCAGCCTTCGTTTGCTCTTCCTTGGGGATTCCGAAGAGGCACGGGCTCTGCGCGTTGCCTACTGGGAGTGCCTCACGGATTGCCTCGTCGCCGGTCTGCTCGAGCCCCTTGGGGCCTGGTGCCGGGCAAACGGGATCGACCTCGCCGTGCGCCTGCACGGCGAGGAGACCCCGTGGTTCCAGGTGTGGCATACCGGCAGCGCTCTGGAGGCGCTCTCTGCCGTGGCCTTTCCGGGCGTCGACACGATCGGGCGCGAGGAGGGCAACCGCTACTTTCCGCGCCTGGCCTCGAGTGCGGCGGCGCTGTCTGGTGCCAGGCGCTCGTTCTGCCTGGCCCTGGGCGGCGCGGGCAACGGCTCTTCGCCCGAGGACCTCGAGCGCCACCTGCGCTGGATTGGTGACTGTGGCGTCTCGGACGTGGTACTCCACGCAGACCAGCTTCGCCTTACGGCTGACGCCATTTGCGGTTGGCCGGCGTCCGTGCCCTCTCACGTCACCTGGCGCCCGGTGTTCCGCTCGCTTCTCGGGCGGCTTCGCTCCGCCGACCAGCGCCCGCGGGTGGTGCGTGGCGCGGAGACCCTCGTTGTGGTGCCCATGCGTGCCATCCAGCGGCGCTTCGTCCCCGGTGAGCTTGCGGGCACCATCGGCTATGACGGCTCGGGAGAGCCCAACTCGGCTGCGGCGCGCATGTCCGACGCGATCGTGTCCCTCATGGACGATGCGGCGGAGCTGGGCGTGTCGCCCCACCTTGTGGAGGAGCGCCAGCTCGAGCGCTGCGCCCGCGTCGAGGGCGATGTGCTTGCGGTGGGTTCCGCTCGCTTCAGGCGTGTGGTTGCCTTTGCCGAGGCCTATGAGTCGCCGCGCGTGTCTGTCCTGCTCATGTCACTCGAGCGTGCGGGTGTTGAGGTACTCACGCCGGAGGGCTGGCTCGCGAGCCTGGGCAAGGTCACGACCTCGTTCGTGGGCATGCCGGAGACGCTGGCCGTGGGCGAGCGGGCGTGTGAGGATGCGCGGGCAACGGCAGCGCCCTCTGGTGCGCACGAGGCAGTGGGACCTGCCGCGTTCGTGCCGCCCCAGGACCCCTGGCACATGACGCCACCTGCGGAGAATCTCCTGGTGCTGGAGCCCGCGGCCCAGGAGCCCGAGGACACCGACCTTGAGGACGAGGAGGCCGGGCCCGTGGTGGGCTCACCTGCCGACGGGTGGCCTGCAGAGCTTACGCTCGCTAACGGACGGCCCGTCTCTAGCATCGCCTCTGCCGCGCGCTTGGAGGCCGCCGCCGACGCCCTCGTGGCCCAGACCCACTTCGGCGACGACCTCTCGGACGTTCCGCTCCGCATCAACCTCAGCGACCCGGTCTCGCTGCTCGCGTGGGATAGCGTCGAGCTGGCGTGCCATGTGGCCGAGGGCAACTACCTCACCGCCAACATCCCGGCCAAGCTTTGCGGACCAGGCATGCATGAGCTGCGGATTATTGCCAAGGACGAGCCGCAGCCGCAGATCTTCCTTGCCGGCCGCTTTGGCGCCTGGGCTCGCCTGTGGCCCTTCGACGAGCGCCAGATGACGAGCTCGGGCAACTTCGAGGTCTATCGTCAGGAGAATCTCTCGGAGCTTTCCTACGACCTCCTCGAGAGCGGCTATCCGTTCTCGTTCCTGCCGGTGAGGCTCGACAAGTCGTTCCACGCGGAGGCCGAGGGCCGCTATCGCGTGCGCCTCGAGGACGTGCGGGCAAGCGCGGCGCGCATTCGCGTGGACGGGGGAGAGCCGCTAGACGTGTGGGGCCCAGACTTCGAGACGGAGCCGCTTCCGCTTGCGGCGGGCGAGCACGAGCTCTCCGTCGAGCTCTACAACAGCACCTACAACGTGCTCGGCCCGCACCACTACTATCGTGGTGACGTCTCGCTCGTGACGCCGGCTCAATATGCGGGCAGGCGCAACTTCGCCGACCCCGAGCATGCGCCCGAGCATACGTCGGTGAGCTCATGGCACTTCGTGCGCTGGGGCGTGGGCGAGCACGTGGCTCTCGTACCCCCGGAGGATGGTCGCGCGTGAAGGCGCGACGCGGGTGTCCGAAGAATGCGGCGGGGGCCTGGCGTGAGCAATGATGGGAGGGCCCCATGTGCGCGCATGGGGGGACCCGTTCGAGCTCGTGCGCACATGGGGCTGCTCGAGCTCGTGCGCACATCTGTCCACGAATCCGGGCGATTGTGCTGTCGAGGGACGGGGCGCAGGCAGGGACATGGGGCTGGGGCTCTGGCAGCCCGGACATCGTCCCGTCCTGTCCACGAATCCGGGCGATTGTGTGATTTGCACGACGCCCGCGGTGCTGACCGCTTAGGCGCCGGCATTCCTGTCCACGAATCCGGGCGATTGCGAGGCAGGGATCAGCCGACAGGGTCGTTTGTCCACGAATCTCCGGGATTGCGTAGCCGCGGCAGGCATCCAGGGCTGTCGGTTATGGTGTGGTTGTCCGACGCATTGTAAAACCGCAGGTAGACTGATTGACGGTTTTGTCATGCGTGGGAGAGTTCCTCCGACATGGCCTCCTCGCCGTCTAATGAGCCGTTCCGGCATGCCCCGATCACGCAATCGGCCCGATTTCTGCGCAACCTTGGTCCTTGTTAAGCCCCATGTCCGCAATCGCCTGGATTCGTGGACAACAATCGAGGGCGCTCACGAAGGGATGCAAAGGGATGCGGGCGCCATGTTTGCCATGTCCGCAATCGCCCGAATAAACCCTCGGCGCTAAACGAGCCCCAGCCAGATTCCCAACCGGATCGAAAGATAGGGAACTAAACGAGGCGTCTGGTTTCCCGTCCTTCGGTTCGGCATCTGCGCTGTTTTGGGCGCGTCCCCTCCATCCGTTGTGCCGAGACTGCGGGAAGCAATCCGCACGGTTTGGTTCCCGCAGTCTCGGCTCGCCGCGTATGCCTCGCCGCCCCCGCCCCGAAGTCTCGGCTCGCCGCGTATGCCTCGCCGCCCCCGCGTTCCGCCAGCGGAGTACCATGACAGCGTACGACGGTATCGAGGGGCCGCCCGCCTGGGTGGCCCCGTGTCATCTGGGGGTCTCTCATGAAGTATGCGGTCATCGGTGCCGGTGCCATGGGCCTGCGCTACGGCATCCACCTCAAGGAGTACGCGGGCAAGGACGTCGACTTCATCGACGCCTGGGAGCCCAACGTCGAGAAAACTCGCGAACAGGGCGGCGTCTACGTGGCGCGCGACCACGAGAACCGCCATCTCGTGCCCATCGACGTCTACTACCCCGAGGAGTACACCGGCGAGCCCGACTGCTGGATCGTCTTCATGAAGCAGATGCAGCTCGACGACATGCTCAAGCGCTGCGCCCACCTCTTCAAGCCCGGCCAGCTCTGCTTCACGGCCATGAACGGCATGGGCCACTACGAGAAGCTGCTCGAGTACTTCGACCCGGCGCACCTCTTTGGCGGCACGGCCGTCATCGCCACCGTGCTGCCCGGTCCCGGCGACGTGGACTTCATGGGCGCGCTCGGCAAAGAGTACATGCACATCTGTGCCTACGACAACAAGCGCACTCCGGCTGGCGACGAGCTCTTCGCGGACCTCACCGCGGCCAAGCTCGGCCCCGAATGGAGTCCCGACATCATGAGCATGTCCATGGCGAAGGTCATGCTCAACTCGGTGTGCAACACGCTTTGCACCATGTTCGAGATTCAGATGGGCCCCATCGGCGCGGATGAGCACATGCGTCACGTCTGCTCCCAGCTGGTGGACGAGGGCTTTGACGTGTGCGAGCTCGCGGGCATCGACCTCGGCATCAGCCGCGAGCAGGAGGTTGACGCCATCATGCAGAGCTTTGTCGACCTCAAGTACCACTATCCCAGCATGTGTCAGGACATGTTCAAGGGTCGCCCCACCGAGGTGGATTACATCAATGGCTACATCGTGAAGCTTGGGCGTGAGCATGGCTACGAGGCCGTGCGCCACGAGCTGCTCTGCAACGAGGTCCACTTTGCCGAGACGGCGCACCGCTGGCACGAGGAGCAGGCGGCTGCCAAGTAGCGATCGGTCGCCATCGGGCGGCGCCGGGTTGGTTAGCCGCCGGGTTGGGTGGCCGCCGGGATTGAGCCGCGCGCCAGGCGGCTGCCAAGTAGCCGTGCGAGCCTGCCTTGCCGCAGGTCCTGCGCAAGGCCGATGCAAGAAAGCGAGCCAATCGGAAGCCAGGTGTGCGCTGGCTTTCCGATTGGCTCGCTTTTCATGAGCGCGCGGCCGCCTCCCATGCGTGAGGCAGCCGCGCGCTTCCTGCTTGGGGTGCCATTTCGTTCGAAACGCCGCATGGCGCGGGGCACCGTGCGCTTCGAAACGCCGATGGCGCGGGGTACCGTGAACTTCGACACGCCGCATGGCGCGGGGCACGTTGGGCGCTTCGGGATGCCGCCCGGCCCGGAACGCTACGCGGTCTTCGCCTTGGCCTCCACGTCAACAATGGCCTTGGGGTCGGCAAGAACGCTGCGGTCGAGGTCCTTGCAGGCGTTGGATGCCGTCACGCCAGCAACCATGGCGTCGCTCACGTTGAGCGCGGTGCGGCCCATGTCGATGATCATCTCGACGCTCGCAAGCACGCCAACGATGCCGATGGGGAGGTTGAGCGTGCCCAGTACCACGAGCGAGGCGAAGGTGGCGCCGCCGCCCACACCGGAGATGCCGAACGAGCTGATGACCACGACGGCCACGAGGCTCAGCACGAAGGCGGGGGAGAGCACGTCGATGCCCACCGTCGGGGCGATGATCGTGGCGAGCATGGCGGGGTAGATGCCCGCGCAGCCGTTCTGGCCGATGGAGACGCCGAGGCTGGCGGAGAGGTTGGCGCTGGCCTCGTCCACGCCAAGGGCCTTGGTCTGGGTTTCGATGTTAAACGGCATGCAGCCGGCACTCGTGTGGGAGACGAACGCAAAGGAGAGCACGGGGAAGGTCTTGCGCACGTAGGTCGCGGGGCTTACGCCCTGGACCGCCAGGATGACGAGGTGCACAAGGAACATGCCAATCAGCGCCACGTAGCTCACGAGTACGAATTTGCCGAGGTCGATGACGGCGGCGAAGTCGCTCGTGGCCATGACGTTGGCCATGAGGGCGAGGATGCCGTACGGGGTGAGGTCCATCACCATACTCACGATGCGCATCACAATGCCGTTGAGGCTGTCGACGAAGTTCTTGAAGAACTCGGCCTGCTCGGCGTTCCTCTCCCGGAGCTTGAGCCAGGCGACGCCGCAGATGACGGAGAACACCACGACGCCCACGGTGGAGTTGGCTCGGCTACCGGCGAGGTCGGCGAAGATGTTGGGCGGGATGAACGAGACGATGACCTGAGGCAGCGTGAGACCCTCGACCGTCTGCTGCTTGGTCTGCAGGGCGGTCATGGTGTCCTGCGCCGCGGTCTGGGTGAAGCTCGCGCCGGCGAGGCCGGAGAAGGCGATGACGGCCCAGCCGAACAGGGCGGCGATGGCAACGGTGCCCAGCAGGACGGCCATCACGACGCCGGAGATTTTGCCGAACTTGTCAGTGACCTTGGCGTGGGTGAAGGCGTTCACGATCGAGACGAAGATCAGCGGAATGATCAGCATCTTGAGCAGGGCGATGTAGCCCTTGCCCACGATGGAGATCCAGTCGAGGGCCGTGGTGGTGGCATCGGTCTTGAGGCCCAGGAAGAGCTGGATGCCTCCGCCGAGCACAAGGCCCGCGGCCAGCGCGATGAACACGCGCGGCGTGAAGTTTGTGCCCCTGCGCTTGAGAGCGACGAGGCCGATGAGCAGGGCAACGAAGACGACGAGCGTCACGAGCACCTGCCCGATGGTTTCTGGCGACATGTGACTTCCCTCCATGTCTTGCCGCTGGCCTCAGGTTGCGCGGGGTCGGGCGGCACGCGATCAGTAGGACGTGGAATAGTATGCACGAATAACCTACTAAACACGTAGGGAATTATGAAATATTTTCAGGAAGAAAAGGGACGCCGGATAACGTCCCCTTGGTTCGGGCTACAGCGTGGTGGCACCCCACTGGACGTCGCAGCTCAGGACCTGGTGCGGGTCTACTGTGGCATCGCCGGCGATGAGGTCCAGCAGCAGGCGACAGGCTTGGCGTCCCTCCTCGAGGGCCGGCTGCATCACAACCGACACGCTCGGGCTCGCCACGCCCACCCACTCGGCGTTGTCGAAGCCGAGTAGGCCTACCTTGTCCGGCATCATCGGGTAGAACTCGCGCATGGCCACGTAGACGTCCGGCAGAGTCCAGCAGTTGGGGGCAAAGACGAGCGTGGGCGTGGTGCCGTCGATGTTGGAGCGCAAAAACTCCTGGAGCTTGGGCACGTCTACCTGGTCGTTCTCAATCTCGAACTGCGTGAAGCCCACCTCAGACGCCTCGAGCGCGTCCACGAAGCCGCTCGTGCGCTCGATGCGCGAGCTCAGCAGCTGCGGCGGCGCGGCTACAAGCAGGAAGCGTTCGTAGCCCTTGCGCGCGCACTCGGTGACCGCGCGGAAGGTGGCCTCGTAGTTGTCCGTCTTCACCCAGCTGGAGGCAAAGTCGTAGAACTTGCTGTCAAAGAAGACAAGCTGCTTGCCGGCGGCCTCGATGACCTGCGAGATCTCCTTGAAGCGGGCCGTGGGCTGCACGATGAAGCCGTCCACGCCAACGGCGAGCAAGCGGTCGATGTAGGCGCGCTCGTCGGTGCGGCTGTGGTTGGAGCTGCTCACGAGCGTGCGGTAGCCCTTTTCGGCCGCGACACCCTCGATTCCCTTCACGATCTGGTTGGAGAACGTGTTGGTGATGTCGCCGATGATGACGCCGATGAGCGACGTCTTCTTGGCGTTCATGCCACGAGCGATGGGGCTGGGCTCGTAGCCGGTCTTGGCGATGGCCTCGCGGATGCGCTCCTGCGTTTTGGAGCTCATGCGCTCCGTCTTGCCGTTGAGGTAAAAGGAGACCGTGGTCTTGGAGATGCCCGCCATGGTGGCGATGTCATTGATGGTGACGCGTTTCTTGGTGTTGGCGGGCATGGTGACTCCTCTGGTGGCTGCTTGCCATCAGTTTATCTCAGGTTTACCTATCTTATGCTCGTATTTCCTGCGTATTTGATGCAAACCAGTAAACTAGTTGGGAGCGGTGTGACGCCCAGCACCTGCAACATCAGCCTGGAAACCTCGGACATGGCCTTCATCCCGAGCCCGGAGCCTCGCGTGGACGAGGTTGCCGCATGCCCCAACTGTCCCGGGGATGTCGCGAGCCTCAGCCGTCGCCAGGCTATTTCATCGGCACGACCTCGCGCCAGCAGCCGTCGGGGTCCTCGACGAAATAGATGCCCATGGCTTCGTTCACATAGCACACGCAGCCCATTTCCTCGTGCAGCTTGCGCGCGGCCTCCATGTCGTCCACGGCGAAGGCCAGGTGCGTGTCGTCACCGCCGTTGTTGTAAGGCTCGACGCGGCCGCGGTTCCAGGTGAGCTCGAGCTGGAAGTCGCTCTCGTCGTTGCCCATGAAGATGATTTCCCAAGAGCCATCCTCGGGGCCCTTTCTGCCTAGGATGTGCAGGCCAAACGCCTTCTCGTAGAATGCGATGGACTTGTCGCGGTCGAGCACGTGGACGCAGTCGTGAACCATCTTTGCGCGCATGTGAGTTCCTTCCGGTTGCCGTTTGCATGCGGTTGAGATTGTAGCGGCGGGTTGCCGGGTGTGCTGTTGCTGTGGCTGGTGGTACGGCGCCCGGCGGATGGAGCGTCGTGGCGCCACGGCTGGTGGTGCGACAGGCGGCTGCGTGCTGGCGCTACGGATGGTGGTGCGACAGGTGGCTGCGTGCTGGCGCCACGGCAGGTGGTGCGATAGGTGGCTGCGTGCTGGGCTACGGCTGGCAGCGCGGCTATCTTCGGGCTGGTGGGCGAGGTGCGCCGGAGGCTGAGAAATCTTTTCTTGTCTTTACGAAACTTTGCTTGACAAACCGGTTTACTGACTTCAATATGACCTTGTAAATTGGTTTACAAGAGCGAAGGACCAACGCCAAGCTCCTCTTGCTAGGTAGGGGAGGAGTACGACGAAGAAGGCAGTTGCCGTCACAGCCGAGCGGCCGGGGCGGCCGGTCAGGCGGCTACGCGAGTGGCTGAGCGGCCGGGGCAAACGGTCGGCTGGCTGCGCGGGTGGCAATGCGATCGAGACAAACGGTCAGGCGGCTGCGCGGGCAGCTGAGCGGCCGGGACAGCCGGTCGGGCGGCTACGCGAGTGGCTGAGCGGCTACGGCAATCAGCCAAGCAACTGCAAGACGCGCCAACGCGCTGGTCCCGACCCTCATCACCAAGGAGGTTTGTATGGCAGAGCAGTACGCAGATCCCAGTGTCTTCAGCATGGACAGCTTCCGCCTGGACGGCAAGGTGGCCCTCGTGACCGGTGCCTCCTACGGCATCGGCTTCGCCCTGGCAACCGCATTCGCCAAGGCTGGCGCCAAGATCGCCTTCAACGACCGCAACCAGGACAAGCTCGACGAGGGCCTTGCCTCCTACACCAAGGAGGGCATTGAGGCCAAGGGCTACATTGCCGACGTCACGAGCGAGGAGGACGTCGCCGGCCTCATCGAGAACATCAAGAAGGACTTCGGCACCACGCCGGACATCCTGGTCAACAACGCCGGCATCATCACGCGCACCCCGATGCTCGAGATGAGCGCCGCCGAGTACCGCAAGGTCGTCGACATCGACCTCACGGGCCCGTTCATCGTCTCCAAGGCGGTGCTTCCCGGCATGATCGAGAAGGGGCACGGCAAGATCATCAACATCTGCTCCATGATGAGCGAGCTCGGCCGCGAGACCGTCGCCGGTTACGCGGCTGCCAAGGGCGGTCTCAAGATGCTCACTCGCAACATCTGCTCCGAGTTTGGCGAGCACAACATCCAGTGCAACGGCATCGGCCCGGGCTACATCGCCACGCCGCAGACCGCGCCGCTGCGCGAGAAGCAGCCGGACGGCTCCATGCACCCGTTCGACGCCTTCATCCGCGCCAAGACGCCGGCCGCGCGCTGGGGCACGCCGATTGACCTCATGGGCACCGCGGTGTTCCTGGCCTCCGACGCCTCGAACTTCGTGAACGGCCAGGTCATCTATGTCGACGGTGGCATCCTCGCCTACATCGGCAAGCAGCCGAAGTAACGCCGAGGTTGAAACTGTCTGAGTTGCGCCGGGTCGGGCTCGCCTGAGCTCAAGTGGCGCCGCTTTTGCTGGGCGGATTCCCGCCAACCTGGTATCGGGCGGGTCAGAATCTCGCTCTCAACGCCGATTTTGGCGCCGAAGTCGAGACTCTGGTCCCTTCTTGCGTGCGGCCGCCCTGTGCTCTGCCGCTGCAAGTAGTCGATAGAAACAACCAACTGCCGAGAGCGAACGCGCGTCTCTCGGCCCGCACCGAAAGGAACCTCACGATGAAGATCGCCCTCATCAACGAGAATAGCCAGAACTCCAAGAACACGATGATCGAGGCCGCCCTCAAGAAGGTCGTCGAGCCCATGGGCCACACCGTGTTCAACTACGGCATGTACGCCGCCGAGGGCTCCGCGCCGCTCACCTACGTGCAGAACGGCATCCTTGCCGCCGTGCTGCTGAACTCCGGCGCGGCTGACTACGTGGTCACCGGCTGCGGCACTGGTGAGGGCGCCATGCTCGCCTGCAACAGCTTCCCCGGCGTGCTTTGCGGCCATGTCGAGGATTCTCTCGATGCCTACACGTTTGCCCAGGTCAACGATGGCAATGCCGTGGCCATGCCGTTTGCGCTCAAGCAGGGCTGGGGCGCCGAGCTCAACCTCGAGTACACCTTCGAGAAGCTCTTTGGCTTCGGCTCTGGCAACGGCTACCCTGCCGAGCGCGTCGAACCCGAGCAGCGCAACAAGAAGATTCTCGACGGCGTGCGCGCCGTCACCATGCGTCCGCTGGTCGACATCCTCGGCGAGCTTGACCAGGATCTCGTGAAGGGCGCCCTGGCCGGCGAGCACTTCCAGGAGTACTTCTTCGCCAACGCCACCGACGAGGCCATCATCGCCAAGGTCAAGGAGATTCTGGGCCTGTAAGCTGGGTCTTAGGACCGAGGCATTTTGATCTGCCGCGCGTGTGCCTCTCACATAAGCTTGCAGCTGGGCCTGCGTCTCCGCCTCGAGCGGGACGCGGGCTTTTTTCATGGCAAAAGGCGGGGCCCCATGCGCTTGCCGTCACTCGGCAGACTTGAGCGCTCCCACCATGTCCACGCGGTCGAGCGAGCGGTTCGTGATGAGGCGCACCACCACGGCAAAGAGCATCGACATGCCGCAGCTCCAGACATAGCTCAGCGGGTGAATCTCCACGGCAAAGTACATCGACGGCATGTTGAGCACGTAGGTGAGGGCATGGCCGAGCACCGTGCCCACGGGTATGCCGCATGCGGTGCCCATCGCGGCCAGGATGAGCAGCTCCTTGTTCACGTACGTGCGCACCTCGCCGCGCCGGAATCCCAGCACCTTGATGGTCGCCAGCTCGCGCTTGCGCTCGGAGATGTTGGTGGTGGAGAGCGTGAACAGCACCACGAACGAGAGCCCGGCGGCGAGCGTCGTGATGAGCACAACCACGTAGTTGATGAGCATGAAGTTGGCCGTGAAGTCGCGGATGCCCTCCTGGATGCTCGTGACGCTCAGGTAGGTGGGGTCCGAGGCGAGTTGGTTCGCGAATGCGATCTGCGCGTCCGCGTCTCCGCTGAGGTGGGCGAGCATGGCATTGGCCTCGAGCGGCACGCCGAAGAGCCGCTCGTAGGTGGACTGCGTCAGGTACACGGCGTTGCCGAGGTAGTTCATAACCACGGCATCCACGCGGGCGTTGGCTTGGCGAAGCGCCGTGTCCTGCACCGTGAGCTCGTCGCCCGCGCCAAAGCCGAGGACGGTGCTTGCGTTCTTCGTCGCGAGCACGCCATCGTCCTCGGTGCCCGCCACGCCGTCCGGGCCCGCCGTGGCCTCCTCGAGGGAGAGGTGCCCGCCAGACTCGGTGCGCAGGTCGATGTAGCCGTCGAGCGAGAAGCCGTCTGGCACCACGACGAGCTGCACCGTCTCCTTGGCGCCGTTGTGGTCGAGGGTCATATTCTCCGTGCGCACGGGAACGTAGCCCTCCACCTCGCCGGCTGCCGTGAGCTGGGCCGCGGCTCCCTCGAGGTCTTGGGGCTGGGTCACGGCGAGCAGATCGTACTCGTAGATGCCGGCGCGGCTCGCGTCCCCGTACTGGTTGGGCGAGAGCGCCAGCACCGTGTCCGCGATGGCAAAGCCGCAGATCATGAGGGCCGTGCAGCCCGCCACGCCAAAGATCGTCATGGCCAGGCGACGCTTGTAGCGGAAGAGGTTGCGGGCCGTGACCTTGTTGAGGAACGACAGCCTGCGCCAGGCCGGCCCGATGCGCTCGAGCAGGATGCGCGTGCCGGCCCTCGGTGCCTTGGGGCGCATGAGGGCGGCGGGCTGCTCCGCCAGCTCGCCGCGCACCGTGAGCGCCGTGGCCGCGCTGATGCCCACAACGAACATGCCCACCGCCAGCGCACAGAGGCCGGCGTCGAAGTGCAGGTTCATCTGAGGCAGGGTGTACATGACCTCGAACACGCCGAACAGGAACTCGGGGAGGGCAATAAAGCCCAGCACGGAGCCTATGGCTCCGCCAAGCGCCGCCGCCGAGAGCGTGTAGGTGACGTACTTGGACATGATGCGTGCGCGTCGGTAGCCAAGCGCCTTGTAGAGCCCGATGAGCCCGCGCTCCTCCTCGACCATGCGCGTGGCCGTGGTGAGCGAGACGAGGATGGCCACCGTGAGGAAGATGGCCGGGAACACCGTCCCGATGACCTGGATACAGCTGGCGTCGGAGTCTATTGAGGCGTAGCTGGAAATGGCCGAGCGGTCCTGAACGTACCAGGTGGCCTGGCCGATGTCGGCAATCTTTGCGCGGGCATCGGCTATCTTGGCGAGCGCCTCGGCCTTCTGGCGCTCGAACTCCTCGCGCCGGGCGTCGAGCTCCGCCTGGCCGTCCGCTGCCTGCGCCTCGGCGTCGTCGAGCTGGGCGGCCGCGCCTGCGAGTTGTTCGGCGGCCGACGCGCGCCGGCCGTCGAGCTCCGCCTGGCCCGCCTCGAGCTCGGAGAGGCCGCTGCGGTAGCTGGCCCATCCCTGGCTAAGCTGAGCACGCCCGTCCGCAAGCTGCACGGCGCCCGCCTCGAGCTCGACGCGCCTGGCGTCGATGGTGGCCTGCGCCTCGGGGATGGCTCCCGCGAGTGCGTCGCGGGCGGCGTCGACCTGCGCTCGGGAGAGGGCAAGCTTGCCGGCGCCTTCCGCGAGCTGGCGGGCGGAGTCCGGAAGCGCCGCGAGCTGCCCCCGTTGGCTGGCGAGTATCTCGCGCACGGCCGCAAGTTGGTCGCGAGCCTCGGTGAGCTTGGCCGTGTCCGCCATGGGGTCGTCGAGCTTCTGCCGGGCGTCGCGCACCTGGGCGAGCTGGCTCTCGGTAAGCAGGCCGCTCTGCTCCAGGTTCGTCACGAGCTCGTTGGCTCGCGAGGCGACGTCTTGGCGCAGCTCCTCTTCTCCGGCGATGAGGCGGTCGAGCAGGGAGAGCGTCTCGTCAGTGAGCGTGAGGCCCGTGTCGAGGAGGGGGAGGGCGGTGTCCGCATAATCCTTGATGCGGGAGACGAACGCCTCCTGCGCGGCCGCGGAACTCTCCTTGTCCGCGGCGTCGAGCACGGCCTGCCACTCGGCCTCGGGCCAGCTCGCCCCCAGGGCCGCGCGCAGCTGGCTGGCCCCACTCGTGACCTCGTACATGCCGGCGTCGTAATCGGCGATGCCCCGCTCCGCCGCCTCGCGCTGGGCATCGAGGGTGGCCTGTGCGGCGTCGAGCTGCGCGCGGCCGTCCACAAGCTGGGCTTCTCCGTCTGCCACCTGCGTCTCGTTGGCCTCGAGTTGTGAGCGCGCGAGCTCGAGCTGGAACTTGCCGGCGTCAATCTTCCGCTGCGCGGCGTCGAGCTGCTCCCTGGCGCTCGCGCCCTGCCGGGCAAGCTGCGCGCGCCCGTCCGCAATCTGGGCGAGGGCGTCATCGATGGTGGCCTGGGCGTCCGCGAGCTGCTGCTCGCCCGTGGCAAGCCGTGCGTTCGCGTCCGCCTCGGCCTCGTCTACCTGCGCCTCGGCATCTGCGCGCACCTCCTGCTCGCGTGCCGCCTCGCGCTCGCCCTTGATTGCCTCGACCTTCGCAGCCACCTCGGAGACACGCTCCTGGTAGGCGCCCGAAAAGCCATTGAGCTGCGCCGCGCCGCTTACCCGAAGGTAGACGACGGAGTAGACGTCGCTCGTCACTGCGGCCGCCGGCACGAAGAACGCGTACTTGGCACCCGTGGCCCTAAAGGACGACGAGCCGTTCTTGGCCGCCACGCTCGTGGGGTCGATGACGGCGGCCACGATGGTGTAGTCGCGCTGCTCGAAGAGCTCGCTGTCCGCGTCGTCTGCCGAGAAGGTAAGGATGTCTCCCAGCTGCTTGCCGCTCTCCTCGAGGTATTCGCTCGTCACGGCCACCTCGTTGGCGCTCGCGGGCAGGCGGCCCTCGATGAGGTAGGGCTTGTTCATGCCCTGGGCGGTGAGTGCGTGCACGGCAACCGAGTGCCGGGCGCCGCCTACCTGCGTGTAGGCGGTCTCGTCCCAGCTGCCCTCGGCCGCCTCCACGCCGTCAAGGGCGGCGAGCGCAACCACGTCGTCATCGGTGAGGCCCAGGGTGGACTGCACGCTTACGTCGTAGAGCCGCTGCGCGTCGAAGAACTCGTCGGCCGAGAGGCGCAGGTCCTCGCAGGCGATGGTGAGGCCCACGAGCATCGTGATGCCCAAAAGGCAGATGGCCGCGATGGACAGGAAGCGGCGGAGGCTGCCGCGCATGGTCCGTAGGGTGTCCTTGGCGAAGGCCGATGGGCCGTGCCCCCGGCGTCCACGCCAACGAGCGCTCGCCGCGCCCGCCCGCCGACCGCGCTCATATGTATGCGTTGGCTTCGTCACGGCTACCACTCAATCTGGGCGATAGGGGTGGGGGAGGCGTTCGTTGCCATCTCCGTGACCCGCCCGCTCTTGAAGCGTATGAGGCGGTCGGCCATGGGGGCCAGCGCGGCGTTGTGGGTGATGAGCACGACGGTGATGCCGTCGGTTCGGCACGTGTCCTGAAGCAGCTGGAGAATCTGCTTGCCGGTCTTGTAGTCGAGCGCGCCCGTGGGTTCGTCACAGAGCAGAAGCTTGGGGTTCTTGGCAACGGCTCGGGCGATGGAGACGCGCTGCTGCTCGCCGCCGGAGAGCTGGGCGGGGAAGTTGTTAAGCCGCTCGCCCAGGCCCACGCGGCCGAGGGTCTCGCGCGCGTCTAGGGAGTCCGGGCAAATCTGGCTTGCGAGCTCGACGTTTTCGAGCGCGGTGAGGTTGGGCACGAGGTTGTAGAACTGGAACACGAAGCCCACGTCCGAGCGACGGTACTCGACGAGCTCGGCCTCGGTGGCATGCGTGATGTCCCGGCCGTCCACCACGACGCGGCCCGAGGTGGCCGAGTCCATGCCGCCGAGGATGTTGAGCGCCGTAGTCTTGCCCGCTCCGCTCGCACCGAGCACCACGGCAAGCTCTCCGCGCTCCACGGCGAAGCTCGCGCCGTCAAGTGCGTTGATGCGCGCGTCGCCAGTGCCGTAGGTCTTTGTGACGTTATCGAACTCGATGTAAGACATGGGCGCTCCCGTGGGGTGTGCGATTGAGCTGCCTGCACGCTTGCCGCGGCGCGTGCCGGGTGCCGGGCGAGCTGCCAGCCTGGGCGGTGCCCACCTGCACCGGGTGCGGTACGGGCCGGGCGGTACCTGGCTACGACGGCCAAGGTGCGAGCCGAGCGGCTCCTGTCTGTACCGGGTGGGGCGCTGCCTGCCTGTGACGGGTGAGGCGCAGGTCGGGCACCGCCCACCTGTGGCGGGTGGGGCGCTGCCAGGGTTGGCGGCTGTCTGGCAAGGCGATGTCCGGGTGACTGCCACCTAACAAGACGCCACCCGGATAGCGACTTGTCTGATACCAGTGTGGAGGAGCGGGCGTGAAAATGACCCATCCATTCGGTGAGCGATGGGGGCTCTGCTCGTGGCTGAGGAAGCCGTTCTCGTATGCCGTCCCGGCTGCGGCTGAGAAGACCCGTTTTTCGAGTGGCGTATTGCTCGCGGCTGGGAAGGCCCGGTCATGCGCGTCGCTCTGGCTGTGGCTGGGAAGCCTTCCTCGCGCGACGTCTTGGTCGTGGGCGTCTCTCAGCCATCTTTTGGCCATCTCGGGGAAAACTTTGGACGAATTTGTTGTCTAGGTTCGATGGGTCGAGCAGACCCACGAGCCACTACATATCAATAAGTCGTCTACCTGCGTAAATAAATAGATTTACTAGTTGGTACTCAGGGACTTCGCGCCTAGACAACAAATATGGCCCTATCTTTGGCTGGTGATTGTGCGACGGCCCGCGAGGCGGCATCAGTCGTTGAGGGGCAACATGTTTGAGGGCGGGGCCACCCCCGCCGCGCCAACACCCGTGCATCTTCCCAGCGCATCTTTGCGGTTGAGGTTCGGACAGACGTTCCGGGGAGGAGCTTTCCATCTATTACGCACACTGCCGGTCGCGCACTGCCTATGACGCGCACTGCCGGTCGCGAGCCGCCGGCGCAAGCAGCTTCATGGTGCATGGCGATTAGCTTCATGACCTGTCTGCCTCCCACAGCCTGAAGATGAGCATTTTGCATTAGGTTTAGGCAGACCCTATGTCTCCACATAGCCAGCCGGTATGCAGAGTGCGTGGCCGAACGACTGCGTGTAGGCTTGAAGCAAGTAGGATGATTGCATGCGTCTCACAGCGCTTGCTCGCTTGCGCCATATGCTCGCCGCACGTAACAAGAAGGGCTCTACCACTATGAAGATCAGCGAAAAGCTCGGACACAAGCAGACGTTCTCCTTCGAGATCTTCCCGCCCCGGGGAGAGATGCCGCGCGAGGCGGCCTTCGGGGTGGCGAGCGAGATGGCGCACGACAAGCCGGACTGGATCAGTGTCACCTACTCGGCGGGCGGCTCGGGCAACTCGGCCAACACGGCACCCATCGCCGGGTCCGTCGAGCGCGACCTGGGCATTACGGCCCTCGCGCATCTCACGTGCCTCGGTTCCACCTGCGCCGACGTCGATGCCTACGTCTCCGAGCTCGTCGCGTCGGGCGTGCAGAACGTGCTGGCGTTGCGCGGCGACCGCGCGCCCGGTCGCGAGGCAATCGACTTCGAGCATGCCTCGGACCTCATCGCCCACCTGCGCGAGGTGTCGCCGGAGCTCTGCATCGGTGCAGCCTGCTATCCCGAGGGGCACGTCGAGTCGCCCACCGAGGACGAGAGTTACGAAAGTCTCTACAAGAAGCAGGAGGCCGGCGCAGACTACCTGGTCTCCCAGCTGTTCTTCGACAACGAGGACTTCTACCGCTTCCGCGAGAAGTGCCTGCGCCACCGCGTCAAGCTGCCCATCGTGGCGGGAGTCATGCCGTTCACGAGTGTCAAGCAGATTCAGCGCATGGCGTTCACCTGCGGCGCGTCCATCCCGGCCAAGGTCGTGAAACGCCTCGTGCTTGCCGGCGACGACCCCGCCGCCCAGGCGGCCGCCGGCATCGAGTATGCCTGCGAGCAGCTGCGCGACCTCGCGGCCAACGGCGTCGACGGCCTGCATGTCTATAGCATGAACAAGCCCGCCATCGCGCACACCGCCCACGACGCCCTCGTCGAGTGCGGCTACCTGGAGGCGTAGCGTGGCGGAGACCGTCGAGAGCTACGAGATAGACTCCATCGACCGTCGCGAGGTGCTGCGCTACCTGGGCTACACCGGCCAGCCGCTCATGCCCGAGCTCGACGCCCGCATCGACGGCGTGGTGGCGAGCGCGCTTGCCCTGGCGCGGCCCCGCGGCTGCGTCGCCGTCTTCGACGTGGACGAGGGGCGCTCCGAGCTCCCCGCTGCCTCGCGGGCGGAGGAAGACCTGGACGCTGCCGGTGCAGCGAGCCCCGCCCCCAGTGGGAGCCCCGCCCCTCTCGTCGCCGGCTCCAACGACCCGGCGAGTGCGGGGCGCGAGGACGCCTCGGCGCCAATCATTCGCCTCAAGGGCACCGCGCTCGAGCTCAGGGGCCATTCCATCGTGGAGCACCTCGCGGGGGCGCGCGCCGTTGGCGTGATGGCCGTGACCATCGGCATGGGCATCGAACGCGAGCTCAGGCGGCTTTCCCTCACGGACTCGGTGGCCCAGGTCATCTTCGACTCCTGCGGCAGCACCATCGTGGAGCGCGCAGCGGACGCGGCCGAGGCGAGCCTCATGGCCCGCGCGCGCGAGCGCGGCCTCTACACCAACTCGCGCTTCTCGCCGGGGTACGGCGACCTGCCCATGAGCACCCAGCCGGTGCTGCTCTCCGCCCTGAACGCGCAGCGTCGCCTGGGTGTCACGCTCACGAGCACCCTGCTCATGACCCCAACGAAGAGCGTCTCCGCCCTCGTTGGTATGTTCGACCGTCCCCAGCCGAGCGGGCATCACAGCTGCAAGGGGTGCCTGTGCTTTGACTTCTGCAACATCCGCCCAACCGGAAGGACCTGTCGTGACTGATTGTGCGCACTGCGCCTCCGTGGAGGCCGTCCGCGGCGCCGCTGCCTCGGCCAGCCCGTCGCCCGCGCCCGTGACCCCCGATGCCGCCTCGGCTAGCCCGTCGGCAGCTCCGTCGCCCGCGCCGGCGGCGCCCGGCGCCACCCCCACCGCCTGGCCCAAGGACCGCCTCGCGCCCCGCACGCCCCGCGTGGCAGACGACCACCTCGCGCGCGTGCTCGCCGGCGAGGACTTCCTTGTCTTCGACGGCGCCATGGGTACGCAGCTCCAGGCGCGCGGTCTTGCCGCCGGCGAGCTGCCCGAGCTTCTGTGTCTCACCAACCCCGCCGAGATCACGGAGATCCACGCGGCCTACGCCGCCGCCGGCGCGGACGTGGCCACCACCAACACCTTTGGCGCCAACGCCGAGAAGCTCGGCGGCGCTGCCACGGTGGAGGAGGTCTTCGAGGCCGCCGTGCGCTGCGCCCGCGCCTCGGGCGTCCGCTATGTTGCCGCGGACATCGGGCCCACGGGCCAGCTGCTCGAGCCCATGGGCACGCTGCCGTTCGACGATGCCTACGAGCTCTTTGCCCGCCAGGTGCGCGCGGCCACCGCGGCCGGCGCAGACCTCTTCATCATCGAGACGATGGCAGACCTCGCCGAGGCCAAGGCAGCGCTGCTCGCCGCACGGGAGAACTCGGACCTGCCGGTCTTCGTGACCATGACCTTCGCCGAGGACGGCCGCACCTTCCTGGGCACGACGCCCGAGGTGGCGGCCCTCACGCTCTCCAGCCTGGGGGCGGACGTGGTGGGCATCAACTGCTCGCTGGGCCCAGCGAGCCTGGCCCCGCTCGTGGAGGCGATGCTGCCCTGGGCCACCTGCCCCGTCATGGTGCAGGCCAACGCGGGCCTGCCACGCGTGGAGGACGGCGTCACCGTCTTTGACGTGGCGCCAAGGGAGTACTGCGAGGCCGTTGCCGGCATGCTCGACGCCGGTGTGACCGTCGTGGGCGGCTGCTGCGGCACCACGCCGGACTACATCGCCGGCGAACGCGCGCTGCTCGCCGGTCGCACCCCCGCGCCGCGCCGCGTCCGCGACTGCTTTGCGGTGGCGGGCCCGCAGCAGATGTGCGCGCTCGAGATGGGGCAGATCGGTGTCATCGGCGAGCGCATCAACCCCACGGGCAAGAAGCGCATGAAGGAGGCCCTGCGCAGCGGCAACCACGACTACGTGATGAGCATGGCGATTGCCCAGACGGCCGACGGCGCGCAGATTCTCGACGTCAACGCCGGTCTGCCCGAGATCGACGAGCGCGCCGTGATGTGCCAGCTCGTGAGCGAGATTCAGGGCGTCACCACGCTGCCGCTTCAGATTGACGCCGCCGACCCTGAGATCATCGAGGCCGCCGTGCGCCCCTACGCGGGCAAGGCGCTCATCAACTCCACCAACGGCAAGGACGAGGTGCTGGCCTCCGTGGTGCCCATCGCCGCGCACTACGGCTGCGCGCTCGTGGCGCTCACGATCGACGAGGACGGCATCCCGCCCACGGCCGAGGGCCGCCTCGCGGTGGCGCGCAAGATCGTGGCCGCCACCGACGCCGCCGGCATTCCGCGTCACGACGTGGTGGTGGACTGCCTGTGCATGGCGGCCTCCACAGATCAGACCGCGCCTCGCGCCATCTTGGACGCCATCACGCTCGTGAAGCGAGAGCTGGCGGGCGTGCGCACGGTGCTCGGCGTCTCCAACATCAGCTTTGGCCTGCCATTCCGCCCGCTCGTGAATGCCACGTTCCTGGCGGCGGCCTTTGGCGCCGGTCTCGACCTCGCGATCATCAACCCGGCCACGCGCCGCATGATGGACGTCGTCGACTCCTGGCGGGTACTCTCCGGCGAGGACGAGAGCGCGCAGTACTACGTGGCCCACTATGCCGAGCGCTCCGACAAGCTGCCGGCGGGCGCCACCGCGGCCGCCGGCGCGACTGGCGGCGCGTCCGGCGGCCAGACGTCTGCCGAGGAGGCCGCCACGCCCGAGGAACGGGCCCGCGCGCTCGTGCTTGCGGGTCGCAAGGGCCCGATGGGCGAGGTGGTGGGCCAGATCCTGGCCGAGCACGACGCGATGTATGCCATCAACGAGGTGCTGATACCCGCCCTTGACGAGGTGGGCGCGCGCTTTGAGGCGGGTACCTTCTTCCTGCCGCAGCTCATGGCGAGCGCCGAGGCGGCCAAGGAGGGCTTCAACACCATCAAGGCGGCGAGCGACGCGACGGGCGCGGCCGGTCCGAGCAAGGGCAAGGTCGTCATCTGCACGGTCCACGGCGACATCCACGACATCGGCAAGAACATCGTGCGCATGCTGCTGGAGAACTACGGCTTTGACGTGGTGGACCTTGGTCGCGACGTGCCGCCACAGGTGGTGGCCGACGCCGTGGTGAGAGACCACGTGAGGCTCTGCGGCCTCTCCGCGCTCATGACGGCCACGGTCCCTGCCATGGCGGAGACCATCGAGCTGCTCCGGGCGCAAGCGCCCTGGTGCAAGGTGGTGGTGGGCGGAGCCGTGCTCACGCCCGAGTACGCCAAGATGGTGGGCGCCGACTACTACGCCAAGGACGCCACGGAGACGGCGAGGATTGCCGGCGAGGTGCTGGGGTAGGGGGATTGCGGGCACGGGGGGCATGGGCGCCTTGCGCCCGCGCCCCAGCGTCGCGCCCCCGCCCTGCGCCGCCCCCGTAGGCTCGCTGGTGATCTCTTGCCGTGAGAATCGCGCGTGGGGTATGACGGTTGTGGCCGATGATTCCGGCACCGTGATGGCGCACGACGCCCGAACCGCCGTGGCCGCGGCACTGCCGCTCGACATCCTGCACGGCGTGGCCACCGTGGCCTTTCTCGCTGCGATCTGGCTTCCCTGGGGCAGGGCACTTCGCCGTGCCGTCACCAAGTACGGCCTCTAGCCGTTAAGGCTGCAGCTTCGGTCGAGGCGCTGTCCCTCGCGGCGACGTCGCACCTGCCGGGAAAGACAGCCCCGCACGGGCGAGCGGTCCTGGCGAGCGATGACGGGGCCGCGCCTGCAGGGAAGGCCCCTGTCCTTCCGGCGAGACCTCAGCCCTACTCGAACGGACGTATCCCAGTCGCCAGGGTCACGCCCGCGAAGGAAAACCGTGCCTGCGCGACCCCTCTGACCTGCAAGAAGTTTTCCAAATCTTACTAAAGAGGTTCACCCCGGTTGACTCGCCCATAAGTTGAGTCCATACTACTTTTCGTTAGATGAACACAACTTCTCCCTTTTTCTGCCGGTAGGCGGCAGAAAGTGCGGTTCAAACGGCAACGCGACCCCCTTCGGTCGGTTGCCGTTTTCCCGTGCGGAGACATCGGGAAGGGGCAGCCAATGTCGGCAGGCGCACAGCTTCCGCTCGCCATGGTCCACGAGGGCGAGAAGGTCCGCGTGGTTCGCGTAAGCGGCAACGACGAGATGCGTCGTCACCTCGAGAACCTCGGCTTCGTCGAGGGCGCCGAGGTCCATGTCATCACCCAGACGGGCGCCTCCGGCAGCATCGTCAAGGTGAAGGGCGCGCAACTTGGCGTCGACCACGCCACGGCCATGCACGTCTACACCACCACTGAGGACTAGCGCATTCGCGTCCTTCGGGGCGCTTGCGGCATCGGGTGCGCCCGGTGCTCGATATGTCGTTCGTCGCCGGCGCCCAGGCGCCGGCAAGAGAGAAGGAGAGGGAAAAGGTGACTACGCTCAGGGACATCCCCGTCGGGTCCTCGTGCACGGTGAAGGCACTCACCGGCACCGGCGCCGTCAAGCGCCGCATCATGGACATGGGCCTCACCAAGGGCGCCAAGGTCAAGGTGGTCAAGGTGGCCCCGCTCGGCGACCCCATCCAGGTCAACGTCCGTGGCTACGAGCTGTCCATCCGCAAGGATGAGGCGGAGAAGGTCGACGTCGACCCGGAGTAACGTCGTCCCGTCCGAGCCACAAGGTGAGGACGCGACCCTCCGGCTGCAACTCAGCGGCCGGACCTCGGAGCTCGATCCGAGCGTGGCGTGACGCGTGGGGACGTGCGCGCCAAACGTAATGAGTCCGCCCAAGCGGGCCCAGGGGGCCGACCCCGCCCCCGGCAACATAGAGGAAAGGGAGTCATGGAAGACCGCATGTACATTGCGCTCGCAGGTAACCCTAACTGCGGCAAGACCACGCTGTTCAACGCCCTAACCGGCTCGAACGGCTACGTCGGCAACTGGCCCGGCGTCACGGTCGAGAAGAAGGAGGCCGCGTGGCGTGGCGACAAGGCCGTCACCTTCACCGACCTTCCCGGCATTTATTCGCTTTCTCCGTACTCGCCCGAGGAGATCGTCTCGCGCGACTACCTGATTCAGAACCGCCCGCAGGCCGTCATCGACCTCGTCGACTCGACGAACCTCGAGCGTAACCTCTACCTCACCACGCAGATCCTCGAGTGCGGCCTGCCGGTCGTCCTCGGCCTCAACATGCTCGACCTCCTCGAGAAGAGCGGCGACAAGATCGATACCGACGCCCTCTCCAAGGAGCTCGGCTGCGCCGTGGTTCAGGTCTCCGCCCTGCGCGAGACCAACACCGACACGCTCGTGAAGACCGCCATCGAGGCCGCCAAGGCCGGCAAGGCCACCACGCCGGTCCACGTCTTCTCCAGCGAGGTCGAGGATGCGCTCGACAAGATCGAGGCTGGCATCAAGGGCAAGTGCGACGAGACGCTCGTCCGCTGGTTCGCCATCAAGGTGTTCGAGCGCGACGCCGCCGCCATCAAGCCGCTCGACCTCTCCGACGCCGAGCTTGAGGAGTTCGAGAAGCTCGTCAAGGCCGTCGAGACCTCTCGCGAGGACGACGCCGAGTCCATCATCACCTCGGACCGTTACGAGTGGATCGCCCGCGTCATGGACGCCTGCGTCGTGAAGGCACCCAAGAAGCTCACCACCTCCGAGAAGATCGACAAGGTCGTTACCAACCGAATCCTCGGTCTCCCGATCTTCGTCGTCGTGATGTTCCTCGTGTACTACATCGCCATCTCCACCGTTGGTACCGCCGGTACTGACTGGGTGAACGACAACCTCTTCTCCGACGGCTTCTTTGTGAGCGGTGCCGGCGAGGAGGCCTACACCGAGGCTCAGGACGACTACGACTCCAACTACTACCAGGACCAGATCGACGGCTACATCGCCGCCGCCCAGGATGCTGGCGTGGTTGACGAGGACGGCGCCACCGAGGTCTCCGACGCCGTCGCGGCCCTCCAGGAGGACCCCGAGGACGCCGACTCCCAGGCCGTCGTCGACAACTTCGTCTCCGAGGCCACGGCTGCCAACGTCGAGGCCACCGACGTGCCCGCGCACGACGCTGACGGCAACTACATGGAGGTTGACCCCTCCGCCGGCGACGACGCCGAGCCCGAGGCAATCACCTCTGTCTCCGGCGACGCCGACGCTGCCGACGCCGAGGCTGCCGTTGACGAGGGCATGGAGCTCGTGACCGTTCCGTCCGTCACGGCCGACGACTTCACCGCCGCCGTCGACGCCACCGAGAACGCCCCGGATCCCGCCGACTACGACGGCTACGTGCCCTCCATCCCGACGGCCGTGACCGACTGGCTGACCTCCATCGGCACCTCCGACGTCGTGATCTCGCTCGTGGTTGACGGCGTCATCGGCGGCGTGGGCTCCGTCCTGGGCTTCATCCCGCAGATGTTCGTCCTCTTCGTGCTCCTCTGCTTCCTCGAGGACTGCGGCTACATGAGCCGTGTCGCCTTCGTCATGGACCGCGTGTTCCGTCGCTTCGGCCTCTCCGGCAAGTCCTTCATCCCGATGCTCGTCTCCTCTGGCTGCGGCGTCCCGGGCGTCCTTGCCACGAAGACCATTGAGAACGAGAAGGACCGTCGTATGACGGCCATGCTGACCACCATGATCCCCTGCGGCGCCAAGCAGCCGATCATCGCGCTGGTCATGGGCGTCCTCATCGGCGGCTCTGACGCCTGGTGGGTTGCCCCGATGTTCTACTTCCTCGGCGTCTTCGCCATCATCATCTCCGGCATCATGCTGAAGAAGACGAAGCCCTTCGAGGGCGAGCCCGCCCCGTTCGTCATGGAGCTCCCCGACTACCACATGCCGTCCATCAAGTCCTGGTGGCTGCACATCTGGGAGCGCCTCTCCGGTTACATCAAGAAGGCCGGCACGATCATCTTCGCCGCTGCCGTGGGCATCTGGTTCCTCTCCAACTTCGGCGTCTCTGGCTGGGACGGCGGCACCGGCTCCTTCGGCTACCTGCCTGGCATGGACGGCGTTGGCGACGACTACATGGACTACTCTGTCCTCGCCGGCATCGGTGGCACCCTCGGCATCATCTTTGCCCCGCTCGGTGCTGACAGCTGGCAGGCCGCCGCGGCTTCCATCTCCGCCCTCATCGCCAAGGAGAACCTGGTCTCCACGTTCGGCGTCCTCTACGGTCTGGGCGATGCCACCGAGAACTCCGTTTCCATGTGGAACGGCTTCGCTGGCATGTTCACCGATGCCTCTGGTGTCCTCCACGCTGGCGCCATGTGCGCGTTCGTGGCGTTCAACATGCTCGACGCTCCGTGCTTCGCTGCCATGGGCACCATCCGTCGTCAGATGGACGACCCGAAGTGGTTCTGGGCTGCCATCGGCTATCAGTGCGGCTTCGGCTGGGTTGTTGGCATGATCATCAACCAGCTCTGGGAGCTCTTCGTCCTCGGCAACTTCGGCTTCTGGACCATCATCGCGTTCCTCGCGCTGGCTGGCATCATCTTCCAGGTGTTCCGTCCGGCGCCTAAGTTCGACGGCAAGGACGAGCACATCCTCGACTCCCTCGCGGGGGCCGAGAAGTAAGCTCTCCTTTGTGGCTGAACTTGCGCGTGTGAGCTAGCTCGCGCACAACAGGGCGCCGCATCTCTCCGGAGGTGCGGCGCCCTTGTCATTGGGGGCAGACCCATCTGCAAGTTTTCTGAATAGGCTTTCAGAAAGCCTGCAGATGGGTCTGTCCCAAATAACGCCCCGGTCACCGAGGAGGTGGCCGGGGCGTGGCATTGCGTGGGGGATTGACCGGAGGGCCTGGCGGGCCGGTGCTTGCCGTGGCCTAGGGCTGCGAGGCTTGCGCGTCCCGCGCCTGGCACTCGGGGCAGAGGCCCATGAACGTGGTCACGTGACTCGTGAACGCGTAGCCCGTCTCGGTGGCGAGCGCGTCGTCGAGCTCGTCATCGTAGGGGATGGGTGCGTCCACGACGCGCCCGCACTCGCGGCAGACGATGTGGGGGTGACGGTCCCGGCGGAGGTCAAAGCGATCCCCGCCCTTGACGTGGACCGCCTGGATCTCGCCCTCGCCGGCAAGTAGGTTGAGGTTGCGGTAGACCGTCCCCCGGCTGATGTGGTCGTCCTGCTCGCGAACGGCAAGGTAGATCTCGTCTGCAGTGGGATGGTCGCGGCGCGAGCGCACGGCGTCGAGCACCAGCTGGCGCTGCTTCGTGTTCCTGCGGGGCTTCGCGGTTGCCTCTTGGGGCGTGCTCGTCCGTGGCATGTGCATCCCTCCCGTCGGGCGATTGGATTTCTTGGCCGAAAACTTACAAGTTGCCCTTGACTTACAAGTGAGTATCCCAATAATAGGACCCAGTACTAATAAGAGCAAGCGATACCAACCTTGTACCATATATGTGCGGTATCGCAAAGGGGAGCGAGCCGGTGCCCGCCGGGTTTCGGAGACTCCCTATGACGAGCAAAGGAGCTCACCATGTCCCAGATTGGACGCGAGGTCGGCGACTTCACCGTTCAGGCCTTCCAGAATGACGAGTTCAAGACCGTTTCCAAGGCCGACGTCCTTGGTCACTGGTCCCTGTTCTTCTTCTATCCCGCAGACTTCACTTTCGTGTGCCCCACCGAGCTCGAGGAGCTCGCTGAGAACTACGACGCCTTCAAGGCCGAGGGCTGCGAGATCTACTCCGTCTCCACCGACACCCACTTCGTCCACAAGGCGTGGCACGACGAGTCCGAGCGCATCAAGAAGGTCGCCTACCCGATGCTCGCCGACCCGGCGCACGTCCTCGCCCGTGACTTCGATGTCCTGATCGAGCCGGACGGCCTGGCCGAGCGTGGCGCCTTCATCGTCGACCCCGAGGGCAAGATTCAGGTCTACCAGGTCAACGCCGGCGGCATCGGCCGCAACGCCAAGGAGCTCCTGCGCCTCGTCCAGGCCGCCAAGTTCGTTGCCGAACACGGCGACCAGGTCTGCCCCGCCAAGTGGCAGCCGGGTGCGGAGACCCTGAAGCCGAGCCTGGACCTCGTCGGCCAGCTGTAATATGGCAGACATTGACGTCACCAAGCTCTATGACGCCGTCATCGTGGGCGGCGGCCCCGCCGGCCTCACGGCGGCCATCTATCTGGCCCGCGCCCGCTACCGCGTACTCGTGGTTGAGAGGGAGCGCTTTGGCGGGCAGATTACCATCACCGACGAGGTTGTGAACTACCCGGGCGTGTTCTCCACTTCCGGCAAGGAGCTCACCGCCACGATGCGGCGCCAGGCCGAGGCCTTTGGCGCCGAGTTCATGCTCGCCGAGGTCACGGGCCTGGGCATGGCGGGCAACATCAAGCACGTTCACACCACCAAGGGCGACATCCCCTGCTTTGGCGTGCTGATGGCTACGGGCGCGTCCCCGCGCCACGTGGGCTTCAAGGGCGAGGACGAGTTCCGCGGCCACGGCGTTGCCTACTGCGCCACCTGTGACGGCGAGTTCTTCGCCGGCAAGGACGTCTTCGTGGTTGGCGGCGGATTCGCGGCGGCGGAGGAGAGCGTGTTCCTCACCAAGTACGCGCGCCACGTCACCATCCTCGTGCGTGACGAGGACTTCACCTGCGCGCCCGCTGCCGCCGAGGAGGCCAAGTCCAACGATAAGATCTCGGTGCTCTACAACACCGAGGTTGTGGAGGCCTCGGGCGACACGGCCCTGCGCAAGCTCGTCTATCGCAACGTCAAGACGGGGGATGAGACCGCCTTCGAGGCCAGGCCCGGGGAGACCTTCGGCATCTTCGTCTTCGTGGGCTACGCGCCTGCCACCGAGCTTGCCCATGGCATCGCCAAGACGGACGAGCGCGGCTACATCCTCACCGACGCGCACCAGGCCACCACGGCGGACGGCCTGTTCGCGGCCGGCGACGTGTGCGTGAAGCCCCTGCGTCAGGTGGCCACGGCCGTGGGCCAGGCGGCCACGACCGCAACCGAGATGGAGCGTTACCTCAAGGCCGCGCAGGAGCGCACGGGTCTCGTGCCCCAGGCGCCCGTGAGCCCCCCGCAGGCGACGGAGCCCGACGCCGCCGCGCCCAAGCCTGCCACCGAGGGCGAGCAGGCCTCGACCGCCTCGGCGAGCGAGCTGTTCGACGAGTCCATGCTCGCCCAGCTCAATGCCGTGTTCGAGCGCATGGCCAACCCGCTCGTGCTCTCGCTGCACCTCGACGAGCGTCCCGTCTCCTCCGAGCTCGAGGGCTATATGGGCGAGCTCGCGAAACTCACGGACAAGCTCACGGTGAAGCACGCCGACACCTCCGCCGACGGCGAGGCCGAGCTTCCCTACGTCGAGGTGTGCCGCGCCGACGGCACCGCCACGGGGCTTGCCTTCCACGGCGTGCCGGGTGGCCACGAGTTCACGAGCTTCGTCCTCGGCCTCTACAACGCCGCCGGTCCCGGCCAGCCCATCGCCGAGGAGGACCGCGCCGCCATCGCGGGCATCGACCGTCACGTGCGCCTGCGCGTGCTCGTGGGCCTCTCGTGCACCATGTGCCCCGAGGTGGTGACGGCCGCGCAGCGTATCGCCGCGGACAACGCCAAGGTCACGGCCGACGTCTACGACATCAACCACTTCGAGGGCCTCAAGGACCAGTACAACGTCATGAGCGTGCCTTGCCTCGTGATTGACGAGGATGGCAAGTCCGAGCAGGTCTCCTTTGGCAAGAAGGGCCTCAGCCAGATTCTGTCGCTCATCGGCTAGCAGGCCGGGCGGCTTGTGTTGCCCCGCGAGTGGCGCCGCGGGCGGCCTTCGGATGGGTCCGCTCGAGTGGCGCCGCAGGCGTGCCGCGGATGGCATCGAGGCGCCCGGTTTGCGGCGGCGCGAGCGGGCGCGCTACGATGTTGCGTCGACGACAGAACCGCGAAGGGGGAGGGCCATGGCCGCAATCAAGGTGGGCATCATCGGTGCGATGGACTCGGAGGTCTCGTACCTTAAGAGCAAGGTGCAGGGCGCGCAGACGACGGTCATCGCAGGCAACGAGTACGTGGCAGGCACGCTCGAGGGCGTTGACGTCGTGGTTGTGCGCTGTGGCGTCGGCAAGGTCAACGCGGCCGTGTGCGCGCAGGCCCTTGCGGATCGCTATGGCGTCACCCACGTGATCAACACCGGCGTCGCCGGCTCGCTCGACGCCCGCATCGAGATTGGCGATCTTGTGGTCTCAACCGATGCCGTCGAGCACGACATGGACGTTACGCCGCTCGGCTACAAGCCGGGCGAGCACCCCGACCTGCGTCTTATTGCCTTTGAGGCGGATGCCAACCTCCGCGAAGCGGTGGTTGCGGCGGTCGAGGGCGCGGCGGACGACGTCCACGTGTTCGAGGGACGTGTCTGCTCTGGCGACCAGTTCATTGGCTCGTCTGCTGCCAAACGTCGCATCATCGACACCTTTGGCGGCCTGTGCTGCGAGATGGAGGGCGCCTCGATTGCGCATGTGTGCCACCTGAACGGCGTGCCCTTCGTGGTGGTGCGCGTCATCTCCGACAAGGCCGATGACTCGGGCAGCGTGGACTACCCCACGTTCGAGAGGGTGGCCGCTGCCCACTGCGCCGCGATCGTGCTGGTGGCCCTGCCGCGCATTGCCACGGTTTGTGGGGAGTAGGCGTGTTCGGCAGGTCTCGGAAGGCATCGCCGAGACCTGCGAAAACTAGGCCCTTGTGTTCCGGTGCGCCTCTCGGCTTCTATTTCTAGATGCTCAACAGGCAAGGCCCGGTGCCAATCATGTGGCACCGGGCCTTGCTCGTTGGGTGGTCAGTTGTTCGCCATTGCCCGCTGGTGGAGCGGCTGCCAGGCGGCTGTTGTCAGCCGCCCGCCGAGCGTCCGCCGCCCGCTACCGGGCGCTCGCCTTGGCATCCGGCGCGGCGGAGGCAGAGGTGGCCTCGGTCTTTGCGGTGGGCGTCGAAGCCCCCTGCTGGGTCTGGGGCGAAGAGGCACTGCCGGAGCCTGAGCCCGTAGAGGCGCCGGCCCCGCCTGTGGTGGCGTTGCCCGCGGGCGCGGAGCCGGAGTTGCCTGCGTCACTCGAGGAGTCGGAAGCGTTCTGCGTCGTGGCCTCGGCCTTGCTGGAGGATGTCGTGGTCTCCGCCTCGGCGGTCTTCGCCGTCGGGTCCTCGGTCTTGGTGGCGTGCGTTGTCGCGGCCTTCGTGCCGGCCGCCTCGTCAGTCACCGCCACGCTTGCGGAGTTGATCTGGGAGGGCTTGGTTCCCAGGCCGTTTCCTGCCGTGAGGGCGGTCACGAGCAGGGCGGAGACGGCCATGGCGGCAAGGGCCGCCACCACGGAGACGATGATGACCTTCTTGCGCGTCTCGGCCTGGCGCTTGTCCGCCGCTTGCGCCCGGAGCGCAGGCGGGGCGATGCGGCCACCCTCGGCGGTGAGGTCCAGAGACTGCTCGGAGTCGAGCGCGACGCGGCGGGTTGCCTCCGCGCGTGGGTCGGTGCCACGCACGGCGTGACGTCTCGTACCCGGCTCGGCGTTCGCGGGCCGTGGCATGAGGCGAGTGCCGCCGGCAGACTCGGTGCGGCATGCCTCATGCGCCGGCGTGGTGGGGGAGATGCGCTCGGTGACGTCCGAGCCAAGGTGGTCCCGGAGCTTCTCGCCGGAGCTCGCGAGCATGTTGCCGTACACCTTGGCGGTGACCGTGTAGGCCACCGAGCTCACGATTACGCCGATGATACCGCCCGCGATACCAATCTGCTCGGTGAGCAGCATCGACGTCACAGACGCGAGCGCACCGGCTATGACCTGCGCCATCGAGAGGTCCTTGAAGACGGCGGGCCTCTTGCTCTCTCCGGCGTCCCCTTGTTGCGTTCCTGCCACGTTAACCTCCAAAGAGTCGATGCCTCGCGTGCCGCAGGCTGGCCGCGAGCTTGGACTTCCTCTGGGCGGGGAGCCGCCGCATCGGAGCCATCGCTTCCTTGCCCCTCGCGTCCGTGACGGGCGGGCGGCTTTCAGAAAACGTGCAAAAGGGTCTGTCCCCAATGCCTGCTTCATGGGCGAGGTGCACACGAGTATAGGTACGCCCCGGCACGCGGCGGCAATCCACACGAAGTCACGACATGGCTTGTTCTCGCCTCCCCAAGAGGTCCTGTGGGGGTATACTCAGCAACCGACCTTTAAGCACGGTACGGGATACCTGCAAGGCACGGGGCCTGCCACGACGTTGGACAAGTCGTGGTTACGTTGGGCCAAAGGGCACGTCACGAACAGACGCGCCTGTCTTGTGGGGACGCCGTCGGACATGGTCCGGGCGTCTTTTTTGTGCCGTGCGCCTTGCACCTGACAGAAAGGGGCACGCGTGAACCCACTGCTGGCAACCGGGGCCGCCCGAGCGCTGCTTGCGCTCGAGGATGGAACCACGTTCGAGGGACTCTCGGTCGGGGCTACCGGCGAGACCTTCGGCGAGCTCGTCTTCAATACGTCCATGTCCGGCTACCAGGAGGTCATCTCCGACCCATCCTACGCCGGCCAGGTTGTGGCGTTCACCTATCCGCAGATTGGCAACTACGGCGTCTGCGCCGCCGACATGCAGTCCGACGGCGTGGCGCTTGCGGGTGTCGTCGTGGCCGACATGTGCCACACCCCCAACAACTGGCGCGCTGAGGGCAGCCTGCCCGACTTCCTCGCCGAGCGCGGCATCGTGGCCATCGAGGGCGTGGACACGCGCGAGATCACCCTCCACGTCCGCGAGGCGGGCACCATGCGCTGCGCCATCTCCACGGAGGACCTGGACCCTGCGAGCCTCGTGGCCCGCGTGAAGGCCGCCCCCTCCATCTCCGAGACCAACTGGGTTGCCAAGGTCTCCACGCCGGAGCCCTACGAGGTCTCCGCAAAGGTCGACCTCGACCAACCGCGCAAGACCTACAAGGTCATCGCCCTCGACTGCGGCGAGAAGCGCGGCATTCTGCGCGGCCTCGTGGGCGTGGGCCTGGACGTGCGCGTCGTGCCCTGGGACACCACGGCCGAGCAGATTCTTGCCGCCAAGCCCGATGGCGTGTTCCTCTCCAACGGCCCTGGCGACCCGCGCGAGCTGCCGAGCGTCTACGCCGAGGCCACCAAGCTCATCGGCAAGGTGCCCGTCTTTGGCATCTGCCTTGGCCACCAGATGATCTCCCAGGCCGCGGGCGCCCAGATCGAGAAGCTCCCGTACGGCCACCACGGCGGCAACCAGCCTGTCATGAACCTGCTCTCCGGCATGGTGGAGGTCACGGCCCAGAACCACAACTATGGCCTGGAGTTCCAGACCATCGGCGACTTCGTGCCCGAGCTCTCCGGCGGTCAGGAGACGGTGGACGCCTTCAAGGCCACCGGCTCTGCCGACTGGCGCTTCTGGAGCGAGCGTCGCATCGCGCCGGTCGTCGAGTCCAAGCAGTTTGGCCGCATCCGCCTCACGCACGTGAATCTCAACGACGGCACGCCCGAGGGCATCCAGTTCCTCGACCAGCCGTGCTTCTCCGTCCAGTACCACCCCGAGGCCTCGCCCGGCCCGCACGACGCCGTGTACCTGTTTGAGGCGTTCCGCAGGCTCATTGAGGGCGTGCCCGACTACCTTGCCATCGACGTCCGCGAGGGGAGGCGCTTCTAAGTGCCGAAGCGTACCGACATCAAGAAGATCCTGGTCATCGGAAGCGGCCCGATCGTCATCGGCCAGGCGTGCGAGTTCGACTACTCGGGCACCCAGGCGTGCGAGAGCCTGAAGGCGCTCGGCTACGAGGTCGTGCTCGTGAACTCCAACCCGGCCACGATCATGACCGACCCCAACAAGGCCGACCGCACCTACGTGGAGCCCATCACGGCCGAGGCCGTCGAGAAGGTCATCGCCAAGGAGCGCCCGGACGCCCTGCTGCCCAACATGGGCGGCCAGACGGGCCTCAACTGCGCCATCGAGCTCGACGAGCGCGGCGTGCTGTCCAAGTACAACGTCGAGGTCATCGGCTGCAACACCGAGTCCATCCGCATCGGCGAGGACCGCAAGCTCTTTGCCGAGGCCATGGAGGACATCGGTCTGCACATCTGCCGCAGCGGCTTCGCCTACTCCGTGGCCGACGCCGAGCGCATCGTCGAGAACCTGGGCTTCCCCGTCATCATCCGCCCGAGCTTCACGCTCGGCGGTGCAGGCGGCGGCATCGCCTATGACATGGACGACCTGCGTCGCATCGTGGCCCAGGGTGTCGACCTGTCGCCCGAGGGCGAGGTCCTGGTGGAGGAGTCCATCCAGGGCTGGAAGGAGATCGAGATGGAGGTGATGCGCGACGCCGCGGGCAACGGCATCGTCATCTGCTCCATCGAGAACCTCGACCCCATGGGTGTCCACACCGGCGACTCCATCACCGTGGCACCGGCGCAGACCCTCGCCGACACCGAGCTCCAGAAGCTCCGCGACTACTCGCTCGCCATCCTGGAGAAGGTTGGCGTGGCCACGGGCGGCTCCAACGTCCAGTTCGCCGTGAACCCGGAGGACGGCCGCATCATCGTGGTCGAGATGAACCCGCGCGTGAGCCGCTCCTCGGCGCTGGCCTCCAAGGCAACGGGCTTCCCGATCGCCAAGGTTGCCGCCCGCCTCGCCGTGGGCCTCTCGCTCGACGAGATCATGAACGACATCACGCAGGCCACGCCGGCGTGCTTCGAGCCGTCCATCGACTACTGCGTCGTCAAGGTCCCGCGCTTCGCCTTCGAGAAGTTCAAGGGCACCGACACCACCCTCTCCACGCGCATGAAGGCCGTGGGCGAGGTCATGGCCATCGGCCGCACCTTCGAGGAGAGCTTCAACAAGGCCATGCGCTCGCTCGAGATCGGCGAGAACATGCTTGGCGCGGACGACCCCGCCATGTTCGACGTGCCCGACTTCCGCCAGAAGGTCTCCGTGCCCACGCCGGAGCGCATCTTCTACGTGATCGAGGCCCTGCGTCGTGGCTGGGACATCGAGGACATCCACGACCTCACCGGCATCGACAACTGGTACCTTTCGCACCTTGACAACCTCGTCAAGGTTGAGAAGTGGCTCTCCGAGCACAAGCTCACCGACATCTCCGAGCGCGACATGCGCGCCGTCAAGGAGCTCGGCTTCTCCGACGAGCAGATCGCGCACTTCTGCGGCTCCACCGAGCTCGAGGTTCGTGCCTGGCGCAAGGCCAAGGGCGTCGTGCCCGTCATCAAGACGGTCGACACCTGCGGCGGCGAGTTCCCCGCGCGCACAAGCTACCACTACAAGACCTACGCCGGCGTCGACTCCGAGCGCCGTGAGGCCACCAAGCCGCGCGCGATGATTCTCTCGGCCGGCCCCAACCGCATCGGCCAGGGCATCGAGTTCGACTACTGCTGCTGCCACGCCGCCTACGCCCTGCATGACAAGGGCTATGAGACGGTCATGGTCAACTGCAACCCCGAGACCGTCTCCACGGACTACGACACCTCCGCCCGCCTCTACTTCGAGCCGCTGACGTTCGAGGACGTCATGGACATCGTGGACGTGGAGCAGCCGGCGGGCGTCATCTGCACCCTGGGCGGCCAGACGCCGATCAACCTCGCCGCGCGCCTCAAGGCCGCAGGCGTGCCCATCATGGGCACCCAGCCCGACGCCCTTGACCTCGCCGAGGATCGCGAGCGCTTCAGCGCCCTGCTTGACGAGCTGGGCATCGCCTACCCCGTGAGCGGCGTGGCGGAGACCTACGATGAGGCCGTCGAGGTTGCCCACCGCATCGGCTTCCCACTGCTGGTGCGCCCGAGCTACGTGCTCGGCGGCCGCGGCATGGTTATCGCCTATGACGCCAAGCACCTCAAGGCCTACATGGAGACGGCCACGCGCGTCTCCAAGGACCACCCCATCTACCTGGACTCCTTCCTGGATTCCGCGGTGGAGCTGGACGTTGACGCCCTGGCCGACGGCGAGCAGTGCTACGTGGGCAGCGTGCTCGAGCAGATCGAGGAGGCTGGCATCCACTCCGGCGACTCCGCCTGCTGCATGCCGCCGTACTCGCTGGCAGACTCCATGGTGGCCGAGATTCGTGAGACCACGCACAAGCTCGCGCTTGCCTGTCACGTCGTGGGCGCGCTCAACGTGCAGTACGCCGTGCACAACGGCCAGCTCTATGTGATCGAGCTCAACCCGCGCGCGAGTCGCACGGTGCCGTTCTCGAGCAAGTCCACGGGCGTGCCCCTGGCTCGCATGGCGGCCAACATCATGGCCGGCGACAAGATTGCCGACCTGAACCTGCCGGCGGAGGACCGCACGTTCGACTACTTTGCCTGCAAGGAGGCCGTGCTGCCGTTCGATCGCTTCCCGGGTGCCGACATGACGCTGGGCCCCGAGATGAAGTCCACGGGCGAGGTCATGGGCATCGCCAAGACCTTCCCGGCAGCCTACGCCAAGACGCAGCTGGCCATCTCCTACGGCCTGCCCACCAAGGGCACGGTGTTCATCTCCGTGACCGATCGCGACAAGCGCTCCTGCGTGGCCGTTGCCCGCGACCTCGTGGGCATGGGCTTCAAGCTCGTGGGCACCTCCGGCACGGCCAAGGCCCTGCGCGCGGCGGGCATCGACTGCAAGAGCGTGCGCCGCACGAGCGAGATGCGCCCGAACATCGGCACGATGATCTCTGGCGGCGACATCAAGCTCATCATCAACACGCCGGGCGGCCACGACACGCGTGACGACTTCTACACGCTGCGCTCCCTGTGCGTGCGCTACCGCGTGACGAACTGCACCACCCTCGCCACGGCCCAGGCCATGGTCGAGGCCATCCGCACGGCCCGCGAGACGTCGCTTGACGTGGTGGCGCTGCAGGACCTGAAGTAGGCTTCGGTCGTTTTCGTTGGCGGTGGGCTGCGTTTGCGGCTGTCGTGGGGGGCCGCACGTCTACGGGCGTGCGGCCCTTTTGCGTGTGCGGTGCCCATCCGCCGCAGGAGGTTCCGTGCACGAACAAAGCGCGCATAATCATGCCTAAACCCTCCGGTGATGGATTTAGAGGTAGTGTCCCGAACATTGGCGTAGGGGGCCGCTTCCCTTGCCGCAGAAAGCAGGAAGCGGCCATCGCCGCCGTGTCCAAGATGGTGGCCGACGGCGTGTCCGCGGGGAGGGTGAGGCGCGTGGCGCAGCCCATGGGCATGGGTCGCATGGGCGCCGGCCAGGTGTCCAGGATGTGCCCCTCGCCCGACGACGCGGTCGCCGACCTGCAGGGGCGTGTCCTCTCTGACGTCAAGTACCTCCACGTCCGGCTCGACGCCACCTACGTCAAGCGCGGGGATTCAGGCCGCGTGCGGTCGACGGCGCCCGTCACCGCCGTCGGCAGGGCCGTCGAGGGCGCCGAGGCCAACGCGCCCGCGCCCGTCTACGAGGGCACCGCCGCCGAGCATGCGGCCGCGATCGTCGCGCTCGTCGCGGCCGACAACCCCGCTGCCGGCAGGAAGGCGGCCTGACATGCGCTAAGTCGACGGCATTCCAGGTGATTCTCGGTTCCTCGGGCAGTCTGCGGCTACCCTCGAGAACCGAGCTCTACACCAACAATCGCGACACTACCTTCGATGACGGTGCGGGTGTAGCCTTGCCACTCCGAACAAGCGCGACATGTCACGCAAGCTCGGAAAAGAAACGCTGCAATGCACCCTTGCAATCTAGATTTGTAACAAACTACTGTGACAATTGTCACATGAAAGCTTTGGATGCCCTCAACATACTCTCCGATCTCATGGCCTCCCAGCGCGGGCTGGTAACGACTGCGCGGGCTGAGGCTGTGGGCGTGGACAGGCACGCCCTCTCGAGGCTCGAGCGCAACGGGCACATCGAGCGCGTGATGTCCAGCGTGTACCGCTCTTGCGCCGCGCCCTCCTTCCGTGAGGAGCGCGTCTATGCGGCGTGGCTCGCCCTCGACTGCGCAGTGCCTGCCTGGGAGCGCGCACGTGACGAAAGCGACGTGGTGGCGAGCCGTGGGACGGCCGCCTGGCTCATGGGGCTGGGCGAGCTGAACCCGGAGCCGATCACCTTCACGTCCGTCGAGCGCCGGCAGAGCGCGCGCCCTGGCCTGCGCTTGGTCAAGGCATCCCTTGTGCGTGGCGAGATCGTCCAAGTCTCCGGGATACCGACCACCTCCCCGGAGAGAACCGTTCTGGACCTGTTGCGTGACGGGGAGGACGAGAGCCTCGTCTCGAACGCCTTGAGAGATTTCCTCCGCGACAATCCCGACTCCGTTGTCTCGAGTGTTTGCGAGAAGGTAGATGAGGTGGCGACGAGATGCGGCCATCCCGCCGGCTACCCATTGTTTGGAGCGCTGTTGGGGGAGGCGCAGCTATGAGTTTTAATTCCCCCGCGGAGTTCGATTGCGCCGTGAAGCGTGCGGTGCATGTGGCGGGTGGGGGTCTCGGCGAAGGCTACCGTCAGGCTCTAAGGGATCGGTTTCTATGTCGCGTGTTCTCCAACCCGGAAGGCCGCTTCATCCTGAAGGGTGGCTCCGGACTCCTTGCCCGCATCCCCGGAGCAAGAAGCACGCGCGACCTCGACTTCGCCGCCCGCCCTCGCGTGAGTGCAGAGGATGCCCTTCGCGAGATGGAAGATGTGGCGGCGCTTGACCTGGGCGACTTTTGCCGCTTCGTGCTGACCCGGCATGAGGAGGCGATGGACGAGAACGGGTATTCGAGGTTGCTCAAGCTGAGGTTCGCCACGTATGTGGGAGAGCAGGAGAAGGACCCCATTCTCATCGACCTCTCGCTCGACTGCACGCCGACGCTTCCGCCCGAGCGAATGAAGCCGCTCAACCGTATCGAGCTGGACGGCTTGCCGTGCCGCGAGTACCTGCTCTACGCCCTTCCTGACCAGTTGGCGGACAAACTGTGCGCCGTTATGGAGCGGCATCCGGGCGGCTGGCCCTCTTCGAGGATGAAGGACCTCGTCGACATCGTGTTCTATGCGAGCGCGGAGCGCTTCGAGCTGGCACAGCTTGCCCTGGCGGTTCGCGCCGAGTGCGGGAAGCGCGAGATGGACGTTCCGAAGGAGTTCAAAGCCCCCGGGGAATGGCGCGCACGCTTCAAGACGTTCGCCACGAGAAACCATGTGCCAACTTCTTTCAGGGATTTCGACGCGGCGAGTGAGTTGGCACTCGGCGGGCGAGCTTGGCCGGAGTCTTGGCGAGGCACCCTGACGCCATGGGAGCGTCCGGACGCACGTGGGCACTTGTACGGGAGGCGCTTCGACTGGGCGTCCAGTCCGGGAGCATCTGGGTGCGCGCGGGCGCTTGCCCACCAATCGAAGGACAAGCCGTGGGTTATTTGGCCTGCGTAACGAAGCCGTAACACGTTTGACTCAGATTTCTACGCCATTCCGAAACGAAAAGACTATCCTGTGCAAATACCCCGCGGGTGACTCGCTCGGGACGTCCAAGGCGTCGCCGCGTGCCAAAGGGGAGGGCACAAGCCCGCAAGGCCGCAGTCCGCGAGCTGCGACGGAACAGGGAACGTTCGTTAGGAGTTTCGAATGGCAGTGGAGAAGAAGGATCTGGACTGGGGCAACCTCACGTTTGACTACCAGCCCACCGACTACAGCTACGTCTGCAACTGGAAGGACGGCGAGTGGGACGAGGGCGGCCTGACGACCGATCACACCATCACCCTCTCCGAGTGCGCCGGCATCTTCCACTACTGCCAGGAGGTCTTCGAGGGCCTCAAGGCCTACACCACCAAGGACGGCGACATCGTCTGCTTCCGTCCGGATATGAACGCCGCTCGTATGTACGATTCCGCCCAGCGCCTCGAGATGCCGCCCTTCCCGAAGGAGAAGTTCGTCGCGGCCGTCAAGCAGGTCGTTGAGGCCAACGCCGCCTGGGTGCCGCCCTTCGGCTCCGGCGCCACGCTCTACGTGCGCCCGCTCATGATCGGCTCCGGCAACGTCATCGGCGTCGCCCCGGCTCCCGAGTACCAGTTCCGCATCCTCGTCACGCCGGTGGGCCCGTACTTCAAGGGTGGCCTCAAGCCCATCAAGCTCTGCGTCTCTAAGTATGACCGTGCCGCGCCCCACGGCACCGGCAACATCAAGGCCGGCCTGAACTACGCCATGAGCCTGAAGCCGACCATGGAGGCCCACCGCAACGGCTATGCCGAGAACCTCTACCTCGACTCCCAGTCCCGTACCTACGTCGAGGAGACCGGCGGCGCCAACGTCCTGTTCGTCGCCAAGGACGGCACGCTCGTCGTTCCGCAGTCCCACACGGATTCCATCCTGCCCTCCATCACCCGTCGTTCGCTCGTGCAGGTTGCCGAGGACCTCGGCATGAAGGTCGACCAGCGTCCCGTCACCTGGAACGAGGTCGCTGAGGGCGAGTTCGTCGAGTGCGGTCTGTGCGGCACCGCTGCCGTCATCTCCCCGGTTGGCGAGATTCACAACAACGAGCTCGTCGTCGAGTTCCCCGAGGGCCACGAGGAGTGCGGTCCGGTCATGAAGAAGCTCCGCGAGACGCTCGTGGGTATTCAGTCCGCCGACCTCGAGGACAAGCACGACTGGGTCTTCAAGGTGTGCTAACCAGCTTTCCACGCTCGTGAGGCGGCCCCGGGGCCGAGCTGCACGAGAACGCCCTCGGCGACAGGCACTTGCGCAAAGCGAGTGATTTGGCGCCTGCGGAATGTTCTCTTAGCAGCTCGGCTCCGGGGCCGCTACGTTGTTGCTGGGCGTTAGCGTGCTTGTGGGGATGCTCGCGGGGTGTCCGCCGCTGCTCGTATAATCGGCGAGACGCTTGACGGGAGGAGTGGGTATGGCGAGGTTTTGTGCGCAGTGCGGGGCGAGGCTCGATGACGGGGCCCGGTTCTGCAGCAAGTGCGGTGCCGAGGCCAAGGATGCCCCTTCTGGGGCGTCGATTCCCGAGGGCGATGGCGTCGACGAGGCGCTGAGGTCGCTCGGGGGAGTGGCCGATGCCAAGGAGCCCCGCGGGGCCTCTGACGAGACGACGGTCGTGGGCCCTGAGGCAACCGCGGTGTCCCAAGGCTTCGTGCCCACGGCTTCCGTGAGGGGCTCCCAGCGTGGGGGCGCGCAGCCTGGCTATCTCGCGTAGCCAAACTCGGACACGCGCCTCTACGCCATGAGCGAGGTCTCGGGCCTCTCAGACGGGCAGCTGCTCATCGCCCACAACGAGATTTACGCGCGCCATGGCCTCGGCTTCAAGGACGAGTCGCTCCGCGAGTACTTCCAGAGCAAGTCCTGGTACCACGAGCTCTACTCTGCCGACTCATCGACCACAAAGCCTGGCGCTCAGGCAATTCCGACACCTCGCCCGAGTTTGCGTCCTGCCTCGCGAACTACCAGGACCATCGCACGCACGGGTGAGGGCGCGCGGGCTTTCTGTCCGGAAGGCACGCTAGGATGGGTGGGACCTGGTCGTACGTTTGGAGGCCCCATGCCCACCGAGGTGCTGCTCGCCATACTCATCGTCCTGCTCGTTGCCGCACTTGTGGTTGCGGCGTTGGCTCTTGTGCGGCTGTCACGCGCGGCCGAGGGTGCCGGCCGTCCGGCCGCCCAGGCACCGGAGCTCTCCGCGATGCTCGAGCGTCAGTTCGCGCAGAGCCGCGAGCTTCAGCGCGTTGAGCTCTCGCAGGCGGGCGACGGGCTCTCTCGCCTGGCAGACCAGATGGCCCAGCTCCGCGCGGAGACGGCTCGTGGGCTCGAGACCGTGCGGGCGGACAACGCCCAGAGCCTCGAGCGCGTTCGCATGGAGAACGCCCAGAGCATCGAGCGGCTCCGTGCGGAGAATGCCCAGGCGCTCGAGGCCATGCGCGCCACGGTTGACGAGAAGCTCGAGCACACGCTCAACGAGCGGCTCTCGCAGTCGTTCGCACGCGTCGACGCCCGGCTCCAGCAGGTGGACCGCGGCCTGGGCGAGATGCAGGGCCTGGCGCAGGGTGTGGGCGACCTCAAGCGCGTGCTCTCCAACGTGAAGACCCGCGGTATCGTGGGCGAGGTGCAGCTGGGTGCCATCCTGCGCGAGGTCCTCGCACCGGCGCAGTTTGCCGAGAACGTGGCCACGGTGCCAGGGAGCTCGGAGCGCGTGGAGTATGCGGTGCGCATTCCGGGGGAAGATGGCCAGACGGTCTGGCTTCCCATCGATGCCAAGTTCCCCGGCGATTCCTACGAGCATCTGCGTGCCGCCCAGGAGGCGGGCGACGCCGCGGCGGTCGAGGTGGCCTGGAAGGTGCTCGAGACGCGTCTGCGCACGGAGGCCAAGGACATTCACGACAAGTACGTGGCGCCTCCGGCAACCACCGCCTTTGGCGTGCTCTTCCTGCCCTTTGAGGGGCTCTATGCGGAGGTTGCCAACCGCCCGGGCCTGCTTGAGCGCCTGCAGCGCGAGAGTCGCGTGAGCGTGGCGGGCCCCTCGACCATGGCGGCCCTGCTGAACAGCCTCGAGATGGGTTTCCAGGCGGTGGCCATCCAGCGCAGGGCAGACGAGATCCAGCGCACGCTTGCGGCGGTCAAGACGGAGTTCGCGAGCTACCAGACGCTACTGCTGCGCGCGCAGAAGCAACTCGGCACGGCCACACGCACGATTGACAGCCTCGTGGGCACCCGGGCCCGCGCCATGGACCGCGCGCTCGCGAGCGTCACGCTGCCAGAGGGGGAGCAGGCGGGTCGGCTCTCGACGGAATCGGGTGTGTCACCTGCCGTTGGGGCCGCTGGCGAGGACCTTGCAGGCAAGGGCTTGGCCAGCGAGGGCGCCGCGAACCCCGACGCGCCCTCGGTTGCCGGGGAGGGCTCCGCCACTCGTTCGACGTCCAACGAGAAGGCCGGGCCCGCCAGTGATTCTCGAGGGGCCCACTTCCGCTGAGTGGCGTAGGCTTGCGAGGGACTAGCATCGGGGACGAGCAGTTCTACGGGACAATCGACAGGGGGACACATGGCAGACGGATTCGTTGCGGGCAACGGGCTCGCGCTGGGCGAGGAACGCTCCTACACCACCGAGGGAGGCCTGCCGGTTCGCGAGGGCTACATGCCCTTCCGCGGCTATGGCACGTGGTATCGCATCGCGGGGGAGAGCGACCTCGGCCGCCTGCCCCTGCTCACGATTCACGGCGGCCCGGGCAACACGCACTGGTACCTGCGCTCTCTCGACCAGCTGGCGGAGGCCTACGGGCGACAGGTCATCTACTATGACCAGCTCTCCTGCGGCTACTCGCAGACGCCTGTCCTGCCCGAGCTCTGGACGCCCGCCCTCTACGAGGAGGAGCTGCACGAGCTGCGGCGCTATCTGGGTCTCGAGCACGTGCACCTGTTGGGCCAGAGCTGGGGCGGCATGCTGGAGATGCAGTACGCCACGCATCGGCCGAGCGGCGTGGCCTCGATGGTGGTCGCCAGCTCGCCGGCGAGCATGGACCTCTGGCTTTCCGAGGCCGTGCGCCTGCGCCACTACCTGCCGCGCGAGATGGACGAAGCCCTCGCCCGTGCCGACGTTGACGGCAACTACGACGCGCCGGACGTGAAGGCGGCAAGCGAGGTGTATTACCGCCGCCACGTGGCGCTGGTGCCGGAGGGGGAGCGGCCCGTCAACATCCGCAAGCCCTTCCCGGACCCGGTTGGCGACGAGTGCTACCACGCCATGCAGGGAATGAGCGAGTTCGTGGTCACCGGCTGCCTGAGCGGTTGGAGCGTGGTGGACCAGCTGGGGGACATCTGCATCCCAACCCTCGTGACCTCGGGCACGGCAGACGAGTGCACGCCGCTCATCGCCAAGCAGATTGCCGACGGCATCCCCGGTGCCGAGTGGGCGCTGCTGCCTGGTACCCACTGCGTGCACCTGGAGATCCCGGAGACGTATAACGCGGTGGTGGAGGAGTTTATCGAACGCCAGGAGTAGGCGACGATTGCCGCGCGGCACGGCCTGGCCATGCGCGCGCTCAGCAACAGGCGACGACCGCCGCGCAGCACGGCCTGGCTATACGCACGCTCGGCAATCTTCGAATCCGATTCGCTTGGCGTATGGCCGGTCCGCGCCGTGTGGCTATGCGAGGTCGCGGGGCTTGCTTGTTGTTGGCGCTAACCAAAAAACCTCCCAGCCCTGAAACACAGGGCTGGGAGGTTTATTTGTTCCCTTCGGGGGTCGGTCTACTCGCTGGGTTTCTCTGCTTCGCCGAGGGGCTGGCCGGAGTAGTTGAGGCTGGCGATGGCCTGGCGAAGGTCGTCGCCGCCGTGGGTGAAGGCCGAGGCGAGGCGGGGCCAGCCTACGAGTGCCTCGTCAAAGAGGTCCTTGAACGACTTCGTGGACCTCTTGCCGGTGAAGGGGCTCACCCACTCGTCGTGCTCGAGGTTTGCGGCCGGGCACTCGTCGCTCGTCGACACCCGGTGGGAGAGGGCCTGGATCTGGGAGTGGGCGCGGCCGAGGCGCTCGAGGCTTCCGACGAGGCGCGCACCGGTCGATCCGGCGGGCTCGATGAGGCGGTAAACGAGCTCCATGTTGGCCACGGCGTCACCGTACTCGGTGGCAGGAACGTCGAGCGAGAACGCCGCCCAGGCAACCTGGCTCATGAGCGCGCCGGCAACGCGGCAGATGCGCTCGGTACGGGCGAGCTCGGCGGCAGGCGGGCAGTCGTGCACGGTGGCGCGGCGGAGCGACCAGAGCATCCATGTGTCGATGTCGCTCTCGATAACGGCGTGGACCTCGCCGCCGGCATCGCCAAGCTGAGGGTTCGCATCAACGAGTGCGTATTCCTGCGCGTAGATGAAGGGGTGGGCGTGGCGGTCCAGCGCGTAGTGGGAGAGCATGCCCAGGGCAAACGCGCGTCCGATGCCGGCGTCGTGGGCGGGTAGGTGGCTCACGCCGTCGCGCAGCGCGGAGAACGCCGCCGTCATGCGCTCGTCATGCATCCGGTGGGCGAGGCGCTGGGAGGCAGCCACATGTGCGGGAAGGCCGGCAAAGCGGAAGAAGAAGGGGTCGGGACCCTGGTTGCCGAGCAGAAACGCCAGCAGCTCCTCCTCGTCGTTGATCACGCCGGCAGGCAGGAGGTTGGCGGAGTGCTCGCCAAAGAGATGATGGGTGATAAGTGCGGGCATGGTGGTCCTTTCGGTGCCGATGAGGCAAGGATGCCTTGGCCTTTTTCCTGAACCATTATTCCACTCTGCGAGATTGCCTTGCATCCCGCGATGGCCGGTGCTGGTTAGCTCGCGCGTAACGCCTTGTTTGAAAAATGAGTCAAAGTAGGCGGCAACCTGGGCGGTGGGTGACTCACGGGTGGTTCTCTGTCGGGCCCATTTACCGTCGCCTTACGTTCGCGGCCCCACATACGGCTACCATAGCTACGTTCGGTGTGCTCCTTGATGGCCCGGACGCGCAGACCTGCAGACGGGAGAGGCCGGATGGATAAGATCACCTACACGAAGCTCGAGCGCAATTGGGTCATGTACGACGTGGGAAACTCTGCGCTCGTCCTGCTCCAGACCTCCGTCGTCCCCATCTACTTCAACGCCCTCAACACTGGCGCCTCGGCCGCCGAGCTTGTGACGGCCTGGGCCAACGCCCAGACGGTGGCCTCGCTCGTGGTTGCCCTGCTCATGCCCATCCTGGGCTCGCTTGCAGACTACGCGGGCAACAAGGTCAAGTTCTTCCTCGGCTTCTTCCTCACGGGCCTCGTTCTGTGCTTTGCCCAAGCGCTTCCCATGGGCGCCCTTCCGTTCCTCGTCATCTACGTGCTCTGCACCGTGGGCCTCAACTCCTCGATGACGTTCTACGACGCCATGCTCACCGACGTCACCACAGACGAGCGCATGGACGCCGTCTCGAGCTCGGGCTATGCCTGGGGCTACGTGGGCTCCACCATTCCGTTCCTGCTGTGTCTGGCGCTCATCTTTGGCGGCCCCGAGCTGGGGCTCGACACCATGCTCTGCACGCGCCTGAGCTTCGTGATCACGGGCCTGTGGTGGCTCGCCTTCACGGTGCCCCTGCTCAAGACCTACCGACAGCGCTTTGGCAAGGAGCGCGAGCCGGGCGAGACACTCGCCACCATCGCCGCCGACACCTTCCGCGGGCTCGTGGCCACCACGGGGCGCATCGCGCGCGACCGCGTCCTGTTCGTCTACATGCTCGCGTTCTTCTTCTACATCGACGGCGTCCACACCGTCATCTCCATGGCCACGAGCTATGGGGCTGCCCTGGGCATCGACTCCACGCAGCTCGTCCTCGCCCTGCTCGTGACGCAGTTCGTGGCGTTTCCCTCTGCCATCGCCTACGGCAGGCTTGCGGGCAGGTTCGGCACCCTGCGCATGATCATCGCCGCCGTGGTGGCCTATGTGGGCATCGTGCTGTTTGCGGCCTTCTTCCTCAAGACGGCTGCCGAGTTCTGGGTCCTCGCCATCCTCGTGGGCCTGTTTCAGGGTGGCATCCAAGCGCTTTCCCGCAGCTACTTTGGCCGCTTGGTGCCCAAGGAGCACAGCAACGAGTACTACGGCTTCTTCGACATCTTTGGGCGCTATGCGAGCGTGATGGGCACCTTCCTCGTGAGCGTCATCACGGCGCTCACGGGCGACGCGAGCCTGGGCGTGCTCTCCATTGGCATCCTGCTCGTGGCTGGCCTCGTCATGCTGCTTACCCTGCCGGACGCGAAGGGCGAGCGGGGGTAGTCATCCGGAGGCAACATGGCGCGCGAGGCACGGCGCCTCAAGACGGCCGAATGCTCATGCGCCTCATGGTGCGGCCTCTCGCCGCCTTTCCGGCTGAGTTTGCGTAGCGATGCGCGATGCGGTCTCTGCCGGCTAGTGCGCGTTTCGTGCGTCCGATCAAAATACCCCTCGACGGGAGGGTATTTATCTGCAAAACTACTCACTGTGAGTAGAAATTGACGCCGCAATGCGACGCCATTGGCTCGACCGCCTTCGGCCGTTCTCCGGAGCTTCGCTCCCACCGCTGGCCTGCCGGCCCCGTGCGCAGCACGCCGCCCGAGCTCCCTGCTCGGCCACCTGTCCGGCAGTCCCGCCCATCGCCCACGCGGGCGGTGTCGGGTCCCGCCTTATGCAGCTGAGCCATGAGCTTCCCCTTGGGGTGTCGGGGGAGCGTCATGACCTTCGGCCGCCTTTGCGCCGCGCCCTTGCGAGGGGCCCGGTGCCGCGCGGGCAGCATGCTCCCCCAGAGAGGAGTATGCGCATGGCCCTATGGGAGATTCTCGTCATCAGCGTCGCCACCAGCATGGATATCTTTGCGGTGACCATCTCGAACACGTTTTTGCACCCAAAGGAGCCCGCACGGCGCCTTCTGCTGATGCCCCTGTCGTTCGCCCTTTTCCAGGGCGTGCTTCCGGCTATTGGCTACTTCCTCGGTAGCTTCGTGGGTGACTTCATCGAGGCTTACGCCGGCATCGTCACCCTCGCCGTGCTGGGCTTCATTGGCATCGGCATGGTGCGCGAGGGCATCACGGAACTCAGGGCAGACGAGAGCGGCCACGAAGACGAGCTGCCGGAGCGCCGGCTCGCCAAGCGCTCGATTCTGCTGCAGTCGCTCGTGACCTCCATCGACGTCTTCGCCATCGGCGTGAGCATGCGCGCCATGGAGGCGGACATCGTGTTCGTGGGCGTCTGCAACGCGCTCGTGACGGCGCTCATCTGTGTCGCGGGCATCACCCTCGGCAAGCGCTACGGCCACCTGCTGGGCGACTACGCGCTCATCGCCGGAGGCTGCGTGCTGACGCTCGTGGGTGTGAGCGCCCTGTTCTAGGGTGCCGCGCGCCGATGGTGCGCGAGCCAAGCCCGTCCTCCTCATGTCAGACTCTCAAGCGAGTGGGTATCACTGTAGCTGACTTTAACGGGGCGCCACCATGCGCGGCAGCCCGATTCGGTAAGGGGGAACCTATGGATTTGTTCGAGAAGCTCTTCCGGCGCACGAAGGTTGCCGTGATCTTGATGGGCATCGCCCTGCTCGTGCTGGGCGTGGCAATGTTCGTGAGCCCCATCGGCGCCACACTGCTCATCGTGCAGATCGTGGGCTGGACGCTCGTGGTCGCGGGCGCCGCAACGCTTTTGAACTCGTGGGCCCACCGCTCGGCCGAGCTTAGGCAGGCAGACCTCGTGGTTGGCTTCGTGGAGCTCGTGCCCGGGGCCCTGTTCGTGACGATGCCGGACGCCTTCGTTGCCATCGTGTACGTGGTCATCGGCATCATCATCCTGATTACGGGCGTCAACGACATCGCCGAGGCCATGGCCATCAGGCGCCTGGGCCTTCCGGGGGCGGGCTGGCGCATGGTGCTCGGCATCCTCACCGTGGTGGCGGGTGCCTGCGTGGCGGCGTCGCCCTTTGCGATGGCCGAGCTCGTGATGCTGGTTGCCGGCCTCGCGCTCATCTTCGACGGCATCACCGAGGTCATCGCTGGCGTGAAGATGCGGTAGGCTGAGGCCGTGGCGGTCGGGCCGTGGCGGTCGGGCCGTGGCGGTCGGATCGAAAGAAGGGGTCCTTGAACGAGCGTTCAAGGACCCCTTCTTTCGGTTGAGCGTACTGACGGGTCGGGCTGCCGCACGGGCTGACGGCCGAGTGGGCCGAGCGTGCCGGTCGGGCGGGCCGCACGCGCCTGCCTTTACCCGCGGGCGGCCGCCTCGCCGGCGGTGAGGCCCGAGAGCCAGGCCCAGGCGAGGTTGAAGCCGCCGCAGGCACCGTCCATGTCCAGCGCCTCGCCGCAGCCGTAGAGGCGCGGGTGCGCCGTGGGCGAGTCGCTTGGCCGAGTTCCGCCTACGCCGCGCAGCGCGAGCGTCTGCGCGTGGAGCGCCGCCACGTCGATGCCTCCGCGGGTGACCTGCGCGTGCGCCTCGTCTGCCAGTCCCGTCACGCGGAAGGGAAGCCCCTTCGCGAGCGGCGCCACGCGCCAGGCGAGGCCGCTGGAGCCCGTACCGCCGGCAAGGCGCAGCAGCTCGGCGGCGATGACGGGGTCGAGGATGCCGTCCAGCGCGGCGGTGTCGCCGGGGCGGCTGGCGACGAGGTGGTCGACCTCCCAGGCGTCCACCTCGGGCACAAGGTCGAGCTCCACCATGTCACCGCGCCTGGCCACGCGGGAGAGGTCGAAGCTCACGATGCCGGAGAGTCCATAGGGCCTAAAGAGCACCTCGCCGGCCTCGCGCAGCACCACGCGCCCTGCGCGCGTGAGGGTGGCGACGCAGTGGGCGCGCCTACCGTCGATCGCCTCGAGCAGGTGCGGCGTGGGCCCCTGGGCTGCCACGCCGCAGAGCACGGGAGACTCGGCCACGAGCGGCAGGCCGAGCTCCTTGGCAAGCGCGGAGGTGCCGCCTCCGCTCGCGATGACGAGCGACCGGGCCCGGAGCGTGCGGATGGCCCCGGTGGCGTGCCCCTCCTCGTCCTGCGCGGGCACGATGCTGAGCGCCCCCTCGTGCCAGCGCTCGCGATAGGTGACGTACCACGTGCCGTGCCGGCGGACAGCGCCCAGGACCTCACGCGCCGGAGCCAGGGTCACGCCCTCGCGCCAGCAGCGGGAGAGCAGGACGTTGCGCACGCTCGCCGCCTGGCGGCTGCGGGGATAGAGCCTGCCGTCCTCCTCCGCCCAGGCGAGGCCTCCCTCGCGGAAGAAGCCCAGCACCTGCTCGAGCGCGGCCGCGGGCTCGCCCATGACCGCCTCGGCGAGCTCGGGGTGGTTGTAGTTGCGCGCCTCGAGCCTCGTGTTGCAGAAGTTGCAGCGGCCGTTGCCGGTTGCGAGAATCGTGCGCCCGCAGGCGAGGTCTCGCTCGAGCACCACGGCGCGGGCACCGGCCTCGCGCGCGGCGATGGCGGCGCAGAGCCCCGCCGCGCCGCCGCCGATGACGCAGACGTCCGCGCGTGCGGGAAGCTCCGCGTGCGCCGCGTCCGCGAGCATGCGCTCGCGCTCGCGTGCCCGGGAGCCTCCCTTGGCGCCGCCCTTGCCTGTGGCCTTCCTGCGGCCGCCCGCCACCTAGCGAACCTCGCGCGGGGTCATGTCCACGGTGCCGTCGTCCCCGCCGTCCTTCTCGTGGGCCTTCTTGGCCTTGTAGGCGGCCGCGGCGGCCGCGGCGCGCTCGGCCATCGTGGGCTCGGGGCCCTTGGGTGCCTGTTCGGAGACCTCGAGCTCGGGAAGGTCGAGCGCGAGCGCCACGGCGTCGGGCAAGAGATTCTCCGGCAGGTCGTCCTCGAAGGTGCCGGCGTCGCAGGCGGCGGCGATCTTGGGGTCGATGGGCAGGCGTCCCAGGACGGGCAGGCCGTAGCCGGCCGCCACCTCGTCCAGGTGGCTCTCGCCAAAGATGTGCAGGTGCTCGCCGCACTTGGGGCACACGGCGTAGCTCATGTTCTCCACGAGGCCCAGCACCGGCACCTGCATCTGGGCGCACATGTTCACGGCCTTGCCCACGATCATGGACACGAGGTCCTGCGGGCTCGTCACGATGACGACGCCCTCGATGGGCAGGCTCTGGAACACGGTGAGCGCCACGTCGCCCGTTCCGGGAGGCATGTCGACGAGCATGTAGTCGATGTCGCCCCAGGCGGTGTCGCCCCAGAACTGGCGGATGGCGCCGCCCAGCACGGGTCCGCGCCACAGCACCGGCTGCGTCTCGTCCTCAAGCACGAGGTTGGCGCTCATGACCTTGGTGCCGCGGCTGGAGACGCAGGGGACGAGCTGCTCGTCGGCGGCGGTGGCGTGCGCCTTGGCCATGCCAAACATGCGAGGAATGGACGGGCCCGTGATGTCCGCGTCGAGGATGCCAACGGTCTTGCCGGCGCGGGCGAGCTCGGTGGCGAGGATGCCCGTGACGAGGGACTTGCCCACGCCGCCCTTGCCCGAGATGACGCTGATGAGGTGGTGCACGCGGGAGTTCTTGCCAAGCTCGAACTCCTGCGGCCCTGCCTGCTCATGTGCCATGGATGTGCTCCTGTTCGATTGCCCCGGCGTGCGCGCGCCGGGGTCCCGTATGAGTCTCGACCATTCTACCCACAAGGGGCGGCGGCGCCCGGGGCGGGCTCCTTGGGCGAGGGCGCGGGGTGGGGCCGCCCTGCCGGTTGGGGGCGCGTCCTCTGACGGGGGCGCCCCGGGCGAGGGCGTGGAGTGGGGCCGCCCTGCCGGTTGGAGGTGCGTCCTCTGACGGGGGCGCCTTGGGCGAAGGCGTTCGCGGACCGCGCCGTCGGCCTTTGCGGTGCGACAATTAGACTCAGTTAACTAAAAAGTTGACCTTTGAACCTTGTACAACTCGCCATCTACGTGCAGAAACATGACAATCCATTACCAAGTTGCCGTTCCATGCACGTCCGTTCGCTGTATTATCAGTGTGTCTGTGGATGCCGCCGAGCCGCGCGGGGGACGGGTCTTTCCGCCCGGTGGCTGGGTGGCACATGGCTAGCCGCGGTGCCGGGGAAAGCACGGCGGCGCATGCAACAGAAAGGAGAGGCATGCAGTATTCGAAGGAAGTGGAGAACATGTGCCCCGTCGCCAAGGGCGCATACCACGGCCCCGCGCCCATCCCCGAGGAGGGCAAGTGGGTTCAGGCCAAGGAGATCTCCGACATCTCCGGTCTCACGCACGGTGTGGGTTGGTGCGCTCCCCAGCAGGGCGCCTGCAAGCTCACGCTGAACGTCAAGGAGGGCGTCATCGAGGAGTGCCTCATCGAGACCATCGGCTGCTCGGGCATGACCCACTCCGCCGCCATGGCCGCTGAGATCCTTCCCGGCAAGACCATCCTCGAGGCGCTCAACACCGACCTCGTCTGCGACGCCATCAACGTCGCCATGCGCGAGATCTTCAAGCAGATCGTCTACGGCCGCACCCAGACCGCGTTCTCCGAGGGCGGCCTGCCCGTGGGCGCCTCCCTCGACGACCTCGGCAAGGGCCTGCGCTCCCAGGTTGGCACCATGTTCGGCACCAAGGCCAAGGGTGCCCGTTACCTCGAGCTCGCCCAGGGCTACGTCACCCGCATGGCGCTCAACGACAAGAACGAGATCATCGCGTTCGAGTTCCTGAACCTCGGCAAGTTCACCGACGCCGTCAAGGCCGGCAAGACCCCCGAGGAGGCCATCTCCGGCGCCATGGGCCACTACGGCCAGTGGGACAACGCCGCCAAGTACATCGACCCGCGTGACGACAAGGAGACCCACTCCGTCGCCAGCGTGTTCCCGGTCAACGAGTAGAAGGGGGAGGTTAGACAATGACTGTTACGTTTGAGGGCTACGAGCGCCGCATCGACAAGATCAACGGCGTGCTCGCTCAGTACGGCATCTCCTCCCTCGAGGATGCCGAGAAGGTCTGCCTGGACAAGGGCGTCAACCCGCGCGAGATCGTGCACGGCGTCCAGTCCATCGCCTTCGAGAACGCCGGCTGGGCCTACACGCTCGGCTGCGCCATCGCCATCGAGAAGGGCGTGAAGTCCGCCGCCGAGGCCGCTTCCGCCATCGGCGAGGGCCTGCAGGCGTTCTGCGTGCCGGGCTCCGTTGCCGAGGACCGCAAGGTTGGTCTTGGTCACGGCAACCTGGGCGCCATGCTGCTCGGCGATGACACCGAGTGCTTCTGCTTCCTCGCTGGCCACGAGTCCTTCGCTGCCGCCGAGGGCGCCATCGGCATCGCGCTCAACGCCAACAAGGCCCGCAAGAAGCCGCTCCGCGTCGTGCTGAACGGCCTTGGCAAGGACGCCGCCCAGATCATCAGCCGCATCAACGGCTTCACCTACGTGAAGACGCAGTTCGACTACTACACGGGCGAGCTCAAGGTCGTCGAGACCATCCCGTACTCCAATGGCCCGCGCGCCGAGATCAACTGCTACGGTGCCGACGACGTCCGCGAGGGTGTTGCCATCATGTGGCACGAGAACGTGGACATCTCCATCACCGGTAACTCCACGAACCCCACGCGCTTCCAGCACCCGGTTGCGGGCACCTACAAGAAGGAGCGCCTGGCCGCCGGCAAGAAGTACTTCTCCGTGGCCTCCGGCGGCGGCACCGGCCGTACGCTGCACCCGGACAACATGGCTGCCGGCCCCGCCTCCTACGGCATGACCGACACCATGGGTCGCATGCACTCCGACGCCCAGTTCGCCGGCTCCTCCTCGGTGCCTGCGCACGTGGACATGATGGGTCTCATCGGCATGGGCAACAATCCCATGGTCGGTGCCACCGTGGCCTGCGCCGTTGCCGTGAACGCCGCGCTGAACGCGTAGGTACGCAGCAGCTGACTGTGATTGTGCCGGCTCGGGCGATTGCCCGGGTCGGCTTTTTTTGTTGCGCGGGCTTGCAGCGGCTGCTCGGGTTGGCGC
>NZ_CAAKON010000024.1:12-28032 GCF_901212655.1 Olsenella uli | reverse complement strand
GCGGGCTTGCGGCGGCTGCTCGGGTTGGCGCCCCTGCCATGCCGCCGACCCGCCGTGCTGGCGCCCCCGTCGGCTCCGTGTCAAGGTGCTACCTCCCCCTCCCGTTCATCGAGAGTAGTCATTACGCACATTTTTTGGCTTTGAAACGGTTTCAAACATGCGTAATGACTACTCTCGGCGAGGGCGAGGGCGAGGGCGAGGGCGAGGGCGAGGCCTCCGACTTGCGCGGTGAGGCCGCGTGCCAAGGCCGTATGCCGGTGGCGCGAGGGCGAGGCCTTCGGCAAGCGCGGAGCGACCTGGAGCACAGACGAGACCTCCGACTTGCACGGCGAGGCCGCGCACCGGCAGCTCGAAGCTTCAAGGCTCGCCCTAGGTCAGCGGCTCAACCGTGGGGCTCAGTCCGTAGGCCTCCAGCTTCTTGAGGAGGAGCTTGTCGTCCCTCGCTTGCTTCGGGGTAATGCGGACAATCCGGATACCGTGGGCCGTGATTCTTGCCTCCCGCTGGCGCTCGTCCATAAAGACGCCTGCCATCGGCCTCCCCCTCGTCATCGTTTCGTCCTCGTACTTCTGCCTGCCATCAACCTCGAGGTCAACGAGTCCGCCATCTGGCCGCCTCAGCACGATGTCGAGACGAAACGGCTGCCTCCAGGACGCCTCGGGGTCGGGAACGGGCATTTGGATGTCGTGGACGGCAAACCCAAGCTCGATCAGTCGTCCGCGTACGAAGGACTCTCCGCCGCTTTCGGCTCGCGGGTCAAGCAGCTCCGCAATCTGTCGTGCGCGACGGATTCCCCGTGCGCCCTTTGCGCTCGCGAGACAGTTCGCGAGATTCTGCCTGCCAATTCGTCCCGACCTCAGCGCCGAATCTCCGATAGCAATGGCCGAGGGCAGGGGAAGGGCTCGCAGGCAGTCGGCGACGGTCTGCGTGGCGGGAGTCACCTTGATACCGCCAACGGCCTCGCTCTTGAGGGACTTCGAGCGGTGATGGCGCAACCCCTCGACCGCCTGGCCTCCTCCGGACGTTTCGGTGATGAAATGGATGGGGTTAAGCAGGTTGTAGGACACAGAGAACCCGTGTACGAGCGCTGCGGTGGCGTGTGAGAAGGCCCAGGTCTTGTGCAGGATTCCGAGCGCCTTGACGATATGGAGTGTCTGTTCGCCGCGATTGAGTTGGCTCCAATACGAGGTCCGTGCGTAGAGTTCTGGCCAAGGACAGACGAACTCGCCGGAATCAACCCTCCTGACCATGGAGTTTCGCTCCGCACGGGAGGTCGCGAACAGGCAGACCCTTTGGGTTTCCGAGTCCTCGAGGTAGTTCGAGAGCTCTATGGTGACGGCTTCGCTCATGGCCTCTCCTCGCGTCGGCGTGGCGCAAGGAGGCAAGACGGCGATGTCCGCTCCCGTGCGTTGGGCCATTGTGGCACGCTATGCGCTTGGAGCATGCGAGCATTGGCGGCTTTTCCGCGGGCGGCGCGTTACCTTTCCTGGCTGCTTGTCCCACACGTTGCGCGGCCGAAGCCGGCACTTCCTCCCTCTCTTCGTGCTTGGCCCGCCGAGTGTAGTCATTACGCATATTTGGAACCGTTTCACAGCGAGAAAACGTGCGTAACGACTACTCTCGGCGAATTCCGGGCGGCGTGCGGGGGCGGCGTAGGATGCGGACAAGCGCTGGGTCCCGGATCTCGAGTCCCGACCCCGAGCTTCGAGCGACGAGCGAAGGCGGCCTCGTGCGGCCCCCGGGCTCCGGGCGGCGTGCAGGGGCGGTCCCCGGGCTCCGAGCGGCGTGCAGGGGCGGTCCCCGAGCTTCGAGCGGCGTGCAGGGGCGGGCCCGTGCGATTACCCAGGCTCCATGTCTCGAGCTGGCTTCTGCCGCCGAGCCAATCCGACCACCTTCTGTCGTGCATGTTTGTTGTCTAGACAACAGAGCCCACGAGTTTGCTTTGGCATACTTGAGCCAAAAGCAAAGGGCGACCCGAAAGGGGCAAGCACGTGATCGACACAACCAGGAAGATGCGCGCCATTGTGAACGACGAGCCGTTGTTCGGCGACTTTCTCCGCTCGAAGGGCTTTCCCTTCACAACGAAGAGCCCCGTGACGGCGCTGGTTACCTTTGACGACGTCGTTCGTCTCAAGAAGCTCGACAAGGAGGCGTTTCTCGCCGAATACGAGGCCTACAAGTCCGATCGCCGGGGCCAGTAGGATGTCGGACCGGGCGGAGCGCGCGCCAATGGAAGACTTGGCGGGGGCAGTGACTGAGATATCGTGCCAGGCGACGCTTGCGGTAATGGAGGGTCAGGCGGCGGCTGAGGCGCCTGGCTTGGCGGAGTTGCCCTGCCGGACGGCGTCCGAGGCAACAACCCGAGCAGCAGGCGGGCCCGCGCGCCAGACGGCGCCCGCGGCAACAACCCGAGCAACAGACGAGCCCGCCTTCGCCTACGCCCTCGGTATCGACATGGGGTCGAGTTCCGTGAAGGTTGCGGCGGTGTTGCTCGACGGGCAGGCCAAGGCCATCTGGAGAGCCCGCAGGGTCCACGAGGGCAATGCGCTTGGCACCCTCCATGAGCTGCTGCTCGATGCGCGAGCGACCTTGGGTGCGCAAGGCTGCCAGGCCGTGGCGGTGACGGGCGTAGGTGCCCCGGCGGTCACTCGGCTGGAGACGGCTGCGCGTCAGCTCGAGGACGTGCCCGCCATCGTTCGTGGCGCGTCGGCGCTCGTACCGCAGGCTCGCTCGATCATGGAAATAGGTGCCCAGAACGCGCGCTTCATCAGCCTCGAGGCTGGCCGCGCGCCGGAGTTTGCGATGAACGAGAGCTGCGCCTCCGGCACCGGCTCGTTCTTCGAAGACCAGATGAGCCGCCTGGGCATGCGTATCGAGGACTTCTCCGCCATGGTCTCTCGCGCCGAAAGCGTGCCGCGCCTTTCCGGCCGATGTGCAGTCTTTGCCAAAACCGACATCATCCATCGGCAGCAGGAGGGCACTCCGGTAGAGGACATCCTGCTGGGGCTCTGCTATGCAATGGTCCGCAGCTACAAGGCCACGATTGTGCGCAACCTGCCCGTGCGCCCGCCTGTTGTGCTGGCAGGCGGCGTGTTGCTCAACGCGGGCGTGGTACGTGCGACGCGCGAGGTCCTGGGGCTTGGGCAGGACGAGCTGCTCGTGTCAGATGATGCTCTCTACCTCGGGGCCGCTGGCGCCGCTCTGGAGGCTGCCGAGAGTTCGTCCAGCGGCAACGTGCTCGCCGGCCTTATCTCCGCGCTCGAGCGAGGGGGAGCCGTGGATCCGCTGCCCTCGCTTGCGCCCCTGCCTCAGGTGGAGCTCGAACGCGGGCGAGGCTACGACTTGCTCGACCCGGCCAACCTCGAGTTTGGCCCCGATGGTCGCGCCGACGTGACCCTCGGCATAGACGTGGACTCTACCTCGACGGACCTCGTGCTTATCGACGCCCGCTGCCGTATCGTGGACGCGCTCTACCTGCGTACGGGTGGCGACGCGAAGCGGGCCGTACGCAAGGGTCTGGCGGAGCTCGGCCGCCGTGCGGGACCTCGCGTTCGCGTCGTTGCCGCCGCGACGACCGGCTCGGGCCGCGAGCGCATGGGCAAGCTCGTCGGTGCCGACCTGGTTCGCGACGAGATAACCGCCCAGGCAGCGACGGCCGCCGAGACCAACCCCTCTGCCGACACGGTCTTCGAGATAGGGGGTCAGGACTCCAAGTTCATCTCGCTCAAGTCGGGCCAGGTGGTCGACTTCCAGATGAACAAGGTATGTGCGGCCGGCACCGGCTCCTTCGTGGAGGAGCAGGCCGCCCGCATGGGTATTCCCATCGCGGAGTTTGGCCGGATGGCGCTTGAGAGCGCGGCACCGCTTGACCTTGGCGAGCGCTGCACGGTGTTCGTTGAGACCGCAATCACCTCCGCGCTTGCCGCGGGTGCCAGCAAGCGCGATGTCGCGGCGGGGCTCTGCCTCTCCGTTGTGCGCAACTACCTGCGGCGCGTTGTGGGAACCAAGCATGTGGGGAACCATGTTGTGCTGCAGGGCGGGGTTGCCTTCAACCCGGGTATCGTCGCGGCGTTTCGTGCGAGCCTGGGCGACCGACTCACCGTCTCGCCCAGGTTCTCCGTCTCGGGCGCGGTGGGCGCCGCCTTGCTCGCGCGGGAGGCGGCAGAGCGACCAGGCTTTGTCGCCAGCAGATTCAAGGGTTGGGACCTTGCGGGGAGCAACACCCAGGACATATCCTCTGACCAGCGGCGCATTGATGCCAACAAGGCCTTCTGGCGCAAGAGCGGCGAGCTGTTCCTCGCGGGCTACACGGGCGAGCGCGACCCCGCAAAGCCCACGGTGGGCATACCTCGCGCCCTCTTGCTTCACCGGCTGTTTCCCATGGCAAATGCCTTCTTCCGCGAGCTCGGCTTCAACACCTACCTCACGCCGGAGACGTCCGAGGACACCATCCGTGCGGCCCAGGCGAGCTGCCAGGGCGAGGTCTGCTATCCGGTGAAGCTCGTCCACGGGCACATGGCGCAGCTCGCGGAGGCGGGCGTGGACTACGTCTTCATGCCGCGCGTGCGCACCATGCGCCACGAGGGGTCGAGGGTGCGGCACAACTACGCCTGCGTTTACATGCAGACGGCACCGGAGCTTGCGGCGCGTGCCCTTCGCTTCGAGGAGCGTGGCATTCGGCTCATCAGCCCCGTGCTCGACATGGAGTTTGGGCAGGTAGCGATGGCCGAGTCCATGCTCGGGGTGGGGGCGGAGCTCGGCTTCAGCCCCGAGCGCACGGCCCAGGCCATGCTCGCGGGAGGCTTTGCCCTCACCGAGTACGGCGAGCGCGTGGAGCGTCTGGGCGACGAGCTCTTGGCCTCCCTGGGACCTCACGAGCGCGTGCTCGTCATCGTGACGCGTAACTACGGCATTGCCGACCCGGTGCTCAACATGGGCATTCCGGAGCTTTTGCTCGAACGGGGCGTGCGCGTCATCACGATGGGCCACCTGCGCGGGCATGACGTGGACACCTCCGGCGACTATCCCGAGATGTGCTGGCCGTTTGGGCAGCACATCCTGGGTTCGGCCCGCATCATTCGCGACGACCCGCGCCTGTTCGCGGTCTACCTCACCAACCACGGGTGCGGTCCGGACACGATGCTCTCCCACCTCTTTACGGAGGAGATGGGCGACAAGCCCTACCTACAGATTGAGGTGGACGAGCACTTCTCGCGCGTGGGTGTCATCACGCGGCTCGAGGCGTTCCTCAACGCGCTGGACCACTTGGACGCCGAATGTGGGGAGGAGCCTGCGGGCTCGGGGGCCGCCCTGGGCGCGGCGGAGGCAGAGGGAGCCTTTCCGCGCGCCTTGTATGTTGACCGTTCGGTACGCAAGGACGAGGGAGGTGTTGAGGCCGCTGCGCGTGTAAGGGGGACCGGGGGAGTTGGTAGAACCGTCGCGTGTGCCGACCGTCCGGGGCGTGCGACTGCGCCTAGGCTCTCCCTGGGATGTGGCCTCTCGGGCAGCCGACCCGTCGCCGTGCCAGACCTCGGCCCCTGCGCCCGCGCGCTGGCGTTATGGCTGGAGGGGCGCGGCCATGCCGTGACGCTCATCCCGGCCAACGGCGCTGCCCTCGACGCCGGACAGGCGGAAACCACGAGCAAGGAGTACCTGACGTTCTCCATGCTGCTTGGTCAGGCCCTGCTGGCGGCAGACGGCTCGCTCGCAACGCAGGTACTCGTGCCGCGCACGCAGGGTGCCGAGGCAGACTGCCAGTACGCGCGCGTCATCGCAGGCGTTCTCGCGCGTCGCGGCGGCGCGGCGCGCGTGGTGGCCCCGGCGCTCGAGACGCTCGCGTGGGAGTGCGAGGACGTCGAGGGACTCTTTGACGCGTTGCTCGCCGCTGACGAGGAGATTGCCCGCGCGGACGCGGCTCATGCGAAAGCTGCCCGCTCGGGCACGACCCATGAAGAAGCCTCCCGTCCGGCCACCACTCGTGTGGACACGGCTCGCTTGGATGCTTGTCGCTCGGACGAGGCCCGCGCAGAAGCTGCCCGTTTGGCTACTGACCGTGCGGACGAGGATTGCGCGGACGCGGTTTGCGCGGACGCGGCGAGCACGGGCGCGGTTTGCGCGGACTCGGCGGGCGCGGGCGCGGTGAGCGCGGGTTCGTCCGGGGTTTTTGGCATGGGACGACAGAAGACCCTCGGCGTCGTGGGCGAGTGGGGGCTCGTCGCCTGCGACGTGCTCACGGGCAACGCGCTTGGGATTGCCGCGGCGGAGGGCGTTCGCCCCGTGCGCATGCCCCTTGCCGAGTACCTGTGGTTCCTCTGGAACGACGACCTTGCCGCCGAGCGTGCCGAGGCGGGGCGCCGCGCGGACGAGGAGGAATCTCGCGCGCTTTCTGCCGAGGAGCTCGGTCGCAGGCAGGCCCTGCTCGATCGGCTTGCGCTCCGCATGGGGGAGTCGGCGGCGCGTCTGGGCGAGCTCTCGCCCTTCAGTTCCGACCTCGGCAGCTTGGTGGCGATTGCGGACGAGCGGCTCGGAAGGTTTGCGGGCGGGGGCGGGCGCTATCGCCTCGCCAAGGCACTCGAGCTTGGTAAGACCTGCGATGGCGTGGCGACGCTGTCCTCGATGTACGAGAACACGGGCACGATTCTCGAGCTTGTGCTCGGCGACGCTGGCGTGCCCATGCTTCCGCTTAGCTTCGACGGATCGCCTGGCCAGGGTGCCGAGGACCGTCTCCGCTCGTTCCTCTACTTCCTGTAGGGGGCGGGGAGCCTGCAGGGAGGGGTGCCTCCGTCGCGTAAGGCGCCGGCCCCGACCCCGGGGCCCCGCGCGACGCCGGTCCCGACCCCGGGGCCCCGCGACGCCAGCCGTCAGCCCCGGCTCGGGAGAGGTGCCGGCCCCGACCCGGGAGCCCCGCGACGCCGACCCCGACCCGGGAGCCCCGCGACGCCGGCCCTCCGCCTCTGCCCCCGTTCTCGCCGAGAGTAGTCATTACGCATGTTTTTTCGGCCTGAAACGGTTCCAAAAGTGCGTAATGACTACTCTCGGCGGATGATGGTGCAGGGCGGGGCCGCCGGAGCGGGCGTGGGCGTCAGGTGGAGATGGGGCCTCTGCGACGGGTCGCTGGCCCTGCCGGGCGGGGCCTCTGCGACGGGTCGCGGCAGCGGGCAGCCGGGGCCGTCGGGCGGGGCGGGGCGAGGCTGCCGGTGCCGGGACGATCCCTCGAGGACGGAACGGGCGCCAGGGGAGCCGGGACGGTCGTCGGAACAGGAACTGATTGAGGAGGACCAACGTGGAGCTGAGAAACCTACCCGAGGAAGAGGCCTTGCCCTTCGCGAGCCTCGTTGCCTGCCATCCTGGCCAGGCTTCGAGCATGTCGCTCGTGCGTGGTGGCTTTGAGCTGGGGCTTTCTGCCACACTCTTCGCCTTTGCGGCGGGAGAGTCCGTGAGCGAGGAGCGCTACGAGGGCGATACCCTCTACCTGTGCGTTGAGGGTCGCATGGCGTTGACGCGCCCTGACGGCTGGCGCGCCGAGCTCTCTGCGGGCGACGTCCTGCGCGTGCCGGCCTGCGTCGAACACGCTGTTGAGGGCGTGGGCGAGCCATTCAAGATGTTGCAGGTTACGGTGCCCGCGAACGTGTAGCAAGCGGGCCCCGGCAGATTGCCTGGGTGGACTTGCCCACGCGCGCGGGGCGGGCTGCCCGAACGGGGATATCGGCGGACGGCTTCTCGCAACTTGTGCACCAGTGCATGAGGCGGGGCCACCCATGTAAGACGCATCAGCGAGCGGCACCTCAGAGCGAGGCGTCGCGCAAACGAAAGGAACTGCCATGAGCGAGCTCATCAAGAACGTCGAGAAGGAAGAGCTCTTTGCGCCGAAGGGTCTCGTGGAGGTGGAGCCGGGCCGGGTCAACAGCCTCACCCTTGCGCAGACGCCCGCCTGCAAGATGACGGTCTTCGCCATCGACGAGGGCGAGGGCATGTCGAGTCATGCCGCCGGTGGCGACGCCATGGTCTTCGTGCAGGAGGGCACGGCCGAAATCACCATCAAGGGCGAGCCGCACCTCGTGAATGCCGGCGAGGCCATCGTGATTCCGGCTGGCGCTCCGCACGCGGTCAGGGCCGTCACGGCCTTCAAGATGCTGCTCACGGTGGTGTTCCCGCAATAGGGAGCGGCCTCTCCCGGCGATCGGCCGCCCAATCTCGCGATACCGGGTTTTCCATGCTGGGGAGTCCGGCCTGCGCCTCTGGATCACGGATGCCTACAAGAAGCTCGGCGCCGACCTGCCCGTCCTCTTTGACGACACCGACGGCGTCGATCTCGAGGCTGTGAACGACTGCCAGCCTGACATCATCCTTGCCCCGTACTCCGGCATCTCCGAGGACGAGTACAACAAGCTCTCCGAGACCGCGCCCGTCGTGCAGACGTGCTCGAGATTCGCGACAAAGGTGCAGCCCACCGACTCGAGCGACGCGCGCGTGAGCTCGCAGGACTCGAGGAGCCGCTCGAGGTGGTGTAGGGGGGCGATGAGCTCCGCCGGCAGGTCTGTGGAGACCTCTGGCCTGCCGGCGCGGTTTGAGTAACCATGCCGACGTTCTCTCGGGCTTCGACGAAGCTGTCCCCGGGCTTGCGGGTCATGCCTATCGCCTCGAGGACCCCCGTCTGGTATTCGTTCGGGGTTTGGGCTGTGAGGCATCTCATGGCGGAATCCTTCTCGCTAAGCTGACCCCTTCTTTAGCGAGAGGACCGGTTGCGTCGAGGGCTTTATTGGACAGGGCTTGTGTTTTTCCGGAGCGCGTGCTCCCGGAGGCTGCCGTTGGGCAATCGGATGATTCGCTGCAAAGCGCAGGCCGGGCTATTGGGGCGTGCCGCCCGAGCCGTCCTTGGATGGGCGCGCTTCCGAGGCTGGCGTCGGGCATGCTGCCATGCCGTCGCGCGGACGCGCCGCAGGAGGGCAGGAGACGGGGCAGCGCTCAGCGCACCAGTCCTCGCCGTGCCGTCGCGCGGACGCGCCGCAGGGAACAGTCCGGCGCACGTCGCTGACGTTTCTCGTCCGATTGTCCCGTCGGTTACGGACGCGTAAGGACTGAATTGTTCTGCACGCATGTTGGTTAATGCGTGCTTGCGAGGGGTACCATTCCGTATTAGTTGACATAAGACCTACAGGAGGCCGTTGACTTCACGCCGCGGCTCTCCGGGGGAATGGACGGAGCCGACGGCCGGGCAGCCGGCCGCGCATGGGCAGTCCGAGAGGGAAGGGAACCAGCATGGGACTCACGCAGGCCGCGGAGCGTGCCGCACTCAACAAGCTCATCGACTACCTCGACGACAATCCGGCAGACCACCTCGACCAGATCATGGACCTGGTCAACAAGCTCGTCCCGAACTCGGTGTTTCCCGTGCAGCGCAAGGCGTTCACGGACGTCATCAAGAGCCGCGGTAACTGGTACCAGCTCATGATGCGCGTCTTCAGCCTCAACCCCGAGATGCGCACCAAGCTCCTCAAGGCGCTGCTCGTGGACGGCAACCTCATGGCCTGGCCCGTACAGGAGAAGATGCGCGACAAGTACAGCTGCAACATCCCCTGGGCCATCCTCTTGGACCCCACGAGCGCCTGCAACCTGCACTGCATCGGCTGCTGGGCGGCGGAGTACGGTCACCAGCAGAACCTCTCGCTCGATGACATCGACTCCATCGTGACGCAGGGCAAGGCCCTTGGCACACACGTCTACATCTACACCGGCGGAGAGCCACTCGTGCGCAAGCACGACCTCATCAAGATCTGCGAGAAGCACCCAGACTGCATCTTCCTGTGCTTCACCAACTCCACGCTCATAGACGAGGACTTCTGCCAGGACATGATCGGTGTGGGCAACTTCGTGCCGGCGATCAGCGCCGAGGGCAACGAGCACACCACCGATGCGCGCCGCGGGGAGGGCGTGTACAACAAGATCGAACGCGCCATGAAGCTGCTGCGCGAGCACGGCCTGCCGTTTGGCATCTCCTGCTGCTGGACCAAGGCCAACGCCGACACGGTGGCCACCGAGGAGAACATGGACTGGATGATTGGCGAGGGCGCGCTCTTCTGCTGGTACTTCCACTTCATGCCGGTGGGCCGCGCCGCCACGGCAGACCTCGTGCCCACGCCCGAGCAGCGCGTGAAGATGTACCACTTCATCCGCGAGATGCGCGAGAAGAAGCCGCTCTTTACCCTCGACTTCCAGAACGACGGCGAGTACGTGGGTGGCTGCATCGCCGGCGGCCGTCGCTACCTGCACATCAACGCCGCGGGCGACGTGGAGCCGTGCGTGTTCATCCACTACTCCAACGCCAACATTCACGACATGAGCCTGCTCGACGCGCTGCGCTCGCCGATCTTCATGAAGTACTACGAGAACCAGCCGTTCAATGGCAATCACCTGCGTCCGTGCCCCATGTTGGAGAATCCGCATATCCTGGGCGAGATGGTCAAGGAGGCGGGCGCCCACAACACGGACCTCGTGGCCGAGGAGACGCCCGAGCAGCTGGCCGAGAAGACCGAGCCGGCGGCCATTGCCTGGGCTCCCGTTGCCGAGAAGCTGTGGAACGAGCATGACCAGTACTACGAGAAGCGCCACGGCGACGTGCCGCAGGGCTCCTCGGTCTCTGACATCCACCGCTGGGAGCACACGGGCCACGTTGGCTTCGCCGGCTCTCCCACCGAGCAGCACATGCGCGAGGAGGCGGAGGCAAAGGCCGCCGCGGAGAAGGCGCAGCGCGACGCCGAGCACGCCGCCTGCCACTGCGGCCTCCATGCCGAGGTGCCGGCCGACGAGCGTGAGGCCGTGGACGCGGCCAAGTAGCTTCGTCTTGGGGTTTGGCAGGGGGCCGAACGGATTGTTCCGTTCGGCCCCCTTTGCGTTGCGAGGCCATGCGGGACCATTGCCTGGCGTCTTTGCGGCCTCGCTCCTCTCATCTTGGGGAACCTTATTCCCGGGGGAGAGTTTGCTCCCTCGCCTATTCGATGGTAAGAAAGAGAAAACCCGCAGGTACGAAGCCTGCGGTTATACGTGTTAGAGATATATGCCTGCACCGCTTGAGGGAAAGTCACCCCAGAGACGAAAGCTTGCTGGAGAGATCTCCGGAATGCCTACCCCCTGCGGCGGAGTCGCGGCAAGAAGCCGTGGAACGGGCTCACGAAGCCCTTCGTGACCACGGGCTTGGCAACCTCCTCGGGCGGAACCGTGCTCACGACGCCCGCCGGCACGTCTGCTACCGGCATGTCCGTGATGTCGGGCACCGGGGGCACCACCACCTGCGGCACCCCCTCTGCCATCGGCTCCTTCTTTGCGGGCTCGTCATCGTCGTGCGCGCCCATGCCGGCGCGGTAGCGCGTCATCATGTCCTTCTGCAGCTGGATGACGCTGGGCGGCGCCCAGATGAGCGCGTTGGCGCCGGCGGCCACCGCGGCCTGCGCCGTTGTGGCGTCGTGGCCGCCCGTGGCGATGATGGGCAGGTTGGGGAACGCCGCGCGCAGCTCGGCGATGACCTTGGGCGTGTCGCGCCCGGCGGCCACGTTCACGATGCGGGCCCCGGCGTAGACCTTCTCCGCGGCCTCCTCGTCGTACTTGGTAATGGTGGCCACCACGGGAATGTCCACGGTGGTGGCGATCTGCGCCACCATCTCCGAGGTTGCCGGCGAGTTGAGGACCACGCCCGCCGCGCCCTGCATCTCGGAGACCGCCGCGAGCTCTGCGGCGCGCCGGCCGGTGGTGGTACCGCCGCCCACGCCCACGAAGAGGGGTGCCTCGGCCACCGTGAGCAGGGCCTGCGTGATGGCCGGCTGGGCGGTGAAGGGGTAGACGGCAAAGACCGCGTCTGCGTTGGAGTTGCGGATCACAGCGACGTCGGTGGAGTAGATGAGCGAGCGGATGCGTCGGCCGAACAGGGTGAAGCCGCTGCACTGCTCGTACATGTCGGGCACGCGCAGCGGTGCCTTGCGCAGACGGCCCTCGATGGGGCTGGGGGCGTCGGCCGCCGGGACGGGTGCGGAGGGGCCGGCGGGCGGAATGACGATGGGCTTGTCGGCAGCGGGAATGTCGCCGCTGGGTGCCTGCTGAGTATTCTGGTCTTCTGACATGGGTACCTCCCGTGGAGGGCGAAAAAGCGACATCACTCTTTATCCCCGTGCGCCCGGGCATGCAGTCCGCCGTTCCCGCTTCCTTACGAATACGTCAAAATAGAGCAGTGCAGGGGAGGCTTGCCCGAGTGCCTAGCCCGGAGGGGTGGCCTCGTTTCGTGCTCCAGCCAGAGTGGACAAGCCGCCCTGAGCCTCCGGCCCGGGATGCGCGCATGGTTCGCAGTCGCTGATTGCGCGGCTGCCCCGAGTGCCTAGCCCAGGACCTCGAAGCCCTCCGCGGCGATGAGGGCACGCAGCTCCTCGAGGTAGCGCGTGGCCATGGGGGAGAGGCGCGCGCGGTCGTTGGTGAGGTATCCCAGCTGCATGGTCTCATCGGTCACGAGGGGCACCGAGACGATGTCGCTGCCGTTGAGGTTCGAGTTGAGCACGCCCGAACAGATCGTGTAGCCGTTGACGCCGCGCAGCAGGTTGAAGAGGGTGGCGCGGTCGGTCACCACGATGGTCTTGCGGTGGCTCTCCGTTGGCAGCAGCTCCTCGGAGAAGTAGAGGGAGTTGTGCGTGCCCTGGTCATAGCAGAGGTAGGGGAAGTCGTCGAGGTCTGCGAGCGTCACGCTCTCGGCGCCGGCAAGCGGGTGGCTCGCGCTGAGGAACACGTGCGGAGGGGCGTTGAACAGCGGCGTGTAGCTGAGGTGGCTCTCGCGCATGAGCTTGCGGAGCACCTTCTCGTTGAACGAGCTCAGGTAGATGATGCCCAGCTCGCTGCGGTAGCCGGCAACGTCCTCGAACACCTCGTAGGTGCGGCTCTCGCGCAGGGTGAGCTCGTACTCCGGGGCGTCCATGCTCTCGAGCAGCTTCACGAAGGCGTTCACGGCGAAGGCATAGTGCTGGGTGGAGATGGCGCAGAGGCGCTTGGAAGGCAACGCGTGGGCGTAGCGCTGCTCCACGAGCTCGATCTGCTCGAGGATCTGGCGCGCGTAGGAGAGGAACTCCGAGCCGTCGGGCGTGAGCGAGATGCCGCGGGCGTTGCGGTTGAAGATCACGATGCCCAGCTCGCCCTCAAGCTCGCGCACGGCGGCGGAGAGGCTTGGCTGGGAGATGTAGAGCTGCCGGGCTGCCTCGGTGATTGAACCGCATTCCGCGACCTTGGCGACATATCGGAGCTGCGTGAGGGTCATGGGGGTCCTTTCGCCGGGGTGGGGTCGACGCCACGGACCATCTTAGGGCACCGGCGGCGGCTGTGCGCCGCGAGTGGGCGCTCAGTACGCTTTCGGGCGCGCGCGAGGGGTACGATGCCCGTGTGCGCAACGGAGTGGAGGCGGGCGGGGCCGATGGACTGGCATATGGATGACGAACAGGTCAGGGCCTGGGCAATGCGGACGCTCGAGCGGCTTGGCACGTCCAAGTTCCGCGCCAAGTTCAGCCTCGCGCCCAAGGACCGTGCGTACGCACTCGACAAGGGCGAGGCAACCATTCGCGAGCACGCGCGCGACCTGCTTGCCAAGCGCGTGGGTACTGCCTGGCCGGAGAACGACGGCCGGCAGACCCCGTGGAAGGGCCATCCCGTCTTCACCGCCCAGCACGCCACGGCCACATGCTGTCGCGGGTGCATCGAGAAGTGGCACCGCATTCCCAAGGGCCGCCCGCTCACCGAGGACGAGCTGAACGACCTCACCGAGCTCGTCATCCGCTGGATTCGGCAAGACCTGGTGCGCCAGCGCCGGAGGGACGAGGCGCGGGCGGCCAAGGGTCGGATTGAGGGGGTGCGGGTGGTCGAGACGCAGGCGGCAGAGGCCCGGGCAGGCGAGGTGTAGGTGGCCGAGATGCAGGCGGCAGAGGCCCGGGCGGGCGAGGCGTAGGTGGCCGAGGAGCTTGACCAGCACTTTCTTGCCAATCCAGACAAGATCGCGAGGCTCATTTCTGCCGCGGGCAACAAAGTGAGGCCGCGACTGCGAAATCGCAGCGACAAGAAGAGCCATGGCGCATGAACGAAAGACCCTCGTCAAAGAAAAAGGCCGAAGCAAAAGCCTCGGCCTCATCATGTATGGTGGGCGTTACAAGATTTGAACTTGTGACCTCTTCCGTGTCAGGGAAGCGCTCTCCCCCTGAGCTAAACGCCCGAATGTGATGCACCTTCTGGGGACCAAAAGTGCGAGAGCTATAGTAGCAACAAACCAGGTCTCTGCACAAGGGGATTCTTGAAAAAATTTTCGCCGTGCTTCGGCTGCGTGGCAACGCGCTGCGATTGGGCCGCTTGTCACCTTGCGTTCAGACCACGCTGCTAGGTGCCGATTGCCGGCTTGCCTTCTCCCTTGGGCGCCTTGAGCCGAGGCCTCGCACCTAGAAGTGCTCCCAGTGAATCTTCGACTGGTCAACGTCGTCGAGGGTGTGGGGCGCGGGGTGCGCCTTGGGAACGCCAAGCGCGAGCATGCCCTCGAGGTGATAGGGGCTTGGCACGCCCAGTAGTTCGCGGACGCACTCGTCGGTGGAGCGCCCGTCTTTGGCGAGGCGCAGCCTGCCCTGAATCCAGCAACTCGCGAGCCCGAGGGAGTCGGCCATGAGGTGCATGTTACTGAGGGCCCCAGAGCAGTCCTCGATCCAGATGTCGCTCTTCTGGGCGTTGCCAAACACGGCGATCACCGCGTCGGCGAGCGCCACCGTGTTGCCCGCGCCGCGTTCGCGCGAGTCTGCGAGCAGGGCTATCGTGTCCCTGTTCTGCACCACCACGAACTGCCAGGGATAGAGGGCTTTTCCGGAGGCGCCGGACTGCCCCGCTGCAAGGACCTTGTCGAGCTGCTCCTTCGTCACGTGCTCTCCCGTGTAGGTGCGTGTGCTCCTGCGATGCAGCATGGTCTCAAGCAAGTTCATGATGGCCCCCTGGTTTGATATCTCACGTCGACAGGCCTTTATACCCAAGTGCCGGCTGGGCAGTTGGCTCCTTCGGCGGGCGAGAGCGATGTGAAAGCGAGTGGCTACAGCCCCGCGGCGGGAGGGGATGATGCGGCGCTGGTTGTGGCTGGGCTGCCTGTGGTGCTGGACCCGCAGCCAGCAAGCGCAATGTCGGCGATACCGAGCGTCATTCAGGCGGATAGAGCTGCGAGCCTTGTGAGTGGCGGGCACCTCTGAGCGGCTGGTTGGACGTGAGAGCGCTTGACGGTCATCGAAGAACTCTAAGTGAAGAAAAAGCAGGCCGGGAAAACCCGACCTGCGGCAATGTGGTGGGCGTTACAAGATTTGAACTTGTGACCTCTTCCGTGTCAGGGAAGCGCTCTCCCCCTGAGCTAAACGCCCGTATGTTGGTGCGCTGTTCAGCGCGAGGGCTATATTAGCAAGAAGTCTTGCTGGCGCGCAAGAGCTTTTTCAAAGATCTTTTGCGCGCAACCTCGGCGAGCCGTGTCTCAGTGTCCCATGCATTACGCCATCTCGCGTGTCACTTCTCGCCATGCGACATCTCGGCGCTCCGCCGTGCGGCGCCCTTGCTGCGCGAGCCGAAGGCGGACGGCGACGGAAAGGTTGCCTGCCAGACGGGCGGAATGTGGGTCCATCGGCGGCATCCCTGCGCGCGGATCGAAGGTTAGGGAACAAATAATCGGAGATTTGGTTGCCCCATCCTTCGATCCGCGAAGCAGGCGGGTGAACGCGGCGGCACGATGCCCTATCCTTGGGACCGAAAAACCGCGCTCGCCCGGCGCGCGCTCGCCCGGCGCGTGTGCACGCCCCGCGTGAGCCTTAGCTCTCGTTCTGAAGGGATCATCCGAGATGGACTTCTCGACTGCCTGTATCCACCCGCCCCGTCATGCGGAGGACCCTACCGGCTCCATCGTGCCCCCGCTCTACCTCACGGCCTCGTTTGCCCATCCGGGCGTGGGCCAGAGCACGGGCTACGACTACACACGCCTGCAGAACCCTACGCGCGAGGTGCTGGAGAACACGGTTTGCGCGCTCGAGGGCGGAGACGACGCGCTCGCCTTCTCGTCGGGCATGGCTGCCATCTCGTGTTTGATGGAGCTCTTCTCGCCTGGCGACCGCATCGTGGCCTCGTGGGACCTCTATGGCGGCTCGATTCGCCTGTTCGATAGTGTCTCTGCCAAAAACGGCGTCGAGACCGTGCGCGTCGACACCTCCAACCTCGCGGCCGTGGAGGAGGCGCTGGCTCCCGGTGCCGCAGCCCTCTTCGTGGAGAGCCCCACGAACCCTACGATGACTGTCTCTGACATCGCGGCGCTGGCCGAGCTCGCCCACGCCGCGGGCGCGCTGCTCGTGGTGGACAACACGTTCCTCACGCCGTACTTCATGAACCCCATCTCGCTGGGGGCGGACGTGGTGGTCCACAGCGCCACGAAGTACCTCGGCGGCCACAACGACGTTATCGCCGGCCTTCTGGTCTCGGCGCGTCCGGAGGTTTCCGAGCGCCTGCGCTACCTCATCAAGACCATCGGCTCGGGGCTCGACCCGTTTGCCGCCTGGCTGGTCTCGCGCGGCATCAAGACGCTGCCCGTGCGCATGGAGCGCCACCAGCAGAACGCCCTGCGCCTGGCCGAGTGGCTGCGCGAGCAGCCGCAGGTGAGCTACGTGCTCTACCCGGGTCTGGCCGACCATCCCGGTCACGACCTGTGCCTTTCGCAGGGCAGGGGCTTTGGCGGCATGGTGACCTTTGGCGTTGATGCGGAGGAGCGGGCGCTCGAGCTGCTGCGTCGCGTGAGGCTCGTGATGTTTGCCGAGAGCCTGGGTGGCACCGAGACGCTCGTCACCTACCCCAAGACGCAGACGCATGCGGACGTGGCGCTGGAGGAACTGGCCCAGAAGGGCATCGACGAGCGGATGCTGCGCCTCTCGGTGGGCCTCGAGTCTGCCGATGACATCATTGCGGACCTGGCCCAGGCCCTGGCCTAGTGAGAGGGGGCAGGCTCCTTTGTACCTTTCCTGGTAACGGCAGTTTCAGGATGGTTGTAAAGGACCTGTCCCCAATGACATATGAGGGGATTTGTATGACGTACGACTTTGATGCGGTCATCGACCGCCATGGCACCGGGTCGCTCAAGTACGACTGCGCCGAGCGGCGCGGCAAGTCGGCCGACCTGTTGCCCATGTGGGTGGCGGACATGGACTTCCGCATTCCGCAGGAGGCCGTCGACGCCCTCGTGGCGCGCTGCGAGCATGGCATCTTTGGCTACACTGAGCCGGACGACTCCTATTTCGCCGCTGCCTGCTCTTGGATCGAGCGCCACCAGGGCTGGCGGCCGGATCCCGAGACCTGCACGCTTACGCCGGGTGTGGTCTTTGCGCTGGCCGCGGCGGTGCGTGCCTACAGCGAGCCGGGCGACGCGGTGCTCATCCAGCCGCCCGTGTACTACCCGTTCAGGGAGGTCATCGAGGACAACGGCCGCGTGGTGGCACGCGCCCCGCTCACCTATGCGAATGGCTCCTACGGCTTTGACGCGACCGAGTTCGAGCACGTCGTGAGCGAGGAGAGACCTGCGCTCTTCCTGCTCTGCAACCCCCACAATCCGGTGGGGCGCGTCTGGGCGGAGGATGAGCTCCGGGCCATGGGCGACATCTGCCTCGCCCATGGCGTGACGGTGGTCTCCGACGAGATCCACGCGGACTTCGCGCGGCCGGGCTTTGCGCACGCGTCGTTCGCCTCGCTGGGCGAGCCCTATGCGTCGCATGCCGTCATCTGCACGTCGCCGGGCAAGACCTTCAACCTGGCGGGCCTGCAGGACTCGAACATCTTCGTGCCGGATGCAGGGCTCAGCGAGCGCTTCCGCCATGCCGTAGCCGCCGCCGGCTACAGCCAGCTGGGCACCATGGGCATCGTTGCCGGCCAGGCCTGCTACGAGCACGGCGAGGACTGGTTTGCCCAGATGAAGTCCTACGTGGAGGACAACATCCGCCTCACGGGCGCGTACCTTCGCGAGCATGCGCCCGCGCTGCACCTCGTGGAGCCCCAGAGCACCTACCTCCTGTGGGTCGATTGCCGCGCGCTTGGGCTCAGCGAGGACGAGCTCCACCGTCTGGTCGAGGACGAGGCGAAGCTCTGGGTGGACTTCGGCGACATCTTCGGACCCGAGGGCGAGGGCTTCATCCGCCTCAACGTGGCCTGCCCGCGCTCTGTGGTTGAGCGGGCGCTCGTGCAACTCGCGGGGGCTGTCGCGCGCCTCTAGCGAGCTGTGAAAGGCGGGCGTGGGGGGGCGCCTGGGGCTCCTCCGCCTGGGAGCTAGTCGCTCACCACGCCGTCCAGGATCATCGTGACGATGGCGATGACGATGGAGCCCACGAAGGCGGCGCCAAAGCCGGTGACGTAGATGCCGGCGTGGGTGATGTTGCGGGAGAGGTAGCCGGCGAGCTCAAGCATGAACGCGTTGATGACCAGCGAGAACAGGCCGAGCGAGAGGATGTTGAGCGGCAGGCTCAGCGTCTTCACGACGGGCTTGACGATGGCGTTGACGAGCGCGAGGAAGAGGGCCGTGAAGATGGCCGCGGCGTAGGTTCCTCCCACAATCTCTATGCCGGGCACGAGCCAGACGGCGGCCCCAACGGCGATGGCCGTGACAAGCCAGGTTCCGATGAATCCCATGTGCATGACCTCCAAAGTCGTTTGGGGCAGTATACCCACGCGCGGTGCGGAGGCCCGGGGCGCTCGCTGTGCCCGCGGCCTCCCACGCGCTGGCTCGCGAGCCGGGGCGGGGATGCCGGTCTTGGTTCCGCTCCGTTCGACGCCACGGGCCGTCGGGCGCCTCGTGCCGGAGGGAGGCGCAAAGGGTCTGTCCCCGATGGCGCTAACCCACTGCTTTGCCCCGGGCACTTTAATGCGCTAAAGTGACGAGCGTCGATAGGGGAGAGCGGGGAGGCGTGATGGACGCGCGAGAGGTCATGGCTTCGGAGTCGGCTCAGGTGCTGGCGAAGGCGTTGGCGCAGATAGAGACGGCCGAGGAGGCCTCGGCCCTGTTGCTCGACCTGTGCACCCCGCGCGAGATCGAGGACCTTTCGCAACGCCTTGAGGTCGCTCGCCTGCTCGATGCGGGGGAGCCCTATCTTGCGGTTCAACAACGGACGGGCGCCTCATCCACGACGGTGAGCCGCGTCTCGAAGTGCCTGAACGGCGCCGTTGGCGGCTATCGCGGCGTCCTCGACCGCATGGAGAGTGCCGAGTAGGGCAGGTATAGCCTTTGCCCAGCCGAGCGGATCGGGCAAAGGCCTTTGTCCAAAACTTATTGTCCGGAATGCGCGGTACCATCGAATCCATTGAAGTGGGGGCCTTGCCGGCTGGCGAGGCCCTGGGCTGTGCGACGACGGGAGAGCCATGGCGCTGCACATCGCGAGTACGTCTGAAGAGCTGCTGGTGGGGCCATCTGCCGTTCGGCTGATACGCGATGCCGTGCGTGCGGGCGGCCGCGTGCTCGTGCTGTGTCCCTCGCTCTCCCTCTCCCTCGAGCTGCAGCGTGCCCTGGCGCGGAATCCCGAGCTTGCCCTGGGGGTCGAGTGCGCGACGCCCGAGACCTGGCTGCGGCTGCGCTGGGCACTCTATGGAGACGGCCGTGCCCTCGTGACGCCTCCCCAGCGTGCCGTGATGATGGCACGCCTGCTTTCCGCGGAGCCCGAGGTTGCCCCGCTTGACAGGGGGAGCGGCACGGCGGGGGTGCTTTGCCAGCTGGCGCAGCGTGCCCTGCCATGGCTTCCTCCCGAGAGCGAGCGCCCAGGTCTTACGCAGGGCGAGCGACGCGCCGTCGAGCTTGTCGAGGCCTACGGCGGAGAGCTTGTTCGCCGCGGGCTTGTTGAGCCCTGCGAGGCGCTGGCGCTCCTCCCCGGCAGCATGGCCAACCAGCACGCCAGCTTGCCAGCCTGCCTGCTGCTGGGCTTTGGCGAGATGCCGCGTGCCACGCGCGAGTTTGCCGTCGCCCTTGGCAAGGTCACCTCCGTGGATGTTCTGGCAAGAGATGACGGGGGACCCGCCTCTGCCGAGGTGCGCCGCATGGTGGCCGAGCTCGCCGAGACGGCGAGCGGGCGAGGTATTGAGGTCGCGTGCGATTCTGTGCCTGCCGCCGACGACGCGGGCGAGGAAGGGACTATGGCTGGCGGCGACGCGGCGGGCTTGGTCGACGGTCCCGGCACGAGGGCTCCCGAGCTTCAGCGTCTTCTCGATAGGCTCTTTCGTGTGCGCGAGGGCAAGGGCATCCTGCCCACAGGTGCCGTACGGCTGCTTGAGCCTGCGGGCCCGCTCGCGGTTGACGAGGCCGTGTGCCGGTACGTGGTGGAGCGCACCTCAGAGGGTGCGAGCCGGGTAGTTCTCGTGGTGCCGGATGTGCGCCGGGCGTGGAAGGGCATCGCTCCCAAGCTCCGCGCCCGGGGCATCTCCGTGCGGGCCCAGTTGGGGTGCACCGCCGCCAAGACGAGGGTGGGCGCCGGCTTCTTGCGCCTCGCAGGGGAGGTCGCTCGCCTGGTCGAGCTCGATGCCTCCAGCCCCAAGGACCCAGCCGAGCCCCTGCCGGACATGAGCTGGTGGCCGCCTCGAGACATCTCCGACTTCCTCCTCGCAAACGTGGGCGGCATGAGCGTCGAGCGTGTGTGGGGACGCGACGCCAACTGGCGCGGCAACCGCATCCTCACGCCCGCGGCCGTGCTCAAGACCCTCACGAATCCGTCTGCCACCTCGCCTGCCCTGGCGGCATGCGTGCGCGAGCTCATGAGCGGCCACATCGCCGCGGCGGCAACGAGGCTCTCTGCGGGGCTTGAGGAGCGGGCCTCGTCTGAGGGGGCCAACGGTGCGCCTACAGATGCGTCCGGCCGTGCGTCCAATGGACCGTCCGGCTCTGCCGCTCCTGCGGGCGCGGACGTCTCCACTCAAGACGTTCCCACCCAGCCCGCGCCCACCGAGGAGGTGCTGTCTGCCTTGGAGGACGCCGCGGCGCTTCAGGCCATTTGCGCCGCCGGGCGCGCGCTCAAGGATGCGGGCGTCGCCCTTGGGAAGGACGGCGTAAGCCTCACCGAGCTCGTGGACCTTGCCGCGATGTCGCTCGATCGCGTGCGCGCGTCGTGGCGCGTGGAGCTCACGGCGCCTGAGGCCGCCTGCGAGGTGCTCATCGTGTCCTCTAAGGCTACCGCCGCGTTGCCGCCCATGTCTGCGGATGTCCTTGTCTACCTGGGGCTCGATGCGGCGTCTTCATCCATTTCCGTAGCCGACGGGGCTCTGGACGAGCTGCTTGCCCATACGGGTGTCGACGTTGCCGCAGACGGGCTCCAGCTGGCGCGAGCCGCCTTTGCCGCCGCGGTGCGCGCGCCGCGCTCCGAGCTTGCCCTCGTGCGCCCGGCGCGTGACGAGCGTGCCTCGGAGACCTTCCCGGCGGTCATGCTCTCGGAGGTCCTGGCTTGCTATGCCACGGAGGAGGTTGACGGTGACGAGGTGCCGCTGCTGCGCCCCGACGCCGCCTCCAAGCGCGACGAGGGCCTGGTTGAGGAGAACCTCAGCGCTACCGGCGCGCGCACGCCGCTTCGCAGGGTTCCGGGGGCTGCGGCCGCCGGTCGGCTCAATGAGGCGCTGCGCCGGCTCGTCGTGGTGCCGCGCGATGGCCAGGCGGAACTCCCCGAGGGGCGCCCCTCGCTCTCGGCGTCTCAGATCGAAAGCTACCTCGAGTGCCCCTACAAGTGGTTCACCCTGCGTCGCCTTGGGCTTGATGACTGCGACGCCGGGTTCTCCAACATGGAGATGGGCACCTTTGCCCACCGCGTGCTGGAGGTGACGCATCGCGACCTGTTCCTCGCCGCGTCGAGGAAGGCGGGGCTCGTGGGCGAGGACGCCGCCGAACGCCCGGAGGGGTCGCTGTTCTGGTTTGACCCGTCCGTGCGGGTTCCGGGCTCTCGTGTGGACGAGGACACGCTTGCCAAGGCCACGGACATGCTGGTGGCGGAGTTCGACGAGCACCTCGAGCACCAGAGGCTTGAGGGAAACGTGCGCTCCAAGCAGGCGCTTATTCCACATGGCCAGGCCGAGCAGCGCAAGCTAGACGAGCTCAAGCGAGATTTGGTGGACACACTCGCCTACGAGTCGACCCGCTTCAAGGGCTTCGAGCCCCGCTTGTTCGAGGGGCGCTTCGGCGGCACCTCGGGCCTTGCGGCAACCTACGCCGGGGCAGACCTTGTGGGCACGATAGACCGCATCGACGTCAACGAGCGTGGCCAGGCGCTTGTCATCGACTACAAGCACAAGAGCTCGCTGTTCGAGGAGTATGCGCTGAGTCCACGCGGCGAGCAGGACTTTGCCGCCGGCTTTAGGCTGCCGCGGCGCGTCCAGACGCTCGTCTATGCGAGCGTGGCCCGAAACCTCTTGCGCGGCAGCGGGGTCGAGGTCGTGGGCGCCGTATACCTTGGCACTCGCGGCAACCACCAGATAGCGGGAGCCGTGAGCGCCCGCGACATTGATGCCGTATGGGCGGCGAGAGACCTCAGGGCCTCCGAGGTGGAGCGCGTGAGCCTGCCGGTGCCGGGCGCTCGCACCTTCGATGAGCTGCTCGACCGTACCGAGGAGAAGATTGCCGAGGCAATCGACGACATGCGCGCGGGTGTCATCGACGCCCGCCCGATTGCGAAGGACGCCTGCAACTGGTGTCCGGTTCTGGACTGCGAGAGGAGGCTATCGTAGATGGCTGCCGTTGACCCAACCGGGTTGCTGGAGGGCCTTCTGCCCGAGCAACGCGACATCGTGACCACGCTCGACCGCCCCGTCTTCGTGGCGGCCGGCGCCGGCTCTGGCAAGACGTTCACCCTGACCCGCCGCATCGTGTGGGCCCTCTGCCCGGGGTCCGGCGAGGGCGGCAGGCCGTTCCTCGACAGTCTGGACCAGGCGCTCATCATCACCTTCACGGAGAAGGCCGCCGGCGAGATCAAGGAGCGCGTGCGCGGCGCCCTTCGTGAGGCGGGCCTTGCTGAGGAGGCGCTCAAGGTCGATTCCGCCTGGGTGAGCACCATCCACCACATGTGTGCGCGCATCCTGCGCACGAATTCGCTCGACCTGGGGCTTGACCCCGAGTTTTCCATGATTGGCGAGCAGCAGGCGCTCGTCATGCGCGCCGAGGCGGCAGAGCGGGCCCTCGCCGAGCTCGAGGGGGACCCGGGCCTGGACGCGCTCTTTCGCGAATATGGCTCCGGTGGAAGGGCAGACGTCCTCGCTCTCGTCTCCGCCCTGCGCGACAAGGCGGCCTCGGCCGAGCGCGGGCTCGACTCGCTTGAGTTCGTTCCGGCGCGCATCGATGTCGAGGGCGCCCTGCGTGCCCTGCTCGATGCCTACGAGGCGCTGTGCGCCTGCGATTCCAAGTACCCCGACGAGCTCGAGAAGCTAGCTGCCTCGCGCGATAGGCTGAGGGGTTTCTTTGAGCTGGCGCCTGGCAAGCGCACGGGGGAGGAGGCACGGCGGCTGCTTGATACGCTCGAGGGGCCCGACGGCAGGAAGTGGCGGGCAAAGGCCGTCGTCGACTTCTACAAGGAGGTCCGCAGGCTCCTCGACGCCGCGAGGGGCGAGGTGTCCCTGGCCGCGGCGCAGGGGCTCGAAGGTCCGCTCATGGACCTCTCGCGACGCATTGACGGCATATATGCCGAGGCCAAGCGCTCGATGGGCGTCTTGGACAACGACGATTTGCTGCAATTGGTGGCCCAGGCCTTCCGCGAGCACCCGGACATCGCCGCGCGCTATGCGAACAAGTTCCGCCTTGTGATGGTCGACGAGTTCCAGGACACCAACGGACAGCAGGTCAGCATGGTCAAGGGCCTCTCGGGCGAGGGCGCGTGCCACCTCACCACGGTGGGCGATGCCCAGCAGGCCATCTACGGCTTCCGCGGGGCGGATGTGGGCGTGTTCGAGGACCGCGGCGCCGAGGTGGGCGAGGCCGGCACCGTGCGGCTCGACTACAACTTCAGGAGCAACGACGCCATCCTGCGCTTCGTGGCGCGCGTGTGCGGCGACACGGGCATCGTGCCCGCGTTCATGGACCTCAAGGCCAAGCAGCGCCCTAACGGGAGCTTCCCGGAGCGGAGCCACCCTCGCGTGGTGGTTGAGCTCACGCGCGCCCACCGCATGGGCAAGAGGCCCGTGCCCAAGCCGCTGCGCTCGCAGGTTGCGGCGGCGCAGCTCGCAGACCGTCTCGCGCGCATACGCGAGACGGGCGTGGCCGCGCACGACATGGCCGTGCTCATGCGGAGCCTGGGCGAGGCGGACCTCTACATCCGGGCCCTGCGCGAGCGGGGGCTGGAGAGCGTCGTGGTGGGCGGATCTACCTTCTCCCGGGCCCCGGAGGTGCGCACGGTGCTCGCCCTGGTACGGGCGCTCGCGAACCCGCGCGACACCAAGAGCGGCCTGTTCCCGGTGCTCGAGAGCCCCATGTTCGCGCTCGACGCCAATGACATGCTGCTGCTGGCCACCAAGCCCCAGGAGCAGCTCGATGCACCGGCAAAGCGCAGGATCTATCCCGGCGCCCGTGCCGACGTGCCCGACTTTGGACCTGTTGGAGCCTCGGAGCGCCTCGCGCATGCCCGCCGCGTGCTTGGCCGCGCCTGGTCTCGCGTGGGCAAGCTGCCCGTAGCCGACGTCTGCCTCATGGCCCTGCGGGAGAGCGGATGGCTCTCGCGCCTCGAGGACGAGGGGGTGGCCGGCCGCGCCGTCGCGGCCAACCTGCTCTCGGCCGTGAGGCACGTGCGCGAGTTGTCCGAGCCGGACGGCCTTGACGCCATCCGCGCCGCAGACGAGTTCTCCCGCTGGCTCGATGCGGCCAAGGAGGGTCCCGCCTCGCTCTCGGGCGAGGGCCTGGACGCCGTGAGCCTCATGACGGCCCATGCCTCCAAGGGCCTTGAGTTTCGCGTGGTGGCCGTGGTGGGTTGCTGCGGCTCCGAGGCGAGCCGTCCCTCGCCGCGCCTGCTCTCCCGCCGCGAGGGGGACCGCGTGGTGCTCTCCCTTGCGCCCAAGGTTTTCTCATGCCCAGACTTGGGCGAGGACACGCCCACGGAGCCGCGGGAATGCTCCAGTCCCCTGGAGTGGCGCTGCCTCATGGAGACCGAGCATCGGGAGGCCGAGGGACGCGAGGACGGCAGGCTGCTCTACGTTGCCCTCACGAGGGCGCGTGAGTGTGTGATTCTGGCGCTGAACGCATCCGAGCGCTCAAAGGGAGGTCTCTCTCCTGCCATGACGGAGCAGGTGGCGGCCGGCCTCTTCCCGGAGCGCCCGCACTCGGGCGAGGACAGCTTCGACTACGGCGGCGCGGCGCTGGGACTCGTGCGCTGCGTTGACCTCACGCTCCAGGCAGAGGGCGTGGTCGAGGTGGATTCGGGCTCAACGCTGCCGGACTGCGATGCCACGCGCGCCTGTGCGCGCGGGGGCGCGGCTGGTTACTCGTATGACGACGCCGCGGCCGAGCGCACATTCCTGATTCCTGACGGCGCGGCGGACGCCACTTCAACAGACGAGCTCACTTCCTGGCGCCCGCGCGAGGGGGTGTTCAGCTACTCCTCGGCACACCAGGCATTGGCTTCGGGCGCGCTGGGCCTTGGTCTGGAAGACGTGCTGGAGCTTCCGCAGCCCGAGGCGCCTCACCCAGGGGAGACGGGCTCTGGCGTGCCCGCATGTCCCGTGCCCGCCGTGGAGGGGCGAAAGGCGGCCGCTTCGCTCCCGACTCAGGTTCCGCTCACGGAGGATGACGGCGAGGCGGCGGACCTTGACGACGCAGACCGCGCAACAAGCCTGGGCTCGGCCTTCCACGAGCTCGCGCGCTACATGGTCGAGACGGGCGAGGTGCCCGACGAGACCCGCATGGGCATCGTCGCCAGGAACTACGGCGTCACCCGTCGCGACCTTCCGAGACTCACTGCGGCCTTAGGGCGATGGGGAAGGAGCATCCTTCGCCGGGAGGTGCTCTCGCATACGCTCGTTCGCGCGGAGGTTCCGTTCTTCTTGGAGGCGCCATCAGCTCTGGGCGAGAACCTCGAGGGTGCCATCGACCTGCTGGCGTGTGATGCCCTACCCTCGTCCGGGGAGGTCCCCGAGGCGTTGCTCGTGGACTACAAGACGGGCGACCAGGGGCTCACGCTTTCGCAGATTCGCGCGCGGCACGAGCTGCAGGCGCGCTTCTACGCCTACGTGCTCAAACGCATGGGCTACGGAAAGGTGACCTGCGCCTTCGTGTGCGTCGAGCTCGAGGACGAGACGGGGGAGCCCGTCGTCATGCGGTATCGCTTCTAGAAAGATGGGGGGCGCCCGTCGTCATGCGGCATCGCTTCTAGAAAGATGGGGGGCGCCCGCACGAGGGCGTCCGCACGAGGACGTCCGCACGAGGGCGCCCATGCAAGGGGGGCGCAGGCGGCCCAAACGGTGGTGACGCCTGCGTGCCCGCCTTGGGCGGGCTTTCTCGGATGTCGGCCTTCCCGGCTGTCGATGCGGCGCTCCCCAAAGGGGCGCACCTTACGTGTGGGCACCCGCAAACATGAGGAGTTCACATAAAAAGGGAGGGATACCCGTGGGTACCCCTCCCTTGTCCAAGCGTATGTAAGTCGGACTTAGGCGAACTTACGGACGTTGGAGGCCTGGAGCTTGCCGTTCTGGCCGGTCGTGATGTCGAACTCAACAGCCTGGCCCTCGTCCAGGGTCTTGAAGCCGTCCATCTGAATCTCGGAGTAGTGGACGAACAGGTCGTCGCCATCCTCGCGAGAGATGAAGCCGTAGCCCTTGTCCGGGTTGAACCACTTAACAGTGCCCTGTGCCATGACGTGCCTTTCTTTCGTTTGCCCCTCCGGGGCAACACATTGCGCCTTGCGGCGCGGAACCAATGCGACCTCGCGGTCACGGGGACTAGTCTACCCCACCGTACAGAGCTCCCGTCCGAGAAACATAAAAAGGTCCATCGGCGGTAGAAGCCCCTGCTCATTATGCGTGCCCTGGTGAAGACACGCATGCCCGCAGGTCTCTTGGGCATGGGTTTGCGGTGGAACCAACGCACCCGGCCGAGAGGGCGGCGAATGACCGAGCAGGCGGCGAGGCCGATGGCGATGTTGGTGATGCCCGAGAGGGCCATCTCGTTTAGGGCATAGGTGTAGTTGGAGGAGACGGCAACGGCCGTGTCGAGCGCCAAGAGGTCCGAGGGGAGAATCGCGGCGTTCTTGAAGAGCTTCACGTAGTGCTTCACGAAGTGCCGGGCGATGCCGCAAAAGCCAAAGAAGGCCACGCCGAGCGTCGGACCGGTGCTACTACGCTGGGTGAGGAAGTGCAGGGCGATCTGGCTTCGAGCTTGCGACGGCGCCTTGAGGCTCGTTTGATTCCGTGTTGGTGGCGGGGCCATGCGACGTGCCGCTAGGGTCGGCTCCACAAGGCCCAGTCGGTCTTGGGCTGGCGGAATGGCTGCGCGACGTTTCGTTTGGGAGGGTGCCCCTCGGCTCGCTCCGATGCGTAGAGCCCATGAGTATCCATGACGTTTGAGATGGACAGAAACAACATCCTCGTCAACGCGGAGCCCAACGCCGCATGAACATCCATGACGTTTGAGATACACATGAACCATCAATTTATCAGCCAAAATGTTGCTCGGCACTAATCAATGGACTAAAGGAACGACAAAGAGCTTGGACTGACTCTCCTTGAATCTCGGGGCGGCGTCTTGTCTCATCGTTCTTGAAGCGACGATCACCCCAGGGTGTGATGCAGCCCCGTCGCGCGCGGGCTCTGCTTGTCCGGGATGGCATCCAGCCGCGCCATTCCTCGGGTCCACAAATCCTCGGGGCAGGATCCAGCCCCACTTTGTCCATGAATTGGGGCGATTGCTTTGTTGGGGCAGACCTCGAGGAAGGCCAATTCGTATGTCCAAGTAATCTACCTCGGCTTTTGTAAGAAGCTGTGCCTCGAGTGATGTTGCGGGGATGTCATTGCCCGCGCCACGACGCCCCAAA